>NZ_JBFTOC010000003.1:0-340874 GCF_056397785.1 Arthrobacter sp. 05L421
CTTCTCGCTGGTCTCCCTCTCGGCGACTTAGAAAACAATACACCCACCCACGCCCCACCGCAACTCCACCCCCGGCCACGGCCCCACCACCCCGCAACCCCGGAAATCCGCGGCAGAACACCGCTCCCGACCCCCAAACGGCACCCCGGCACCACAACCACCAACTATGCCGTGCATCACCACAACCAGCACGCAGTCAACCAACACCGCCGGCCCCCACCAACACCGCAGGCACGAAACAAAGGAACAACCCCGCCGCAGCCGGCGACGCAGCACCGCGGCGGACCTCGGACCACCCAGAGCGCCCCAGGCACCCGCAATCGGTGCCTTAAACACAAAAAGGGCCGGCAACCAAACGGTTGCCGGCCCTCCTTCAAGCCACTGGCTTCAGGACTACTGAATTACCAGGAAGACTTCGTGATACCCGGGAGCTCACCGCGGTGAGCCATGTCGCGGAAGCGAACACGGGAGATGCCGAACTTCTGGAAGGTACCGCGGGGACGGCCATCGATGATGTCGCGGTTACGCAGACGTACCGGTGAGGCGTTGCGGGGCAGCTTCTGCAGGCCGAGGCGAGCAGCTTCACGTACTTCGTCGGTTGAGTTGGGATCAACCAGGGCCTTCTTCAGTTCGAGGCGCTTTGCAGCGTAACGCTCGACGATGACTTTACGCTGTTCGTTCTTAGCGATCATTGACTTCTTAGCCATGTGTTTAGCGCTCCTCTCGGAATTCGACGTGCTGGCGGATTTTGGGGTCGTACTTCTTCAGAACCAGTCGGTCCGGGTCGTTACGACGGTTCTTGCGCGTCACGTAGGTGTAACCCGTGCCCGCGGTCGACTTCAGCTTGATGATCGGACGTACGTCCTTATCCTTTGCCATTAGAGCTTCACTCCTCGTGCCAGGATGGCGGCGACGACTACGTCAATGCCGCGTACGTCGATGGTCTTGATGCCACGAGCAGAGACCTGCAGCGTGACGTTGCGGCGCAGGGACGGAACCCAGTAGCGCTTCTTCTGGATATTCGGGTCGAACCGGCGCTTGTTGCGACGGTGCGAGTGCGAAATGCTGTGTCCAAAGCCCGGCTCGGCTCCGGTCACCTGGCAGTGTGCTGCCATGACGACTCTCCTCAAAAATATATGAAACGGCTAACGGAGTTCCCGCTGACCGTGCGTTAGGCGGCGTCCGCATCCGGCTCCCGCCCCCAATCACCGATTCCGCGGGATTGAAGCAGACGGCACAAACCGTCTGGTTCCTCACTGCGGCGAAGATTGTGGGCCACGGGCACCTGACGGTGACGGTCCTTGGACAGCCATTGCGAAGTGCCGGGATGCTGGGCGAATACAGGAATGCGCGCAACTTGAGCCCCTAACTACCGGCCTGCAGGACCGTCGATTTCTCAGACGAGTCCTGCCAACCGGAGCAATTGCGCACGCTCCGCGCCACCTAGCGCCTACCAAGTCTACGAGTTCGGCGATTTAAAGACCAATCCGTCAATGAATGGTGTATGGGGCAGCGGCCGTCAGCCCGTCCGGGCAGACGGGCGGGGTGCGCCGAGGTCATATGCCTGACGAAGCATTTTCACAGCCAAATGATAGGCAGAGAGACGATTCTGGATGCATGAACACACAACTTCTGACGAGCCGTCCCGGGGTTCGCCGCCGCTCCGGTGGCGCTGCGAACCCCTTCAGGGGACAGCACCGGCGGCGGTTGCTGAGAACGGACCTGCTGACGGTCCTTTTCTGGGCGTCCCTGGCGGGCGCCGTCGCTTTGTGGCTGGCCGATGGCGGCATTGCCGGCTTCTCGACGGCGGCCGGCTCCTTCACCGCGTTGGGGATTGTGGCCGGCCTCGCAGGCATGGATCTGGTGCTTCTCATGCTGCTCCTGGCAGCCCGCATTCCGGTCATCGACCACACCGTCGGCCACGACCGCGCGCTTGAGTTTCACCGCAAGCTGGGCAAGCCTGCCCTGTACCTCCTGCTCGCCCACGGGATCCTCATCGCGATCGGCTACGGCATGGCCGAAGGGCTGGACCCTGTCAGTGAGTCGGTTGCGCTGTGGGTCCTGGTACCGGACATGTGGCTGGCCTATATCTCCATGCTCCTGTTCATCGCCGTCGTCGTGACCTCCCTCGTGGCCGTCCGACGTCGGTTCCCTTATGAATTCTGGTACGCCGTCCACCTCCTGACGTACGCGGCGGTCCTGACCGCGATCCCCCACCAGTTCAGTGTGGGCGGTCTCTTTGCCGAGGGCACCTGGCAGCGCTGGTACTGGCTGGCACTGTGCATCGCCACCGGCGCCGCCCTGCTCTACTACCGCGTGGCCCAGCCCCTGGTGGCAACGTTCAGGCACCAGTTGACCGTTAAGCGGGTGGTACGGGTGGCGCCTGGGGTGGTGAGCATCGAGATGTCCGGCCTTGGCCTGGACCAGCTGGCAGGCAGCGGCGGCCGGTTCTTCATCTGGCGGTTCCTGGCTCCCGGCCTGTGGTGGCATCCGCACCCGTTCAGTCTGTCCGCCGAACCCGTGCACTTCGACGCCGCCGGCCAGGGCACGCTGCGGATCACCGTCCGCAACCTGGGCCGGGGTTCGGCTCAGCTGGCCGCGCTGAGGCCGGGCACCAAGGTGGCGCTGGAGGGTCCTTACGGGCTGTTCAGCACGGCCGCGCGGAGCCGAAACCACGTGGTGATAGTCGGTGCCGGGATTGGCATCACCCCGATCCGCGCCCTGCTGGAAAGCACGCCCTTCCAGCCCGGGAACGCCACTGTCATCCTCCGCGGGCACAGCGAATCCGGGCTTTACCTGGGCGAGGAAATCCTCGCCCTCTGCCAGCAGCGCGGAGCCACGCTCTTCCACCTGACCGGCTCCCGCCCGGCCGGTGTCCGGACCTGGCTGCCGGAGGGCTCCGCGCGTGCCGGCCACCGGCTGGCCAGTTTTGACCCGAACGTCGCCGAGGCTGACGTGTACGTCTGCGGCCCCGCCGCCTGGGCGCAAAGCGTGCTTGAGGACGCCCGCGACGCCGGCGTCCGGGAAGACCAACTCCACTACGAAAGGTTCGACTGGTGAGAACCCGCGCCGCGGTTTCAGCAGCCCTGGCCTCCGCCGGCATCCTCATTGCAGGCTGGCAGTCGGGCGTCCACATAGCCGATACCAGCAGCTCCGTCGCGAGCGCGGCCACCGGCGCCAAAGCGTTGGGCACGGGCGGCTCATCAGCTTCGTCCGGCTCGTCTGGCGCGGGCTCCACGGGGGCCTCGGGCGCCACGGGGGCCTCGGCGAAGGCCGTGGGGACGTACGCCGGCTCGGTGGTCCAGACCAGGTTCGGCTCCGTCCAGGTCCAGATCACGGTTCAGGCCGGAAAGATCACTGATGTCACGGCACTGCAGCTGACCGACGCTGAACGCAGGTCGGTGCAGATCAGCAACGAGGCAGCCCCGCTCCTGCGCGACGAGGTGCTCCAAGCGCAGTCCGCGAACGTGCAGACCATCAGCGGTGCCACGGTGACTTCCGACGCGTACTTGAACTCCCTTCAGGCGGCCCTCGATGCAGCCAACCTCTGAGCTGGGCGGCTCCGCTCTGAAGGCCCGGACCTTCGGCTCCATGGGCACCGTCATCAGCCTGACAGTTCCGTCCGGGGCCATCCCGGTAACAGCGGGCGACGGTGGTGCTGAGCTCGACACCGCAGCCACCGCCGTCGAACGGGTGTTTGCCCGCGCGGATGAGACCTTCAGCCTCTACCGTCCCGATTCCGAGGCCAGCCGGCTGGCGCGCGGGGAGCTTTCCCTGCGGGGCGCATCCGCCGGGATGCGGGACCGCTACGCGGATGCACTCAGCTGGCGGCTCATGACGGAGGGCGCGTTCTCCCCGGAGCGGCCCGACGGCGTGCTGGATCTTTCCGGGATCATCAAGGGCTACGCGATCGGGCAGGCCGGTGCCGCGCTGCGGAGCCGGGGGATCACCGACTGGTGCCTGAATGCCGGCGGCGACGTGCTGGTGATGGGCTCGCCCGTGCCGGGCAGCGGAGCCGCGTGGGCGGCCGGGGTGGTTGACCCGCTGGACCGCTCGGCACTGCTTTCCGCCTACGGGCTGGGCGGGCCTGGCACCCGGTGCGCCCTCGCGACGTCGGGCTCGGCGGAGCGGGGGGACCACATCTGGACTGCGGGCTCCCGCGGCGTCGAGTTCGCCCAGGTCTCCGTGGCCGCAGCAGACATTGTCACGGCCGATGTGCTGGCCACGGCGATCGTTGCGGGCGGGACGGCAATGCTGCACCGGGCCACAGACGGCTGGGACATCGATGTGCTCGCCGTGCGCCGCACCGGGGAACTGCTCGCGACGCCGGGATTCCGTGGCTAGGTTGCCGTTCTAGAGGTGGGTCAGCTGGCCGTACTTCGGTTCCAGTCCGTCGCCGGAGGACTTGCCGGTGACGCGCCGGACAACCCACGGCCCGGCGAATTCGCGGACCCATCGGGCATTCGCACGGAGGGCGTCCACTCGGCTCAACTCAGGGACCGGAGTCATGGGCGGGACGTCTATCGAGTGCTCGTGGGCCAGGACCGTAAGGACGCGCTTGGCCATGTTCGCGTGGCCGGCGGCGGACATGTGCATCCGGTCGGTGGCCCACATGCCCCAGTCGTAATACTCGCTGAAACGCCAGTAGTCGACCAGCAGGGCACCGTTGTCTCCGGCGATGCCACGAACCAGTTCGTTGTAGATGGCCGTGCGGCCGCGCATGGTGCCGAAAATCTTGGAGCCCCTCGCGTCGAAGCCGGTGAACATCACCACAGTGGCGCCGGTGGCCGTGAGCTTGCGGATCCCGGCGTCGTAGTCGGCCAGCAGGTCATCGATGTCGACCTTGGGCCGGAGGATGTCGTTGGCGCCGGCGTAGATGCTGACCACGGTGGGTTTGAGTGCGACGGCGGCATCCACCTGTTCGGCCATGATCTGGCGGAGCTTCCTGCCGCGGATGGCAAGGTTCGCGTACCCGAAGTCCGGGTCGGCGGCGCCGAGCCCCTCTGCCACGCGGTCCGCCCAGCCCCGGACGCCATTGGGCCGGGTGGGGTCGTCGTCGCCGACGCCTTCCGTAAAGGAGTCTCCAAGGGCTACGTAGCGGGACGTGAAATCCATGGGTCAAGTCTGCCAGCAGTTGCCGCGAGCAACAAAGACGGGATGCCCGACGGCGGCGCATTCAGCATTGGTGCTTAGATGTCCCGCAGAATCCAGTGGTCGTCGTCGAGGCGGGCCACGATTTTTTCGCCGATCCGGGCCAGGTCCGCGACGTCCTGCGGGCCCAAGGCGTCGAGGAACAGTGACCGGACCGCCTCCACATGGCCCGGGGCAAGCTTCACGATCGTCTCCATGCCAACATCGGTCAGGTGCGCCGTAGTGACGCGGGCGTCGCCGGGGTGCGGCCGCCGCTCAAGCCAGCCGCGGTTCTGCAGCTTGGTGACAACGTGGGAGAGCCGGGACAGGGAGGCGCTGGTGCGCGCGGCGAGCTCACTCATGGGCAGGAAACGCCCCTCGGTCTCCGAAAGCATCGCCAGCACGTTGTAGTCGAACAGGGAAAGCTTGCCCGCGGCATGGAGCTGGGTGTCCAGGGCTGCCGGCAGCATGGTGTTGATGCTGAGCTGGGCAAGCCAGGCCCGGCGTTCGTCGGCGTTGAGCCAGCGGGGTTCGGTCATGGCTACATTCTAGGAGACTGGAAGCTTGACGATTCAACTTCAGGCTGGGGAATTCCAGAAAAGTTCCCGCCTGCCCGCAGCCGGGTACCGGTAGGCTGGCCGCATGTACGTAGTCTCCCTGACATACAAGGTCCCCGACGACATCGTGGAGTTCCATCTTGCGGCGCATGTCACGTGGCTGCAGGCGGCCTTCGACGAGGGCGTCTTCATGGTCGCGGGGCGCAAAATCCCCCGCACCGGTGGCCTGTTGCTCTCCAACGCGGACCGGGCCAGCCTGGATGCCGCCCTGGCCAAGGACCCGTTCTACGTCAATGGTGTGGCTGATTTCGAGGTCATGGAGTTCCATGCCAACAGGGTGGCTCCGGGCTACGAAAACCTGCTGGACAGCTGAGTCCCTGGCGGCTACCCGGCGCTGGCCTGGTTCCCGGCGCGTTGATTCTTTAGTAGCTTCTTCAGGCCGCCCTTGCGGGGGACCCTCACGGGTTCGGGCCAGCGCGGCCGGAGCTGGTCGCCGAGGGTGACGCCGCGCAGTTTGCGTCCGAACAGGGGCAGCACCCAGTCGTGGACCCAGCGGCGCTGCCGGCGTTCCCACTCCCGCAGGCCCGGTTTCACCGGCGGCTCCAACTCCTTGGGCTTGATCTTGTGGGGCACGCCGAGGTGGTCCAGGACCTGTGAGGCGAGGTATTTGTGGCCTGCCTTGGACATATGCAGCCGGTCCGAATCCCACATCCGTGGGTCATGGAATGCGTCGAAGCGCCAGTAGTCCACCAGCACCGCGCCGTAGCGGCCGGCGATCTCGCGGACCCGCCGGTTGTAGAAGGCGTTGCGCTTCTTCAGCGGCTCCAGCAGCGCGGAGACCTTGACGTCGAAGCCGGTGAACAGCACCAGCGTGGCCCCCGTGCCGGCGAGCGCAGCCACGACGGACTCGTAGTCCTCCATGAGGGTGCCGATGTCCGTGCCGAAATCCAGGATGTCGTTGCCGCCCGCGTACAGGGTGACGAGCGTCGGCTCCATGGCCAAAGCAGGACCGAGTTGCTCACCGATGATGTGGCGCAGCCGCTTGCTGCGGATGGCCAGATTGGCGTACTCCCACCCCGGCTGCGCTTTGGCCAGCTTCTCCGCGACCCGGTCCGCCCAGCCCCGCACGCCGTTCGGGAACCGGGGATCGTAGTCCCCCACACCCTCGGTGAAGGAGTCCCCCAAGGCAACAAAGACGCGCCGCCCACCCCGATCCGGAAGCAAAGGAAATGAAGCCACCCCAAAACCCTAACCACCTCAAAAAACGGGCAGGGAAAGAGCAAGTTAACCCAAGGTGACCGCCCCGAGACCCGCATGGCAAAGCAACGGTCCGGGGCGGAAGCCCGGTAGAACAGGCGGACGGCACCGCCGAAAACTACAGCTCGGCTCTCCCCTGCCGCCAGTACCCCATGAACGCCACCTGCTTCCGGTCGATCCCCACGTAGCGCACAAGGTACCGGCGCAGCTCCTTGACGGTGGCCGCTTCGCCGGCGATCCAGGCGTAGAACGGCAGGGCCCCGGCGGGCTTGCCCGGGTTTTTGCTGGCTCCGATCGCCGCGGAGTCCATCCGGGCGGGGGTTTCCCAGAGGATGTCCTGGTCCACGTTGACGTCATCGGGTTCGGGGCCGGCTCCACCGGCCGCGGCCTTGAAGCCCACCCAGCCCGGCTCGGGAACAGCGGCGCGGACCGCCTCCTGCAGCAGTTCGCCGTGCGGACGTGAGCGGCCAATCGAGGCGCCGCGTGCCAGCCAGGTGATTTCGACGTCGGCGTCCGACTCAAGCTCCAGGAAGTCGCCGGCCTCGGGGACTTCAAGGAACGCGTGCCCGCTCATGTAGGACGGGAGGCTTTCCAGGATGGCGCTGATGGCCGGAACAGCGGTCTCGTCGCCGGCAAGGAGTACCCGCTGGGCCATGCCGGGCCGCCATTCGATGCCGGAGTAGGTCTCCGCCGTGACACAGTGCGCGGCCCGGTTGTTGGGTCCGATGATGGTGAGGGCGTCGCCGGGCTTGGCGTTCAGGGCCCAGTTGGCGGCGGGTCCGCCGTTGCCGGCGGCATCGAAGTGCAGCACGAAGTCGACGTCGATCTCCGGGTAGACGGCGTCGAGGCGTCCCTGCCGCACGGTGTAGGTGCGCATGGAGCCGCGGGTCGCCGGATCCATGGCCAGCCATTCCTGGTACCAGCCGGACTGCTCCATCTGGAACACCGGCAGCGGCAGCTGGGTGCCGTCCTCGGCGAGGGACGGGATCATCAGCTTCACGCGCAGGTCCAGGGTTTCGCCGTGGACGCCGAAGTCACGCAGGGAGTACCCGCCGAAGGTGATGCGGCGGAAATTGGGGCTGAGCTGCTGCACCGCGGCCACCGTCACGCCGAGCGCCAAAGTCATCGGTTGGGTGGTTGCGCTGCTGTTAACTGCCCTCATGGGACCAACTCCAGGGTTGCTGATTCGGCTTTTGGGAAATGGGTGTGGTGCCGGCCAAGCGGAATGATCAGCGGCGTGCCGGATATGGGATCGGGCAGCACCCGCGAGTCCAGGCCGAAGACGTCACGGACCAAGTCCTCGGTGACGACGTCGGTGGCGGTGCCCTCTGCCACGATTTTGCCGCCCTTCATGGCAATCACATGGTCCGCGTACCGGGCCGCCAGGTTCAGGTCGTGCAGGACGATAGCCACGGTGGTGCCGCGGTGCCGGTTCAGGTCGGTGATCAGGTCCAGGACCTCCACCTGGTGGGCCAGGTCCAGGTAGGTGGTGGGCTCGTCGAGCAGGAGCACCTCGGTTTCCTGGGCAAGCGCCATCGCGATCCACACGCGCTGGCGCTGCCCGCCCGAGAGTTCGTCGACATTGCGCTCGGCAAGCTCCAGCGTTTCGGTTGCTTCGAGCGCGCGCTGCACGGCTAGATCATCGGCCGCGCTCCAGCTGCGGAAGAAACCTTGGTGTGGGTAGCGGCCGCGGCCCACGAGGTCGCGGACCAGGATGCCGTCGGGGGCGGCGGGGTGCTGCGGGAGCAGGCCGAGGATGCGGGCGAGTTCCTTGGCTGGACGGGAATGGATGTCCTTGCCGTCGAGCGTCACGGTACCGCCGGCCGGCTTCAGCAGCCTGGACAGGCCGCGGAGGAGCGTGGACTTTCCGCAGGCGTTGGCGCCCACGATCATTGTCACCTTGCCCTCGGGGAGCTCCGCCGTGAGGTCTTCCACCACCCGGCGCTGATCGTACTGCAGCGTCAGGTCCTTGGCGTTGAGAACTGCCATGTCAGGCGTCCTTTCGGTTGGCTGTGACCAGGAGCCACAGCAGGAACGGGGCTCCCAGCGCGCCGGTGACCACGCCGACGGGCAGGACGGTGCCGTCCAGCAGCAGGGGGGCGATGTTGGCGGCGAAGTAATCCGCTGCGAGGACAATTAGGGCCCCGACGAACGCGGCGGCCGGGAGGCTGGACGTGCCGGTGAAGCGGCGCGCGATGGGGCCGGCCAGGAAGGCCACGAACGCCACAGGCCCGGCGGCGGCCGTGGCGACGGCGGCCAGGGCGACGGCGGCGGCCACCACGCCCAGCCGGGTGATGCCTACCCGGATGCCGAGTCCGGCGGCGGCGTCGTCTCCCAGTTCCAGGATCCGGAGCGGTCCGGCGAGGACGGCGACGGCGGGCACGAGGACCAGCAGCGCCAGTGCCAGCACGCCGGCGCGGTCCCAGCTGGCGGAGTTCAGGGACCCGTTCAGCCAGATCAGGGCCTCGGACGCGGTGCGGATGTCCGCCCGTGTCATGAGGAAGTTGACCACGGCGTTCAGTGCCGCGGCGATGCCGATGCCGGCCAGGATGAGCCGGCTCCCGGCCGCGTTGCCACGGTTGCCGCCGCCTGATCCGAGGGAACCGCTCCGGGAGATCGTGTAGATCAAGACCGCTACGGCCATGGCCCCGCACAGCGCCGCGCCGGAAACGGCCGCTCCGGAGGCCCCGAAAACGACGATGGCGGTGACGGCGGCCGCGCTTGCCCCGTAGCTGATGCCGATGACGTCGGGACTGGCCAGCGGGTTGCGCAGCATGGTCTGGAACAGGATGCCCGAGAGCCCGAAGGCAATCCCGATCATGGTGCCGATGACTGCCCGCGGGAGCTTGTTCTCCATCACGATGAAGCTGGCGCCGGGGATTTTCTCGCCGCCGGTGAGGTGGGCCGTGAGGATCCTGAAGAAGTCCGGGATGGTGACGGTGTAGCTGCCCAGCAGGATGTTGACAGCGAGGAGCACCACGACGGCGAAGGCCAGGAGGGCCGTCCGGCTCATGAACCGGGCATTGCCGGCCGGTTGGTGCTCTGCGGGGGCGCTGCCACCGAGCTCGTGCCTGACGTTGGCGAGGTCTGCCTGGCTCACAGCCCTGCCCCTTTCCCGCGGCGGACCAGCCACACGAAGACGGGCGCACCCACCAGGGCCGTCATGATGCCCGCGGGGACTTCGCCGGGGAGCAGGATGACACGGCCCACCACGTCCGAGAGCAGGAGCAGCACGGGTGCCAGGACCAGCGAGAAGGGCAGGATCCAGCGGTAGTCCGGGCCGGTCAGGAAGCGGACGGCGTGCGGAACCACCAGGCCGACGAATCCGATTGGCCCGGCCAGTGCCGTGGCGGAGCCGCAGAGCAGCACAATGCCCAGCGCGGTGACGCCGCGGGCCAGGCCGACGCGCTGGCCCAGGCCTCGGGCGATGTCGTCCCCGAGGGCGAGGCTGTTCAGGATCCGCCCGGTGAACAGGACGATCAGTGCCCCGGCAGCCAGGAACGGCAGCTCGGGCAGCACCACCGACCAGTCCCGGCCGGCGATCCCGCCGACCTGCCAGAAACGGAACCGGTCCAGGGTGTCCTGGCTGGAGACCAGGACGACGTTCATCAGCGAATACAGCCCTGCGCTCAGGGCCGCGCCGGCGAGTGCCAGTTTGACCGGCGTCGCCCCGTCACGTCCCATGGAGGCGATCAGATAGACGGCGACGGCGGCTGCTGCGGAGCCGATGAACGCGAACCAGATGTAGCCGGTCAGGGTCGAAACGCCGAAGACGTAGATCCCGGTGACGACGGCGAGGGCGGCGCCGGCGTTGACGCCGATGATGCCGGGGTCGGCGAGGGGGTTGCGGGCCACCCCCTGCATGGCCGCGCCCGCCAGCCCGAGGGCGCCGCCGGCCAGCAGGCCCAGCACGGTGCGCGGGATGCGGGCGTGGATGACGGCGTGGTTGCCGTCGGTGGGGTCGAACTGCGTCAGCGCCTGCCAGACGGTGCCGAGGGGAATCCCGCGGGCGCCGACGGTCAGGGACGCTGCACAGACCAGAACAAGTACGACGACGGCGGCCAGCAGCCAGGCGGCCTGCGTTGCGGGGGCTTTCCTCCCGGTGGGGGCCGGGGGTGCGCCGGCCGCGCTGGCGGCGGGCGCCGTCGTCGTACTGTTCGTCATGGGAGGGTGTTACTTCGCTGCGGTGACTTTGTCCGCTGCGGTGGCCAGCTGCGGCAGGAACGTGTCCAGTGACCAGGGCAGGCTCAGCGGTGAGGAAGCGGAGATGGACAGCGTCAGCGTGTTGTTCGAATCGGCAACCAGGGCGCCGCTCTTGATGGCGGGGATCTGGCCCAGGAGCGGGTCGGCCTTGATGGAGCCGGTGGTGGCCGCATCCGGCACCCAGGTCACGAAGATGTCCGAGGTGAGCTCGTTGGCCTTTTCGGCGGACCAGGGGATGAAGAATTCCTTGGAGCCCTTGGAGTTCTCCTCCACGACGGATGCGAGCTTCATGCCGATCTCGCTGAGGAAGCGCGGACGGTTGTCGTTGGCCGTGTAGACGTTGACGCCGTCGCTCTTGTCCGGCTCCAGGTTGCCGTAGATGAAGGTTTTTCCGGTGATCTGCGGGTACTTGGAGACCTTGTCCTTGATGGTGGCCTCGGTGTCAGAGACCAGTTTGTCGGCTTCGGCTTCCTTGCCGAGGGCCTTGCCGATGATGGTGGCGGAGTCCTGCCAGGACGTGCCGTAGGCGATCTCCGGCTGGGCCACGACGGGTGCGATTTCGCTGAGCTTCTTGTAGTCCTCCGCCGTCAGGCCGGAGTAGGCGCCAAGGATGACGTCCGGATTGAGCTTGGCGATCTCGGTGAAGTTGATGCCGTCGGCCTCGGAGAACTGGACGGGGGCCTTCGCCGAGCCGAAGCCCGCGCCGAGCTTCTCCAGCGCGGCGTCCTTCCACGGTGTGGAGCCCTTGTCATTACCGCCCCATTCGTTCTTGGGGACGCCCACGGGAACCACTCCGAGGGCAATGGCGACATCGTCGTTGACCCAGGAAACGGTCACAATGCGCTTGGGTTGTTCCTTGATGGTGGTCTCGCCGAAGAGGTGCTTGATGGTGACCGGGAAAGCGATGCTGACCGGCTGGCTGGGGGCGTCCGTCGCCGTCGAGGTTGCCGGGCCGGTGGAGCAAGCGGTCAGGGTAAGCGCGACGGCGGCCAGAAGAGCTGCGGGCCGCCCTGCGGTCTTGCGGAGGCTGCGGCCGGCTGGGCGGCCGGCGGAACGGGGGAAGACGGCGGAAGCCACGGAACTCCTTAGGTAAGTGATGCAAACCTAAGTAAGGCTAGCCTATCCTTTGAATAATTAAGAAAGGTTTGAGTAACGTAATTGTCTCAATGCAAACAACGCGGGGTCACTTATAGCCCATAACGGTGGCGTTTATGGGCTATAAGTGACCCCGCGTTGCCTTGGAGTGGAGTGGTGGTCAGCGCAGGACGATGTCCACAGGGTTCGCCTCGGACCGCCAGATGCCCTCGGTCCCCGCACGCGGGGCAATCACCGGCGCCGTCAGGACGCCGGAGCGGTTAGTGCGTTTGTCCCGCAGGATCTCCGTCACCGATCCCAAGTGCCGGGAGAGGTCGATCACGTTCTCCGGCGCGGCCAGCAGCAGCTGAAAGCCGAACTCGTGCAGGGCCTTGATGCCCGCCCCGGCGAACTCCTCCGAGGCGAGCACGAAGGCCTCGTCCATCATGACGGTGCCGTAGGTGGTGAACCCCTGCTCGGCGATGCCCAGCTGGTAGCTCAGCGCCGCCGCCATGATGAACGCGGTGAAGCGCTGCCGCTCGCCGCCGGACATGGAGCCGGTGTCCGCGTGCATGTAGACCTCGGTTTTCTTCTGGCCCTTCCCCGCCCCCTTGGGGCCGGCACTGTGGGCACCGGTACTCTGCACTTCGCGGTGCTCCTTGCACTGGATGAACAGGTGGCCGCGGACGTCCAGCACCTCGGCGCGCCAGCGCCGGTCCTCCGGAGTCTGCGAACCGAGCCGCTTCACGAGCGTTTCGAGCGACTTGTAGCGCGTGGTGAGCTCGGCGTCGTCGTCCGTCGCCGCCCCGGACGCCGCAGTGACCGTCTTGCCCGGCCGGGTATGCCGGACCTTGAGCGCGTTCTGGATGGCGTCCTTGAACTGCTTAGCCGTCGCGGGCAGCGTCTGTTTGATATCGAGTTCCAGGAAGCTGCCCTCGTGGAAGTTGACCTCGGACAAGATTCCGTTCAGCGGCAGGATGCGGCTGGTGATGGCGCGGCGCTCCTCGTCCAGCAGGTGCAACAGGGTGCTGAAGGATTCGTGGGTCCGCTGGTTGAAGAACTGCCGGAATTCAGCCTCCTGGGCGGGCAGCCCGTCGCTGACAATCGCGTGGTAACGGGATTCGAACTCCCCCGCGGCGCCGATCGAGGTGCCGTGGTCCGCGGAAATCGCCGTGCCCCATTCACGGACGAAGCCCTCGAAAATGCGGGTGAGACGCTCTGAAGTGGCCTGCCCGCGGGATTCGGCCCCATGCAGTTCCGCAAGGAGCCGCGTGCGGACCTGGTTGGCCAGATTGTCGAGTTCGTGCATCTCCAGGACGTCGCCGAAGCCGGCGAAGTACGGTTCCAGCGCGGCAACGCCGGCGTCCGACGGCGGCGCCTGGGCCAGCCGGCTGCGGGCGGCGTCGAGCAGCGAATCAGCGGCGGTCATGCGCGCATCGAGGGCTTTGTACTCGCTCTGCAGCACGGCCGCGGCCTCGGTGCTGGACTGGTGCCTGTGCCGCGCGGCTTCGATGCTGGCACGCAGCGGTTCGAGGTCCGCCTGCGCGGCAAGGGCGTCCTTGAGGCGCTGCTCGATCCGGGCGAGCTCCTCCGCGGCCACCGCGGCCGAGACCTGCTCCCAGGTCCGGTGGTCATCGGCCACGCGGCGCAGGGCATCGAGCTGGCGGGTCATGCCTTGGTGTGACTCTTCCCTGGTTTGCGCCAGTTCGGCGGCCTTGGCCAGCGCCTGTTGCAGGTCCTCAACCTGGGCCGCCACAAGTTCGAGCTTGGCGGCGTTGTCGAACCCGAGGACGTAGTCCTGCCGGGACGTGAAGCGATCGTCCTTTTCCACCGTGTGGCGGTTGCGCTTGACCACGCCGCCCAGGCTCAGGCCCTTGTCCAGGCCGGCGAGCTGGTCCGGGTCTTCCACGCACGGGTAGGCGAAGTCGAGGGCAATCCGTTCGCGCAGCCACGCGCTGGCCTGCCCAAGGGCATCGGCGTGAGCGCCTGCGGCCAGGCCGGCGTCGGTGAGGAAACGGAGCTTGGTCAGCAGATCGCCGTCGGCCACGTCCTCGACAGCCAGCGCGCCGCCGGCCAGGGGCCGGGAGACGTCTACGGCGCGCAGCGCCCCGCGCACGGAGTGATCGTTGAGGTACCGGGTGACTGCCGCGAAGTGCTCGCCCGGGACCAGCAGCGTGGTGGCCAGGCTCCGCAGCGCGCGCTCGGCGGCCGGGCGCCACTGTTCCTGGCCCTCGGCGAGGTCGATCAGCTCGCCGCCGAAGGGCATCTGTTCCTCGGGCACGCCCGCGGCGGCCGCAATGGCGCTGCGGTTTTCAATGCTCGACGGCGGCAGCAGCGACTTTCGCGTCTTCAGCGAGACGAGCTCCTGCTGGGCCGCGGCGAGTTCGCGCTTCCGGGTGGCGTGGCCGTCAAAGGCCTCGAAGCGCAGTTCCTTGAGTGCCTCGGAATCGTCCTGGAGCTCGGCCGAGCGTGCCGCGGCGTGCTCGTGGGCCCGTTCCCAGCCGGCGGCCGACCACTGGAGTTCCAGCCCGGCGTCGGTCAGCGCCTTGCGGGTCGATTCCTCCACCTCCTGCCGGAGCTTGAGCCCCACCCGGGCGTTCTCCAGGGACTGCTCTATCGCGGAAATCGCGTTGCCGCCCTGGTTGTTGTACTCCCCCTCCAGCTGGCGCAGCTCCTTGGCGAAGCCGTCGCGGACAGCGCGTTCGGCGGCGAGGTCACTGGCCTTGGCCTGGGCGAGCTCCTTCAACCGGGCCAGGGTCTTCTCATGGACCGTGACAGCGAGCTGCTGCTTGTAGGCCTCGAATTCCTCACCTGTTAGGTCCCGCAGCCGGTTCGCGTCCAGCAGCGCCTGCGCGTATTCCTTGTTCAGCCCGGGGACGGGCGCCAGCTGGTCGCGCTGCTGCCGGACGTCCTCGAGGCGCTGCCGGATGGACATGAGGTTGCTGAATTCCTCGACGACGTCGTCCGCCGCCGCAAGTGTGGCGGGGGCATCGAGGACCTGGTCGCGGAAGAAGGTGTTGACGCTGCCGCCGAGTCCCTTGCCGGCCTGGATGACGCGCAGCAGCGGGAGGGCCTGATCCGAGTTGATGCCGAGGAGGCGGCGGAAGCGTTCGGCGAAGGCCTTGTGAACGTCGAAGATCTGGGCGTCCGGGAAGATCGCGTCCAGCGCGGACTTGGTGAAGCGCTTCTCCGCGATGCCCTCGATCGCCGCGAGGTCCAGGGGCTTGTTGTCGATCATGTAGTACCGGCCGACGCTGGATTCCGTGCCGTTCTTGGGCAGGTCGAACAGCGCCGATACCGTCACCCGGGTGCCGGCGGCGTTGTCAAAGGTGAGCGCGACGGCGGACCAGGTGGCGCCGGGGCGCTGGAACGCACTCGCGGAGCCCTCGCCCACCGCCTTGTCGCCCACCTTGCCGCGCATGTACGTGAACGTGGTGCGCTTGTCCTCTACAGCGCCGCCGGCCCGCTGCGCGGCGGCTTCGTTGGAGCGGGGACGGGCGTCGAAGACCCGAAGCATGGCATCGAACAGCGTGGACTTGCCGACGCCCGAGTTGCCGGTCAGCAGGGTGCCGTTGCGGTCCACGTGCATGGTGTGGGCGCCATGGAACGTGCCCCAGTTGACCACCTGGACGAGGGCCAGGCGCATCTGGCCGGGGTTGGTGAGCTCGCCCATGGGCAGCATGGTTGCGAGGCTCACTGGGCTGCCTCGTTCGTTTCCGTGGTTGCGTCAGGCGTGGCCGGTGATGCCGCTTTGGGGGACGACGACGGTGATGCCGCCCCCGGGGCGGCATCACCGTCGTCGTCCGGGTCGTCATCCGTGCTTGCCGGTGTATCTGCATCGAGCTCCAGGAGTGGCTCGGTGCCTGACTGGTCTGTGCTGGCCGCGATGAGGGCTTCGATTTGGGCCGGGATGTCGCCGATGTTTTCGAACGGGAGGGCCAGGGGGAGGGCGTTGGAGATGGTGTAGACCTCGTCCAGGCCCGTGGCGAGGAGGAGCTGGCGGGCCAGGAGCTTGGTAATGGCGCGATTGACGACGTCGGCATCGCGCAGGGCATCCTGCTGGCCGGTGGGCTGGTAGTGGGCCACGAGTTCGGCGATTTCCTCGCGCGTGATCGTGGGGTCTGTCTGGGCGGTGACGTGGCGGTCCAGGAGCAGGCGCAGGCGGAGCAGGACGATGGTTTCGACCCGGCTCAGGGCACGTTGCTGGCGCAGGATGCTGGAACGGGTGCTGCCGCCGATCGCCTCGGGGTCCACGGGGCGCAGGACGGCCACCTTGCGTTCGTGGTCCAGCTGCAGCGTGAGGAAAAGTTCGGAGAGGCGGCTGCGGAGGATCAGCTGGTTGTCCAGGAGCGTGGTCCACAGTTTTTCGTCGCGCCCGCCGTCGATGTATGGGCCCTTGAGCAGCTTCACGAGCGCCTGCCGGACTTTCATCGGGAGCACGCCGGTATCGCCCGGGAAGAGGGCGGCGCCGTCGACGAACGTGTCCCGGGGAGTGACGGTAAAGGGGTCGCTCCGGACGTGGCCGCCGTCGTTGTCGGCGGGCACAGGGGGCAGATCGGCTGTCGCAGTCTCTGTCGCAGTCGAAGTCGCAGTCGCAGTCTCAGTCTCAGTCTCAGTCTCAGTCTCAGTCTCAGTCTCTTCAGTCATGGTCAATCCTTTGCGAGCGTGACGACGGGCAGGTAGGCGGTGCGGGTGGTGCCGTCGATTTGTTCGAATTCGATGGGGCCCCAGGCGCCGCGGTCGAAGCCGGCGCCGTCGTGGAGGGTCTGCGACAGCAGGGCCCGGATGGAGTTGATGTGGCGTTCCCCGGCTGGCAGTTGCGCCCAGGCCTCGGTCAGGGTGGTGGCCCCCACGAGCGCGGCGCGGATGGCTTCCGGCTTGGCCTTGGCGGACCGGGGCGAGCGCGCCCGGTCCGAGTCGGAGAACGCGATGGGGTCAGCCAGTTTGGGCGGGGCGGCGAATTCGTCCGGGTCGAAGAGCTTGACCATGGCCAGGGATTCGAAGCCGGCGCTGAACAACACCGGCCCGCGGACCAGGCCGGGCCGTTCGCGCTCGTAGGGGAGGGAGCGGATCGCCTGCTCGGCCTCCCGCAGGACCCTGCGGAGCCGGACCGACTGCCGGAAGTCGTCACTTTGGACGTAGGTGTTGAGGCTCTCGCTGAGCTTGCCGTAGATCCTCTGGATCTGGCTGTGCTGGCTGCGGAGTTCGGCCACGAGGTTCTTGAGGGTCTCGCGTTCGTCCTGGCTGAGCTCATCCGCGAATTGCCGGCTCAGCACTTCCCCGATCGCCGATCGGAACCTCAGCTGCTGTTGCGGGTCCTCCAGGAACGCGGTGAAGGACCGGAACGTCCGGCCTTCGGGGCTCTGCCGCAGCCGCTTGTCGGCCTCGAGTACCTGCGCCATGGTGGCGCCCTTGCTGAGGGATTCCTCGATGATCTGGTTGCGCAGCTCCCCCACGAGCTCTTCAATCCGGTCACGCATCTTCTTGTAGTCCGCGGGCAGGCTGGCGGCGAGATCGAGGATGTTGCCGGCAGCCTCCACGGCCTCGTCGTCATCGAGCAGTCCGTCGAAGTCCCCGGAGCTGATGTCCTCCATCAGCTGGCGGCGCTCGTCGATCTCCTCTTCAAGGGATTCAATCCGTGCAGTCTGGTCGGGGTTGGTCTCGTTGGCGAGCTTTTCCACATCGCCGAGGAGTGTGCCGAGCCGGGAGCCGTTCAGCGTGGACCGCTCGCTGGACAGGCTGTCCAGAAAGGCCAGGACGCGGGCAGCAGGCTCGGTGACTTCGTAGACGATCTGGCCAGACTGGTTCCGGCGCGTCAGGAAGTTCTTGCGGGTCCATTCGTCCGCATATTTTTTTCCTGAGAGCGCGCCGCCGGCCGAACCGCCCTGCTGCTCTCCGGTGCCGGGCTCCTGCCGGCGGAGCTGCTCGAGGAAGGCGTCGACGTCGGCGTGGAACTGTTCCAGCGGCAGCTGGGCGCGGGTGCGGGTGAAGGAGGCCTGGAGCACGGCGATCACCCACGGCGCCGAGCGCGTCAGCGCCCAGGCAGGTCCTTTGGTGAGGAGCTCGAGGTCCCGGAGCCGGGCGCTGATGGCGTCGGCTGATGACACGGCGGAGCGGGACACGCACTCTCCTTCGGCTGCCAGGGGATGGTTGGGGGTGGTGCTGCGGGGCGGCGGAATCGAAAAACTGCCAGCTACAAGGTTAACGCAGGGCCCCGGCCGTTAACGCAGGCCCGGGCAGCATTCTTCGTTGTGCGCTCCCCCGCGTCGGAGCAAACTGGAATGACCAGCTGAAGGGAGACGATCATGCGGAAGAGAACGATGTGGATCGCGGGGGCGGCCTCTGCAGCAGTGATGCTGGGGGGAGCTTCGATTGCGGCCGGGGCAATCCGACAAGACCGGGATCTTCCCTCCCTGAGCCCGGACGACCTGACAGCCAGCATCGGAAAGCTTGCCCTGGATGGCGATTCCGACGGACCGGCGCTCACCGACGCCGACCGCGCCAGGGCAACCAGCGCCGCCCTGGCGAAAGTTGGCCAGGGCAGCGTCACCGAAGTGGAGCGCGACGACGACTCCGGCGCGGCCTATGAGGTCGAGGTACGCCTCAACGACGGAACCCAGGTGGACGTGGCCCTCGGAGCGGACTTCCAAGTGGTGAGCCAGAGCGCCCCCGGACCCGACGAGGACTGACGCAGGGAAGCATTCATGGCATTGACGTCCGGTGTGTCACCTGTGATTGGTGAGGCTGCCGCAACCGTGCCGTGACCTACGCCTCGGTAGCATTTCGATCCCGTATCAAGAGGCCGCGATCGTCCATGGGGCCCTAGTTCAGCACGTCTCCTGCACCCTACGCTCGGGCTACTGATTCAACCGAAGCGATGGTGCAGGGGGAAGAATGCAGTTCGACCTAAGCGCAGTGGAAACGGGCACGATGGTGGTGATTGGAACCCTCGTGTTCGCCTTGGTGATCGGCGCCTTCATGATGGTGTCCGCGTTCGCGGCCATGGTTCTGGTCGGCGTGGGCCGGCTCGCCTGGTACCTCGTAGCCGGCGCGGTGGTTGGCCTGGTTCACGGCATCAACTACGGTTGGGACCGGCTGGTCCACCACGCCTCAACCGTGGAATTGCCCGCCGATTTCCAGGTCGACTTCGGCGCGGACTTCCGGCCCGACCATCCGGGTCAGGCTTCCCCTAGCACAGGCACTTACCCGCGAGTAGTATTGCGGGACAGCTGAAGGGTCCTCCACCCGCGGCGGATCCAGGGCTCGAGCCGGCCACCCGGTTAGAGGAGATGCCCAATGAGCTCCGCCATCGAAGACCCCGCCACCGCACCCGACTCTCCAACACCCGACTCTCTGACACCAGGCACCGCGACGCCGGAGACCGCCGGGGCGCCGGACCACATCGGCCCCGACGCGTCGGCCGCCGACGCCCGGGCCATCGCCGAGGCCGCCCGCGAGACCAGCTGGACACAGCCCAGCTTCGCGAAGGGCCTCTACCTTGGCAGCTTCGACTTGAGCCTGATCCACCCGTGGCCCGAGGCCCCCGCCGACGACGTCGAACGCGGCGAGGCCTTCATGGCCCGGTTGACCGACTATTGCCGGACGATGTCGGGGCGCGCCATCGAACGGGACGACCGGATCCCGGACGACTATCTCAAGGGGCTCGCCGAGCTCGGCGCCTTCGGCATGAAGATTCCCCGCGAATACGGCGGACTGGGCCTGACCCTCGTGTACTACGGCCGCGCGCTGGCCGTGCTTGGCTCGGTGCACCCGAGCCTTGGCGCGCTGCTGTCCGCGCACCAGTCAATCGGCGTCCCGGAACCGGTCAAAGAATTCGGCACTGCTGCCCAGAAGCGGGAATACCTGCCCCGCTGCGCCGCCGGAGCCATCACTGCCTTCCTGCTGACCGAGCCCGACGTCGGCAGCGATCCCGCCCGGATGGGCAGCACGGCCGTCCTCTCCGACGACGGTGAGTCCTATGTCTTGGACGGCGTCAAATTGTGGACCACGAACGGCGTCATCGCCGAGCTGGTTGTGGTGATGGCCCTCGTCCCGCCGCACACCGATGCCGACGGGACCGCCCACAAAGGCGGCATCAGCGCGTTCGTGGTGGAAATGGACTCCCCCGGTATCACTGTGGAAAACCGCAACACCTTTATGGGGCTCCGCGGGATCGAAAACGGCGTCACCCGTTTCCACCAGGTCCGGGTCCCCGCCACCAACCGGCTGGGCCGGGAAGGCCAGGGCCTGAAGATCGCGCTCACCACACTGAACACGGGCCGGCTCTCGATCCCCGCACTGTGCGTCGCCACGGGCCGGTGGAGCCTGAAGATCGCCCGCGAATGGTCCAACGCCCGCACCCAGTGGGGTCGGCCGATCGGCCAGCATGAGGCCGTGGGCAAGAAGATCGCGTTCATCGCGGCCAGCACCTTCGCCTTGGACGCCGTGTTTGAACTCTCCGCGGAAATGGCGGACGCCGGCCAGAAGGACATCCGGATCGAGGCGGCCCTGGCCAAGCTGTGGTCCACGGAGATCAGCTGCCTCATCGCGGACGAGCTCGTGCAAATCCGCGGAGGCCGGGGCTTTGAAACGGCGGACTCGCTCGAGGCCCGCGGCGAGCGCGCCGTCGCCGCGGAACAGCAGCTCCGCGACATGAGGATCAACCGGATCTTCGAGGGGTCCTCGGAAATCATGAAATTGCTGATCGCCCGCGAAGCCGTGGACGCGCACCTGGCGGCCGCGGGAGACCTCGCCTCGGAGGACGCCCGGCTGTCGGACAAGGCGAGGGCCGCCGTAGGCGCCTCCGGCTTCTACGCGAAGTGGCTGCCCAAGCTCGTGGCGGGCGCGGGCATGGATCCGCGGTCCTACAGCGACTTCGGCAGGCTCGCCAAACAGCTCCGCTACGTGGAGCGCTCCTCCCGGCGCCTCGCACGGCAGACCTTCTACGGAATGGGCCGCTGGCAGGCGAAGCTTGAGCACAAGCAGGCGTTCCTGGGCCGGATCGTAGACATCGGCGCGGAGCTATTTGCCATGGCGGCCTGCTGCTCCCGGGCCGAGATGCTGCTGCGGACGCAGCCCGAAAGAGGCGCCTCCGCCTACGAACTCGCCGAGGCGTACTGCGAACAGTCCCGTGTTCGGGTCGACGAATATTTCGACCGTCTGTGGCGGAACACCGACGACGCCGACCACGCCCTGTCCCGCAAGACCCTGGCCGGCGACTACGCCTGGTTGGAGGCCGGGGTCCTTGACCAGTCAGAAGGGACCGGGCCGTGGATCGCGGCCGCCGGACCGCGCGCCTCGGTCCGGGAAGACCTGCACCGCAAGTACCGCTGACGGCGCCGCACGAATGGTAAGCATCCTTGCTAACCGGATACCGCCGTGGTTAGGTGGACGCCAGACTGTCACCCCTACGGTGCCTGTCATTCAGCGAAAGTGAACAACCCTCATGAGCAGCACAGCAGGCCCCGACGACAAGACGACACGCCTCACGACGCAGGAAGGGGACACGACCGGGCCGGTTACGGCAGTCCGCCACGACGAGTCCGTCCGTGATGCGCCCCGTCACGACGCACCCCGCCGCGAGGCTGTTGCCGAGACTGTCGTGGAAGGGATCCCCACGCGCCAAACGGTGGTGGCCCGCGAGAAGGAGCAGTTCGGCGGCATCCAAGTCGGCTCGGCATTCTTCGGCTGGCTGGCGGCCACGGGTACGGCCGTGCTGCTCACCGCACTGGTTGCGGCAGGCGGCACCGCCGTCGGGCTGGCCACCAACACCGATGTGAACGACGCCGTCGACCAGGCCTCCAACAACCAGACGGTCGGGCTGGCCGGCATCATCGTGCTGCTGGTGATCCTTCTGATTTCCTACTACTGCGGCGGGTATGTGGCCGGGCGGATGGCCCGCTTCAACGGCGTCAGGCAGGGCTTCATGGTCTGGATCTGGGCCCTGATCGCGGCGATCGTGGTTGCCGTGCTGGGTCTGGTTGCCGGGCAGCGCTTCAACATCCTGGCCAACCTGAACAGCTTCCCGCGCATCCCGATCAACGAGGGCCAGCTGAACACCCTGAGCATCATCGCGGCGATTGTCGTGGCCCTGGTGGCCTTGGTGGGCGCGGTGCTGGGCGGCCTCGCGGGGATGCATTTCCACCGCAAGGTGGATCGGGCCGGCTTCAGCCCGGCAGCAGTCGAGGAGACCCCCGTCGGGGACTCCTCAGCCGGGGACACCTCATTCGGGGACACCGCACCCTCACGCCGCTAGCCCGGGCACCGCTGGCTCGGAGGCGTCAGCCGGACACGACGCCGGACAAGTAGTACCAGCGCCGGTCCACCCGGACAAAGCGGCTCGTTTCGCGCTGGACACCGCGTTCGCCCTCGTGCCGGTAGTGCGCGGCGAATTCCACCACGCCGTCACTGTCCAGCGGGCCGCCCCGGCTGGTGGAAAGAATGTCCAGGCGACGCCACTGCATGCCGGCATCGAACTCCAGCTCCGCGGGCCGCGTGTCCGGGTGCCAGGTCCGGAGCAAGTAGTCCGCGTCCCGGACCACGAACGCGCTGTACCGGGAGCGCATGAGCTGCTCCGCCGTCGGCGCCTCGGCATCTCCGCGGTGGAACCGCCCGCAGCAGTGGACATACGCCTCGCCGGACAGGCACGGGCAGTTCCCCTCATACGGTACGGCCGAGCTGCTCGGGGACCAGTCCGCGCCGGCGGGCTCGGAATCGGCTGCTGCGGCGTGCGTCACAAGGTGTCCTTCCGGCGGGCCGGACGACGCCGGCGGGGCTGACTTTGACTATAGACGCCGGGGCGGAGGGGCCGGGCCCCGCTCGCGGATAACGGCTTCGACACATCTTCGCCGCGACCGCCCGGGGCGGCACGCGGCCAAGGAAAAGTACGTATTGTTAAGGGGGCTCCTGCCCGCCACGTGCTTGCGGCAGGGATCACGCTGCAGCAGTCTGACCAGGAGAGGTGACATGGAAGATCCAACAACCATTGCGCTGAACCTTACGTTTTTCGGGACCCTCGGCGTGGCGTTCTTCATGTTCCTCGGTCTCTTTATGGTCTTCGCCGCCACTCTCGTGCTCGCAGGGATCGGCCGGCTGGCGGCAGTCGTTGTCCTGGCCGCCGCCGGACTCCTCCGCGAGGGTCCCGGCATGCGGGAAGATCGGGCCCGGGAAGATTGGCCCCTGATCGAGCCGGTCAAGGCCGCAAAGCCCGCGCGCCCGGCCGTGACCAAGAAGCCTCGCCCCCCTGCCCGGAATGCAGGCAAGAAGGAGCCGGCGTTGTCGCCGGAGTGGGCGGCCGCCGTGGCCCGGGCAGATGCCCGCGCTGCCGCAAGGGCCAGGGCCGAAGCCGGCCGGGCCGTCCGGGTCACCGTCCGGGACCTGCCCAACCCCATGGCACCGGCACATGACATCAAGGAAGTCTCAGCCCTCGTGCAGTCGGCAACGGACACCAACGGAACACTCGGCGTCGTCCCGCGGGCGTTCCAAAAGCCGCCCATGCCCGCGGCAAAATCCCTGCTGGACACCGGCTCCCTCGTGTCACTGCGCGGCAGCCTGCCGGCCGGGAAGGCCAAACAGCCGGCCCAGGAGCGCAAGGCCGGCTGAGCCCTTACCCCGGGCCGGCAAGTCCGCTACGTTGGAACCCATGGAATTCAGATACCTCGGGAACAGCGGCTTCAAGATTTCAGAAATCACGTTTGGCAACTGGCTGACCCATGGCTCCCAGGTGGAGAACGACGTCGCCACCCAGTGCGTCCGGGCGGCGCTCGACGCCGGTATCAGCACCTTCGACACGGCGGACGTCTACGCCAACACCGCGGCGGAGACGGTCCTCGGCGCAGCCTTGAAGGACGAACGCCGGGAGTCGCTGGAAGTCTTCACCAAGGTCTTCGGCCCCACCGGGCCCAAGGGCCACAACGATCTTGGCCTGTCCCGCAAGCACATCATGGAATCCATCAACGGCTCCCTCAGGCGGCTGCAGACGGACTACGTGGACCTCTACCAGGCCCACCGCTACGATTACGAGACGCCGCTGGAAGAGACCATGCAGGCCTTCGCGGACGTCGTGCGGCAGGGCAAGGCCCTGTATATCGGGGTCAGCGAATGGACGGCCAACCAGATCCGCGATGGCCATGCCCTCGCCAGGGAACTGGGCTTCCAGCTGATCTCCAACCAGCCGCAGTACTCCATGCTGTGGCGGGTGATCGAGGCTGAGGTGATTCCGGCGTCTGAAGAGCTGGGCCTGTCCCAGATCGTCTGGTCTCCGATCGCGCAGGGCGTGCTGAGCGGCAAATACCACCCCGGCAAGCCGGCCCCCGAGGGCAGCCGGGCCACAGATTCCAAGGGTGGTTCGCGGATGATCGAGCGCTGGATGTCCAACGAGGTCCTCACCGGCGTCCAGCAGCTCAAGCCGATCGCGGAGGAGGCCGGGCTGACCATGGCGCAGCTCAGCATCGCCTGGGTGCTGCAGAACAAGAACGTGGCCTCGGCGATCATGGGTGCGTCCCGGCCGGAGCAGATTGAGAAGAACGTGGCGGCCGCCGGCGTGAAGCTGGACGCGGTGATCATGGACAAAATCGACGCCGCCATCGGCTCGCTGGCCGAACGCGACCCCGCGCAGACCAAATCACCCGCCTCCCGCGAGGCCTAGGCCCATGCCCATCGCGCCCGAGCTCGCCGTCACCGGATCCACCGGCCACCTGGGCGGCCTGGTGGCCAGGCTGCTGGCAGCGGCCGGAAGCGAGCAACGGCTCCTGGTGCGGGACGCCGCCCGGGCACCTGAGCTCGAAGGTGCCGTCTCCTTCGTGACCACCTACGCCGATCAGGACCGGACAAAGGCGGCGCTGGTCGGCGCGAAAACGGTGTTCATGGTCTCCGCCGCCGAGGCGGAGGACCGTCTGCAGCAGCACTACGCCTTCGTCGACGCGGCGGCCGCGGCGGGCGTCCAGCACATCGTCTACACCTCGTTCTTCGGCGCGGCGCCGGACTCCACGTTCACCCTGGGCCGGGACCACTTCGCGACGGAGGAGCGCATCAAGGCCTCCGGCATGGACTACACGTTCCTGCGCGACAACTTCTACCTGGACTTCCTGCCGCTGCTGGCCGGGGAAGACGGCTTTATCCGCGGCCCGGCCGGGAACGGCGTGATGGCGGCCGTGGCGCGGGCGGACATCGCCCGCTCGGCCGTCACCGTGCTGCGGGACCCGGCCCTGCACGTGGGACGGACCTATGACCTGACAGGCCCGGAGGACATCTCACTGGCCCGCGGCGCGGAACTCCTGACCGCAGGAACCGGCCGGGCCATCACCTTCCACAACGAGACCCTGGAGGAGGCCTACGCGTCCCGCGCCTCCTACGGCGCGCCGCCGTGGCAGGTGGACGCCTGGGTGAGCACCTACACGGCCATCGCGGCCGGCGAACTGGCCGGTCCGACGTCGGCGGTGCATGAGCTGACGGGCCGCGAACCGCTGAGCCTGAAGCAGTTCCTGGCGGAGGCGCACACGCTGTAGCCCGCGCGCCGGCGCCCCCGCGGGACCTGACGGGCCGGCCTGATCCGGTGTTGACGGTTTCCGGGCTGCGGCGTAGACCTGATTTCAGGTGACACCGGCCAGCAACGGGCTGGCGAACAGAAGAATCGGTGCGGAGAAGAATCGCAACGCCATGCCAAAGCAAATGTCCAGACACTCCGGCATCCTGAAAAGTCCGCGGCGGCAGGACCGGAGACTCGCGCCGCATTCCGGGGAGCCGAGCCACGGCCCGCTGACGGCGGACGAGCTCCAGCTCGCCGTGCGGAATCATTCCATGCCGCTCGAGGCCTTGCAGATCGATACCACTCCGCCCGGGCTGCACTACGTGCTCACCCACTTCGACATCCCCTTCATCGACATCGAGCACTGGCATTTGCAGATCGGCGGCGCGGTGCAGCGGGCCGTGGAGTTGAGCATGCGGGCCCTGCGCCGGGCACCGAGCATCACCCTCCCGGTCACCCTGGAATGCGCCGGCAACGGCCGGTCCCTGTTGCGTCCCCGTCCGTTGAGCCAGCCGTGGGTCCTGGAGGGAGTCGGCACCGCGGTGTGGACCGGCGTCCCGCTGGCCTACCTGCTGACCCAGGCCGGGGTGGAGGACGACGCCGTCGAGGTGCTGTTCACCGGGGCGGACTCCGGCGTCCAGGGCGGCGTCGCCCAGCAGTTCGCCCGGAGCCTCCCGATCGGCGAGGCCCTGCGGCCCGACGTCGTGCTCGCCTACCGGATGAACGGCGCAGACCTGCCGCCGCAGCACGGCTATCCGCTCCGGCTGGTGGTGCCCGGCTGGTACGGCATGGCGAGCGTGAAGTGGCTGTCCTCGATCAGGGTCCTGACCAAGCCCTATGACGGGTTCCAGCAGGCCGTGGCGTACCGCTACCAGCAGGATGCCGGCGATCCCGGCACCCCGATCACGTGGATCAAGGTCCGCTCGCTCATGGTTCCTCCGGGCGTCCCGGACTTCTTCACCCGGAGCCGGATCCTGCCCCGCGGACCGGTGATGCTAACCGGCCGGGCGTGGTCCGGGCAGGGCGCCGTGCAGCGCGTCGACGTCGGGATCGACGGAAAGTGGGCGCCGGCCCATCTGGAGCACCCGGCCGCGCCGTTCGCGTGGTCCGCGTGGTCGCTGCCCTGGGTGGCCGATCCCGGCGAACACGAGCTCTCCTGCCGCGCCGCCGATGCCAGCGGCGCGGTGCAGCCGCTGGAACCGGTTTGGAACTACCAGGGCATGGGCAACAACGTGGTGCAGCGAATCAGGGTCAGTGTGGAGTAGTGCCCCGTAGGGGGATTTGTCGTACGGGGACTTGACGGGCAGGTGGTCAGCGGCCGTGCCGCAGGTGCTCCGCATTCAGTTCGTCCAGTTCCTCGTCCGTGAGGTCATCGAAGCCGCGGGCCTCGTGCTTGTCGCTGCGCGAGAAGCGGATGAACATCAAGATGATCAGGGGCAAGTCGACAATTTCGCAGATGAACCACAGGACGTCCCCCGCCAGTTGCTGGTCGCGCAGGGCATCGGGGAACCAGCCCAGCGCGGACGGTGTGGTTGTGACGTGATCGAGGACCTGGCCGTTGAGGCGCAGCAGGATTCCGGGCACTGCATCGACCAGCAGCTCAATGAACACAAACACGAATTCCAGGATGAAGAAGGCGCTGGAACGGCGGAAGTCTGCCTCCTCGATGATCGGCAGTGCCATCATCATGCCCAGTAGCGGGACCCCGATGGTCAGGAGTGCCTCCGCCAACGGGGCTGCGCGGAGGGTGTAGAACGCCGGCGTGAGGAAGGTGGAGAAGAGCGCGAGGCCAAGGAGCGGGGCGGCCATTGAGTTGCCGGCGAGCCGCACAGCGCGGTGTGCGAGCGCCTTGTTCAGCCGGTCGACGCCACGTGGCGGGAGGGCCGCCCTGGCCAGGGAGATCGGCTTCCCCAGCCCGATCAGCAGAGGCACCACGAAGAGCAGCAGGGAAATCTTGAGTGTGAAGGCCCACCGGAGCTGTGCGCTGTAGACGCCGGGGAAGCCGCACGTCAGCACGGTCAGGGACCCCAGGCCCAGGATGTAGAACGCCAGCGTCCGCCAGACGGGGTGGCGGTGACCGCGCGCCGCCGCGGCCTTCAGGCCCAGCGCATACAGCACCGCCGATCCGCTGATCAGGGCAGCGGCGGTCCAGTCAATCTGCCAGGCGGTGAGGACTACATCAAGGGGCGGCACGGGTTCATGCTAGTTGCCTTACCTTGGAGGAGCCCGAGTTCAACTTGCAGGGACCCGTCCCTCCGCGCCTACAATGAGCCGGATCCCAGCTCCGGGCTCACGGGCGTGCCCCCGCCGGCGCCCCACAGCACGCCGGAGGTGCCTGGGAGCCTGGTGGCCTAACCGGCGTCAGTAGTCCACGATCGCGCCGGCGGAGATATTGACGGTAGCGTCAGTGATGGCCGCCGCCTTGTCCGAGACGATGAAGGATGCCACGTTTCCGACGTCCGCCAGCGTGGCCGTGCGGTTCAAGTGCGCGGCCCTGGCAATCTCCACCACGATCTCCTCGCGGCCCTCCGCCTGCCAGGGGATGGTTTCGATAATGCCGCCGGTGACCATGGTAACCACCCTGATGCCGTGTTTGCCCAGCTCGAGGGCCCACTGCCGGCGCAGCCCTTCCATCGCGTCCAGCGCCACCTTGAACCCGCCCAGGCCCGTGATGGTTTGCGGACCGGAGCCGCCGAACATGAGCACGACGCCGGAGCGCTGCTTGACCATGTAAGAGGCTGCCGCGCGGGTAGTCAGGAAATGCGTGCGCGCGGCCAGGGCGATGGGCCGGGTGAAGTCATCCACGTCGATCTCCATGAGTGGCTCCTGCACGTCGCCAAACGAGATCACGTTGAAGGAAATATCGATCCTCTTGCTCTTCTTCGCCACCCGGCTCACGAAGGCATCCACCTGCTCTTCGTCCAGCGCGTCGACGACGGCGGTCTCGGCGGTGCCGCCGGCCTCACGAATGTCATGGGCTACTTTTTCCAGCCGCGATTCGGTCCTCCCGGCGATGTGGACCGTGGCGCCGTCGGCCGCGAAGGCCCTCGCCACCGCCCCGCCAACCGCTCCTCCGCCGCCGTAGATCAGGGCGGTCTTGCCGTAAAGCAAGCCGTTTTCCGGAATCCCGATATTCAGCATCTTTGCCTGCCTAGTGCCGCGGAGTTCGTGAATTCCCTCAACTATGTTCTTGCGGAGGGCCGGTGGCAAGAGGACCGGCAGCCGCACGGACCGGCGCTGCCCGCGGCGTGGCGGGGACGATTGTCACGCCGGGACCCGGCCAGGCGTCCCCCCAAAGCACACTCCTGACCGAACCACGACGTGCCGGGCGGGCTATATCCGCCCCAGCACACGAGAAATTGGACACGTCCAATTTCTCGTGCTGAGCCTACCCGGAAAATATTGGACATGTCCAATCTGCTAGACTCGCAGGCGACCTGATGATTTGTGACAAGCCCGCGCCTGATGAATATTGTCCGATGAAAGAAGCCACTGTGAGCGACGACCAGCCGACCCCCGCACCGGGTCCAGCCCTGGCCCGCAAGCTGAACATCCTGCTGGACACCGCCGAAGCCGAGGGCCGAAAAGTCACCTTCACCGATGTCCGGGACGCCATGTCCGCCGCCGGGACGCCGCTCTCCCGGGCCCGGTGGCATTACATGCGATCGGGCACGGGACCGGCCGTCAAGAAGGTCGAACTCCTTCAGAATTTGGCCAAGTTCTTCGGCGTAAGCGAGAACTACCTGATCGACGTCGACGAAGAGCTTCCGCCCCGGGTGGAGGCGCAGCTTGAATTGCTCGCGTCGATGCGGGTCAACAAGGTGCGCAACTTCGCAGCCCGCCAGCTGGACGGGCTCTCCCCGGAGACCCTGCTCCAGATCCGCGACCTGATCGACGAGCAGCTCTCCCGCGGGGATTCCGACGAGACCGCCCGCGGGGATTCCGGCCAACCCTGACGCCCAGCGCCCCTCACCACGCGCTGACCTGCACTGATATGATTCTGGCGAGGTTTGGCCGTCAGGAAGTGGCGTGTCCACGCTGACGCTCTATCAACAGCCAAGGACTCGGTACATGGATTACGACGCCGCCCGGGCGCGGGCCCGGGAAGCAGAAGCAAGCCTCTCCCTCAGCGAGCCGGTCTCCCCGGCATCAATCCAGGCGCACCTTGAACGGCAGCGGAACCGCAAGATCGTCATCAAGCCCATCGAAGGGGCAACGGACAAGGTCTGCGGACTGTGGTTCGGACTGGACCACATGGACCTGATCCTGCACGCCCGGGCTGCCTCCGAAGTCCACCGGCAGCAGATTGTTCTCCATGAGTTCGCCCATATGATCCTGCATCACGAACAGGACATCGTGTCCGCCGAATATGCGGGCACGTTCTTCCCGGACCTTGATCCGGAGCGCGTCGTCAGGGCACTCAAGCGGACCGATTTCCTCAATGAGTTCGAGGTCGCCGCGGAGCTCCTGGCTGACCGTCTCGCCGCACGCATCCGACGTTCCCAGGACCGCTCGGGAGGCCAGCCGGGGAACTTTGGATCGGTTTTCGGATGATCCAGCTCGTCGCAGCCGCGGTCCTTTTCGTTCTCGCCGCGGCCCGGATCCCGGCCATGATGCGGAACCGCCGCGATACCGTGTTCCTTTCGGCTTTGTTCGCCGGTGCCGGTTCGGTGTTGATGTCGCCGGCCGTGTACGCCGCGGTCGATGCCCACATCGGCGGATTCAATCTGGCCAAGCTTGCCTTGCATGCCTCGATGATCTTCAGCCTCTGGTACCTCCGGCGTTCAGTCCTCGCGGCGATCGTCCCGGCCGGCACGCGCCTGGCACTCGTGGTCTCCCTGCCGCTGACGCTCACGCTGGCGCTGGAATTGTTGTTCTTCGTCCTGACCGGCCCCACCACGACGACCGACAGCTGGGGGCTCTACCATGAGCGTCTGCCAGCCGCCCTGTTTTCCGCCGTGCTGATCGCCTACATCGGGTGGGTGTGCTTCGGGGTCGCCGTAGCGTGCTTCCGCTATATCCCGAGGATGCGCCAGTCCTTCAAGGTCGGGTTCACCATGGTCGGCGCCGCTAGCGTTCTGGCCCTGTTCGTGACGATCAAGTTCACGATCGGTCTGCTCTCCGTCCCGATCCCGGCGCTCCTGGCCGTCCCTGTGCCCCCCGACACCGCCATCCGGGTCGTGGAGATGCTCACCCTCATCCTGGGCGGTGCGGGCTTGACGGTGCCCGCCGTGGCCGGGCATGTCCGACTCAAGCGGCAGGCCCGCTGGGCGGCCGACGCCCTCGCCGGCGTCGAACCCATCAGGGACCGGGTCCTCCAGCATGCAGGCGGCGAACGCCTCCTCGAAAGCGACCCCTCCGCGCCAACCGGGGAACGGCTGCACCGGATGATCGTTGAAGTGTGGGATGCCGAGCTTGCGTCCGGCGGGACCTTGACTGCTCAGGAGCGCACTTTCCTCTTGGCCGCCGAAGAGCAGCTCGATCTGAACCGGCTTCCCTGACAGCTCCGCTCCGGTCATCGGGCCCGGGGCCGGCGTCAACGAGGCACGGCACTAGCTTTTGGGCGGCCCTTCAGAGCCTTCACCGCGGGGGCCTTCACCGACTGAGCCCGAGGGCTTAGGACCGGGCACCCCGCCCGCCGGTCCGACTGCGGGTGCGACTGCGGGTCCCGCGTACGCCGGCACCGGCAGCTCGCCCGGATCGATGGGACCCATATCGAGGTGGAACGGCGGATACTCGTCCCGCATGAGTGCAACATAGGCGATCACGCGGTAGATCCAGCGGTTCAGGCCGAGCACGAGGTCGAAGATCCCCCGATAGTATTTTGCCGTGAACAACAGGATCACCCCGGCAATGAGGACCAACAGCCCGAGGAGGGAGATGCCCACACTTTGCTGTTCCCACTCGCCGCCCTGGAATACCCACGTCGTCGCCGTCCCCGTCAGCACGCCGATGATCAGCAGATGCGGAATGGCCAGCAGCCACGATTTCACCAGCACCAAGCCGCGGGATAGCCGTTCGGGATAGTCGACGTCGAAGTCCGCCGGGTAATCGGTGCGAGCCAGCGTGAAGGGCGGATAGGCGTCCGTGCCGATCGCACTGAAGGCATAGAAGGCCACGCGCCAGTTCCAGCGGATCACGCCGGCATTGAAATTGAACAGAGAGCGCGGGTAGCGCGCCGTGAACAGGATCGCGAACCATGCCACGACCGTGACCACGCCGAAGGCGAACCAGAGGAAGAACAGGATGATGCAGTGCGGGATGGCCAGGAACCACTTCACGAGCCACATCCACCGTGAGAGATTCGGATCGAGGTAGCCGTGGAGGCGTGCGGGGTAAACGTACGGTGTAGTCGCTCCCGGCGTTACCGGATAGGGAGTCACCGGATACTGAGTTCCCGGCGCGGCGGCGTAAGCCGCTACAGCACCCGGCGGCGCAGACGTGTTCTGCTGGCCGGGGCCGGACCCGGGCGGGTATGAACCCGCCAGATATGGCTGGCCGGGCTGGGCTGGCAGGTAGCCAGGAGGGACGCCGCTGCCCGTTCCGCCTTGGCCCGGCCCGTCACGGCCGAGTCCGGCGGCGCCCAGCACGATCAGCGGCACCCCGATCAGCAGCATCACCAGGCCGCCGATCAGCAGTCCGATGAATACCGGCAAGAGCAGGTCCGTGCGTGCGCCGGCCTGCAGATTCACGCTCACCGGGGAACTCGCGTCGGCGTTCATGACCACGGCGGCCCAGGCCCCGGAGCGAAGGTTCCAGGTTAGTTCCTGCTCCCCCGGGCCCGTGGCAGTCGCGGTCCAGAAGTTCTGCTGCGCCGGATCGGCCGGGATTTTGGCACCGTTGACGTCGCGGTACAGCGCACGGAAGGGGCGGAATCTGACGTCGACGATTTCGGTGCGCTGGACACCGGCCAAGTACGCCGCAACATCGGCCCGCGGGGCAATTCCGATGAAGATTTGCTTGCCGGGATCGGTGGTGGAACCGCGGAGCAGCACGCTGCCCGCAAAGTCCACGGGGACGCCGTCGTTGACGCCGCCTCCGGTCGTGAGGTCCAGCCGGGGGGTTGTCAGTGCGTAGGAATTGCCTGAGAACTGCTCCGACGGCGTGATGAAGTACCTGCCGTCCCGCTGCTGGTAGTTGACCCAGCCCGTGACCCCGGCGCCCGCCAGCAGTCCCAGACCGACCAGCGCGCACAGCGAGCCGATCACCAGCATGACAATTCGGCCTGCTTTCATGGCCGCCGTCCTTTCAGATGGTCCGTTTGCCACGCCCGGCGGGGCGGGACTTCCGGAAACTGGCGGCCCGGGCCGCTACCGCCCGCGCCAGGTCAGGAACGGATTGGCTTCGGCGATGATGTCTGCACCGCCGGCACGGAGGACGCGCGCAATCTTCGTGACGGCGTCGCCGTGGCTGAAGGTGCTCAGGCGGGTATTGCAGGCGGCCGGCTTGGCTGCCGTTGCCTGGCGCTGCCCGATGCCAGGGGTGTGGACAAGGAACGCTTTCACGCAGTGATCACCACTTTGAGGGCCTTCGTCTCCGCGGCGTGGGCGAAAGTGTCGTACGCCTCCATGAACTCGTCAAAGATGAAGTGGTGGGTGGCGAAACTGTCTGCAGGGATTTTCTGTTGAGCGACCAGCTTGAGCAGCATGGGGGTGGTGTTGGTGTTCACCAGGCCCATGCTGATGTTGATGTTCCGGATCCAGAGGTCTTCGACATGCAGTTCCACGGCCTTCCCGTGGACGCCCACATTGGCCACGTTGCCGCCGGGCCGCACGATCTCGGTACACATCGTGAACGTCGCCGGGACGCCCACGGCCTCGATCGCGACGTCCACACCCTGCCCGTCTGTCAGGACCATCACCTGTTCCCTCCAGTCGGGAGCGCTGGAGAGGACCACATCCGTGGCGCCGAATTCGCGGGATTTTTCGAGCCGGTTCGGGTCGCGGTCGACGGCGATGATCGTCGCGGCGCCGTAAAGTCCGGCGGTACAGATCGCGGCGAGTCCGACCGGGCCAGCGCCGATCACGGCGACCGTGTCGCCGGGCTTGACACGGCCGTACTGCACACCGATCTCAAAGCCGGTGGGAAGGATGTCGGAGAGCATGACGGCTTGTTGGTCGCTGACTCCCTCAGGCAGGAGGTGCAGGGAGTTCTCGGCGTACGGGACGCGGACGAACTCGGCTTGGGTGCCGTCGATCAGGTGCCCGAATACCCAGCCAATGCCGGACGTGCCTTCCTCCCCCAGGCAGTGGGAATACAGGCCTGTCTTGCAGTTGGCGCAGTGCCCGCAGGACTTGATGCAGGAAATGATCACGCGGTCGCCCACCTTGAGGCTGGTGACGGACGCCCCGATCTCCGTGATGGTGCCAACCCCCTCGTGGCCCAGGATGCGGCCCTTGGCCACGGTGGGGACGTCGCCTTTGAGGATGTGCAGATCGGTGCCGCAAATGGTGGTGGTTTCCACCTTGACGATCACATCGCTGGGGCTTTGGATGGTGGGATCGGGGACGTCGGTCCACGACTTCTCCCCGGGCCCACCGTAGACAAGGGCTTTCATACGTGTTCCTTGGTCTTGAGAATGACCAGCGGATCCACGAGGCGCAGACGGCACGGCGTCTCCGTACTGTCGATCCCCGACGACATCAGCGAGGCGCGGGCGCGCTCACGGAGTTCTTCGATAGCGGCGGCCGACACCCGGGCATGGGCGAGGTCGAGCACAAGCTCAAAGCTGGGGAGCTTGCTAGTGACGCGGCGGCAAACCACATAAAGTGCCCGCACGTTGGCTGCGGTCACCACGCCATGCACCTCGATCCGCGCTGATTCGGCGTCGGCGTTCAGGCGTATGAGAACTTTCAGTTTGGGGTCCCCGGAATGGTGGTGCATCGTCATGTGGCCGTGGCCTCCTGCCTTTTCCTGCTGAAGCCGGGGTTCCCCCCTCAACTACGACGCCCAACTGGCCGTGCAGGAACCTCCCCACATTTAGCTTGGTGGGCTTGCACGGCAGGGGTAAGGGGCGAAAGTCCCGTGTGTGTGTTTGGGTCCTGCGGGTTCAGATGCTCGATTTATGGGTTCCCGACTTTGGGTTCTCGACTTTGGGTTCAGGGGCGTGCACGCCTAGCCTGTTTCTATGTCTGCTCCGCTCGTTCCCTGCCCCGCGCCGGACCTCGTGCTGGCCTCGGTGCGGCAACCCGGGGACGGAACATGCTTCGACGTTCATCTTTGCGGCGGCGCCGTCTCTGCGATCATCCCGTCGCGCCAGGACGCCCCTGCGGTCCCCGCTGCCACCCGCGTGGTTGACCTGGACGGCCGCTACGTCATTCCGGGGCTGTGGGATGAGCATGTCCATATGACGCAGTGGGCGCTGGCCTCTAACCGGCTTGACCTCTCCGCCGCCGGCTCGGCGCGCGAGGCGGCCGCCGTCGTCGGGTCCCATCTCGCCGGGACCGCTGCCGCAGAGTCCCTCGTCGCCGGCGCCGTGACTGGGGTCGGCGGCGGCATTGGGGTTCCGGGTCCTGTCCAGACGCTGGTGGGCGTCGGTTTCCGCGATGCCGTCTGGCCGGACCTGCCCAGCTTGGCGCTCCTCGATAGCGTGACGCGCGGCCGGCCGGCGGCGCTGATCAGCCACGACCTCCACTCTGTCTGGCTCAACTCTGCGGCGGCCCAGCGGTACGGGGTGCCTGTGGACTCGGACGGGCTGCTCCGGGAAGATCCGGCGTTCGCCTTAACCGGCCAGCTTGGCCAGCTTCCGGATACGGTGGTGGATCCGTGGGTGCGGCAGGCGGGGCGGGCTGCTGCGGCGCGGGGCGTGGTCGGGATCGTGGACTTCGAGATGACCTGGAACCGCGACGCCTGGCTGCGGCGGATCTCCGGCGGCTTCGCTGCCCTGCGGGTTGAGGCGGGGGTCTACCCACGGGACCTGGACCGGGCCGTGGCCGAGGGGCTCCGGACAGGTTTGGCTGTGGCCGGCAGTGGCGGGCTCCTGACAGTGGGCCCATTGAAGGTGCTGATCGACGGCTCGCTCAATACCCGCACAGCGTACTGCGTTGACCCGTATCCAAACGGCGGTCACGGCCTGCTGACGGTGAACGAGGCGGAGTTGCTTGCCCTGCTGGTCCGGGCGCGGCAGGCGGGCTTTGTTCCGGCGGTGCACGCCATTGGCGACGCCGCCAACCGTGTGGCGCTGGATGCGTTTGAGGCGGCGGGCATTCCAGGGCGGGTGGAACATGCCCAATTTGTCCGGAGCGAGGATTTCACCCGGTTCGGCCGGTTGGGTGTGACCGCGAGCGTCCAGCCTGCGCATGCCCTCGACGATCGGGACACCGCCGAGGCGAACTGGCCGGGGCGGACGGACCGGTCCTTCCCGCTCCGTTCGTTGGTAGCCGCCGGTGCGACGCTGGCCCTTGGCTCGGACGCACCGGTGGCCCCACTGGACCCGTGGACCGCCATGTCCGCCGCCACGGCGCGGGCCCGGCAGGATGGCCGCGGGCCATGGCATGCCGAGCAGGCACTCACGCGGCAGGAGGCCGTCACGGCCTCGACCCGCGGTCGCGGCCGGCTCCGGGTGGGGGACCCCGCCGATATTGCAGTGCTCGACGGCGACCCGCTGACGGTGTCCGACGCGGACTTTGCCGCGATGCCGGTGGCCGCCACGTTGGTGGCGGGACGGTTCACCCACGGCGGCCAGTAGCTGCCCGCCAAGTGCCTCTGACTTATTGCGTTGCCTTGTTTGCCGTCGACTGTTTGCCTTTGACTATTTGCCTTTGACCCTGGCCTGGACGAGGTTGGCGAACGGCAGCCGGCCGTAGTCGTCGCGGAACCGGGCGTGGTATACGGCCTCCGCTTCGTTGACTGCCTCCGCGGGCAGCTCCTTCCAGGCAACCAGGAGTGAGCCGGGATCGGCGAGTTGCCAGATGAGCCTGCCGTCCCAGTGGCCCGGCGGCTTGCCCTTGCCGAAATCGATGAACTCCTGGATTTGCCGGCGAAGGCCGCGGTTGCCCTTGCTGCCGGCGCCCGCTTTCCCGAGATACACGACGTCGGCGCCGTCCACCCACTCGGCGGTCAGCGCTGGCTCCGGGACCGAAGGGTCCTTCTTCTTGAAGACTCCTGCCGTGCTCCTGGGCAGAAACCGCGGCTCATAGCCTGCAGGCTGCAGCACGGCGAAGATCCCGGTGCGTTGCGGGATCCGGTTGATATCCAGCGCCGCGAGAGTCCTAAACCCCGTAAACCCGTCTTCCTTGAGTGACTGTCTGTTGATCGGCATGGGTTCCTTGGCTCGGGGGTGTTCGCCTTAGAAGCTTACGGCGCACGAAAGTAGGCTCAGCCGCGGGTGAAGGTGCCCAGACCGGTTTGATCGTAGAAATCGAGCCTGACGCTCGACGCCGTTCCGCTGGCGCCTGGGGCGGCGCCGGGCGCGCCGGGGGCGAAGATCGCTCCGGCAAGGCCGTTGGCGTTCTCGCCGATGGATTCAAAGCTGAAGGTGTCGCCGTCGAAGTGTTTGAGTGGGAACTTGGTGGTCCTGCCGGCCGGACCCAGCTCTAGGGTCAGCACGCCGCTCTCCACGGCGACGTTGAGCTGGCCGTAGTAGGAGTTCGCATACTTGCCAACGTAGAAATCGTTGACGCGCGCCGGTTGGACCCGCTGCGGCGCCTGGGAGTAGTCGACTTTTGGCTTCTCCGCCTCATCGATCTTCTGGAAGACGCCCGCGGTGAATCCGAACCAGTCCACTGTCGGGGCGCCGTTCTGGGCCGTGTCCAGGAATGACGCGCAGATGGCTTCGGGGATGCCCTGCGGCCGGCCGTTGGTCAGGGCCACAATGCCCAACTGCTCGCCGGGGAGCAGCGAGACGGCGGTCGCGGCACCAAGCTCGAAGGCTCCCGAGTGCCCGAGCGAGAGCCGGGCGTGGTCGTCGTAGGAGACATTCCAGCCCAGGCCGTAGAAGCGGGTGCGGGCCGCCGGCGTCGCGGGTGGGCCCGATACCGCGTGCGGGACATGCGTGACACTCAGAGCGCCCGGGGCGATAACCTCCTTGCCCTCAAAGCGGCCGTTGGCGAGCTGCAGGCGGATCCAGCGGGCCAGGTCATGCACAGTGGAACTGGCCCCGCCGGCGGGCGCTTCGGCGTCGGCGTCCCGACTGTATTTGGCCACCCAGGTCTTGTTACCGGTGGGCACGTGGATCAGTGCCCTGTTCGATTCCTTTTGGTAGTCCGCGTGGCGATAACTTGTGGATGTCATGCCGAGGGGCTTGAACAAGACTTCCTCAGCGAGGTCTGCCCAGGGCAGTTTCATGGCGTCGGCAGCAGCGAGCGCGCCTGCCGTGTAGCCGAAGTTGCTGTAGTTGTAGCTCGCCCGGAAGGAGTCCAGCGGTTGCTGATTGAGGTGGCTGAGGATGTAGGTCTGGTCGAATCCGAGATCCTCCAGCAGGTCGCCCGCCCCCGTATGTAGGCCGCCTTGGTGCGACAAAAGGTCGGCGACAGTGGCGTTTCGCGTCACGTAGGGGTCCTTCAGGGCGAAGCCCGGGCTGTGGTTGATCACGGGGTCCGTCCAGGAGATCGCCTTTCTGCTCACGGCCACGGCCGCAACCGTGGAGGCCAAGGGTTTGGACACTGAGGCCACTTGAAAGACGGTGTCCGCGTCCACCGTCTCGGGCTTGCCCGACTCCCGCACGCCGAAGCCTTTGGCGTACACCATCTGGTCCCGGTAGACCACGGCCACCGCGACTCCGGGAACACCAGTGCTCTCCATCGCCCCCTGGACTATCCCGTCCAGCTTGGCCAGAGCGACGTTGACCTTCTGTTGGTCAAGGAGCGGTCCAACCTGCGGTTCCGGCGCCGGAAGCAACGACGCCGACGGCGTGCCGGAGGGGCCAGTGCCGCTGCGTCCGGCGCCGGCGGGGGCATTTTGGGCCGTGCAGGCGGCCAGCAGCGGCAGCCCCGGCTATGCCCGCGGCACCGACGCCGACCGCCTTCAGCAGCGAGCGGCGGTCCGAGGGCAGCGAACCGATCCTCATCGCAATAGATTCCCTTTGGTTCATGGACACCACCCCGCCCGACAACAACCTGCCCGATACCGCCTGGGGCGCCGAGCAGACGCCCTCTTTTATGATGGACCCGCGCCGGGGTTTTGAGACAGGGCGGCCGGGCCTGCGGGCGATTGGGGTGAGCGAGAGCCTTGAGGGGAGTGGGTTGGACTTCGGTCCCTCAACACGACCGGCGGGGCGCGGGCGCTTGAAGGCGCTGGGCACGGGCGACGGATCCGCGGGCCTGACACCCCCGCCGTGAACTCCGATTTGTCGCCCTCGCCAAGTCTGGACCTGGCTCATCCTGGTGGCCCCACGAATTCCGCCCCATTAGTCTCCGTGTGGACACCTCCACACCCGCCAACGAAGCCCACGAACGCACGAACCTCGTGACCTCCCTCCGGTTGCGCCTTTTAATGTCAGACCCCCGGAGTTAAGTGGAACTATGGACGACAATCAGGGGCCCGAAGTGGTTCCGGCAGGAGACGGCGACAGGGTGATCAGTCCTGCTGGGCGCGTTAGGCCTGCGGACCCCGCCCGCTCTGGCTGTCCGTTAAATGTCGGACCCCCGCAGGAGACTTGATTCATGGACGGCAAACAAGGGCCCGAAGTGGTTCGGGCAGGAGACGGCGACAGTCTGATCAGTCCTGCTGGGCGCGTTAGGGCCGCGGACCCCGCCCGCTCTGGCTGTCCGTTAAATGTCGGACCTCCACGGGAGACTTGATTCATGGACGGCGATCAGGGGCCCGAAGTGGTTCCGGCAGGAGACGGCGAGGCTAGGCCCCGCCGCGCCGGGCGCGGTGCGGCTCAAGTGCCGACCGCGGACCACCGCGGCGGGTCAGTCGTTGCAGCCGGCCGGCTGGCCACCCTCCCACTGGCCGCGGCCAGTGCCGCGATCATCGACCGGATCCGGGAACTGGAAAACGAGAAGTGCGCCGCGTCCGCGGAGCAGGCTCGGCTGGCTGTGGCTTTTGATCTGCTCCAGCGCCGCGCGCAGGCCGCCGCCGGGATCCCCGCCGAGCAGCTCGGCGCCGGGATCGGCGCGCAGATCGCCCTGGCCCGGCACGAATCCCCCGCCAAGGGCGGCCGGCTCCTGGGCCTCGCGAAAGCCCTCGTGGCCGAGATGCCGCACACCCTCGCCGCGCTCGAGTCCGGGCAGCTGAACGAATGGCGCGCCACCTTGCTCGTGCGCGAAACCGCGTGCCTGACCGCCGCGGACCGGGCCGCCGTCGACGAACGCCTCGCACCCGACACCGGGACCCTCGCCGGGGCCGGGGACCGGCGGCTGGTCGCCACCGCCCGGGCCGCCGCGTACCGGCTGGACCCGCGCACCGTCACCGACCGCGCCGCACACGCCGTGTCCGAGCGGCATGTCAGCCTCCGCCCGGCCCCGGACACCATGTGCTACCTCACCGCCCTGCTCCCGGTCACCGCCGGCGTCGGCCTCTACACCGCGCTGAGCCGGCACGCCGACACCCTGCGGGCCGCCGGGGACCCGAGGGGCCGCGGCCAGGCCATGGCCGACACTTTGGTCCAGCGCTGCACGGGCACGCCGGGCGGGATCACCGGGGTGGAGATCCAGGTCGTCATGACCGACCGCACACTCTTCCAGGCCGACAGTGAACCGGCTCGGATCCCCGGCTACGGCACTGTCCCCGCCGGCTGGGCCCGCGCCCTCATCAACGGCACCGAGGCCAATGACGGCAACCATCCGCCCGGACCCGGCAGCCCGCCACCACCCGGCGGCGGTGCGGGGACATCAGACGACACGGGACAGGGCACCGGAGGCAGCGCCAGCGGATCCGCCGGACCCGGCAGGCCCATCAGACCCGGTGAAGCGTCCGGTGCCGGTGCCGACGCCCCTGCCGACGCCAACGCTTTCACCGTCTTTCTCCGCCGGCTCTACACCCGCCCGCGCACCGGCGAGCTCATCGCGATGGACTCCCGGGGCCGGATCTTCCCGCACCGGCTCCGCCGCCTCATCCAAACCCGGGACGACACCTGCCGCACGCCCTACTGCGACGCCCCGATCCGGCACCTGGACCACATCATCCCCTGGCACAAAGGCGGACCCACCACCCAGACCAACGGCGCCGGCCTCTGCGAAGCCTGCAACCACACCAAAGAAACCCCCGGCTGGCGAGCCCGCCCCGTAAACCCCGCACACCCACAGCTCGCGGACTCTGGACCCGGACCAGCACCCGGTCCAGCAGCCGGGCCCGGGAGCAGCAGAACCAGGCACACCATCGAACTCACCACCCCCACCGGCCACACCTACCACTCCACCGCACCACCCCTCCCGGGGACACCGCTCCGTCCATCAGCCGCAGACCAGCCGGTATCCCGCCACCGGCGCCAACGCCAACTCCGGTACCAAGCCAAAAAGATGAAGAGCGGCAGGCTCCATGTGGTTGCCGCGGCCTAGGGACCAGTCAGCCGGCAGCCACAGGGGCACGCGGCACGGGGGGCACGCGGAACGGGCTAACGTTGGGCCGCCACGCTTCGCCGCATCCAGCAGGCACGGGTCGGCGAAGAAGGACCGAATGGCAATGCACCTTGCTGGGACGGGGAGCTGCCCGCGACGGAGGCTCCCACGGTCGGTTAGAAAACGACCGGTGCCAGCCGCTGACCGCGCTGACTAATCTGCCGCGGCGGCGGCGACAAAGAAAGCCGCCCTCCAACTCGAAAGGCGGCCTGACGCTCGGGCCTGCAGGTACCTTCGCGATCTCGCTAAGAGAAGGCTCGGACACTTCAATGTCCCGAACAACCCGACGTCATCAGATGGTTACCTGCAGGCGCTTTAAGCCTACGCCCGCCTCATCGCCATCACCAGAGGCCGCAAGCCACTGGGCCCACAACGAAGCCCATCATGAGGACCCGCAACCAGGGAGACCGGCCATAAAGGCCCCGGCCGAAACACCCCCTGCCGCGAAAGCGTAGAGTGGAGGAAGCCGCCTGATTCTGGACGCCAAGTGCTGAGGGAGAAATCGTGACGATTGACTGGGACGAAAAGAAGACCCTGCTGCAGGAGCCAAACATTGCCGCCGTGACGCAGCTGTGCGACGAACTCATGGAAAAGAAGCCTGGATCGGTGGTCCCGTACATCGACCCCATCCATGACGAGGACGAATGCCGGATCGTCAGCCTGCATATCAGCCCCGGCAAGGGCACAGAATCGGGCTTTGTTTCGCACTTCAACGACGATGAGGCCGCCCGCCGCGCCACCTCCATTTACGAGGCCGCAGAACTGGACCCCCGCTATGTGATGCCGTGGAACGCCTATCCGTGGATCCGCGATCCTGACGCTTCCTCGGCGCTGAACGTCCAGGAAAAGACGGATGGCCTGCGGCCGTTCCGCCAGTTCCTGAAGATCAACAAGCGCGTCTCGGCTGTGATTGCCCACGGCGCGGACGCCCACTCTTTCCTGACCCTCTTCGAGAAGACCTACCATTCCTCATTGAAGAACCATGGCGTCAAGATCTACAAGGCCACCGCCCTCGGCGGCCGCGCCTTCGCAGTCTCCCCGGCCAAGCAGGAAGAGCTCCTCGCCAAGAACGTTGAAGTCTACAAAGACGCCATGCAGCGGGCCGGCATCCAGCACCTTTAAGGATTCACGCAGCATCATCCGACGCCGGCAGAAGCCAAAGCCCGCGGCATAACCCGCCAACAGCCGACGCCGGTGAGCCTCACCCCGCCAGCAGCCTGCGCCGGTGCTTCAGTTCCTTGATCCAATCGCGGGTGACCATCGCCGAAAACGGCGAGGCGCCGTCGTCGGTCACGGAACGGAACGCTGTGCCCGCCTGAAGGTCCGCCAGCAGCGGCTCCGAAGCCCTCAGCGCCAGCTCCAGCACCTGGACGGCCGCACGCTCCGTCAAACCCATCCCCGCGGCCCAGCCCAGGAAGTGCTTCCGGGAAACCCCCGTCCGCTTGCCGTCCAGGGTCAGGGCCAGTGTCTTGTCCCCGTAGACAACAGTGGACGGAATGTCGTAGACGGGCGCAATGGACCACTCCCCGGCGGGGTGCTGCACCATGGAAACGTTCTTCGCGTGCAGGTCACCGTTGCCCGTCAGCCATGCGAATGCCGCCTGGAGGGCCAAATTCCGCAGCGCGGGCAGCGGCGCCGCGCAATACGCCGCCAGCGCGTGGCACACCTGCCCGTATCCCACGTTGTACTTGTCCGCAGGGTAGAGCCCCAGCACCTGTGCCCCGTCCTCGACGGCGAGCCGCTGCACCGCCCCCGGCGACCCGGCCGCCGCTTTGGGCCCCGGGGCCCTGGCGACACGTTCCCCGGAGACAGGCACCCGGTCGAAGCGCTCAACGAGCAACCCCGGCCGGCCGGCGACGTCGCGGATCAGCTGGACCCGGCTCAACGGGATCCGAAGCCGGGCCGCGTACCGGAACATTACGTATTCGTTTTCGACGACGTGCGGAAACTCGGGGGCGTTGAGTTTGAGGATGTACCGCCTGTCAGCGCTGGCCACAGGCATGGAGATCATGCCCGCGGACAGTTTGTCCTGCACGCCGGCCAGCGCCACGGGATCGATCAGCCCGGAGTCTCCCAGCAGGGCATCAAAATCCACGGGTGTGCGGGGGTCAAGCTCGACGGCGTGCTCGTCCGGGTCCAGCTTCTCGCCATGGCCAACGATTTGGACGTCACCCACGGGGTTGGCACCGGCCGCGATGAGCAGGGAGAGCTCATCGTCAACACTGGTCTTGATGGAGCGTCGCAGTGCATTCAGCCGCCGTCCCTCCGGCAGGAGCCCGGTGAAATACGGCGGGGCAGCCCCCGCCGCGGACAACACGGGCTCCGGAGTCAGCGGCAGGGAACTCGCGACGGCGGGGCCCCCGGACGCCAGGTATGCCGGCAAGTAGCTGAACCTGGTGCCGCCGTCGTGGCGTTCCAGCCGCGCCGCCAGCGCCCCGGCCTTGTAGATATCCGCGATGCGGTGCCTCATGGCCGGACTTCCGGGCCGTCCCGCAGTTCACTGTTGACCTGCGGTTCATTGTTGGCCCGCGCTTCACTGCCTGCCCGCGGGCCGGCGAGGGCCCGGGCAGCGGCGCTGGTCCGGGTCTGGACCCGGAGCTCCAGCCCCAGCGTGTCCAGGAGCGCCAGCAGGGAATCCAACTGGACCGTGCGTTTGCCCTGTTCGACGAACCGGACGAAGCGCTCTGAGACCCCGGCCAGTTCGGCTAGTTCGCGTTGGCTCAGCCGGAGGGAACCGCGCCGGGCCCGCGCCTCGGCAGCGAGTTCGTCCGGAAGTGAGTTCCCCATGGTCGCCTCCCGTTGATCAAGATAGGTCAAATTTGCCTAGGTCTATAGGTACGAACGTGCCGTTTTGCGCGTAATTCCAGTATAGAACCGGCACACGCGACTGCAAAGCGTCATTTCGGCACGTTCGTACCGGCGGGCGGTGCGGAGCCGGTGTAGCGGAGCCGATGAGGCCGGTGCCGCGCAGCCGGCCGGCGCAGCTGACTCGGGATCGCTGGCGCCCACCGTCACATATTGGGCGGTCCTGCCGCGTGGCGCGTGGCGGTGCAAAATGGCCCGTAGAATTTAAGGGACTTAAGAAAACCAGCCCGCCCAAGGAACCCGGAGAGGACTGCTCACGATGACGCGCGCTTCCTTCCGGCTTTTCCGCACCGGGCTGATCGGATCCCTCATCGTGGCCCTGGCGGCCGGCGGACACCTGGCCGGCGGCGGACGGCTGCCCGAACCGGCGATCGTGATGGCCCTGTGCGCCGTGGCGATGATCCCGGTGGCGGTCCTGACCCGCTTCCGCCTGAACTTCCCAGTCCTGACCGGCCTCCTCGGCGCGGGTCAACTGTGGCTGCACTGGTCATTCGGCGCACTGTCCGCCGCCGCGCCCCTGAAGATTCCTGAGCCGGGGGTATACAACCATCCCGGCCATGCGGCGGCTGTGATTCCTCCGGAGATGCTCCACCCCTCCATGGCCGTTTCCGCGACCGTCATGGATGGGGCCATGTTCGCCGCCCACGTGGCGGCGACCCTCGGCACGGCCCTGCTGCTGGCCCGCGGCGAGCGGGCCCTGTCCGTGCTGGGCTCCTGGCTTCGCCCGCTCGTGCGGCTGACGGAACCTGTCGCCCTGGTGCCGCTGCGCGTCCCAGGCCCCTGCACCGTCAACCTGGCCCCGCTCAGGGTCCGGGTGGGCCACCTCCTGCCGACCCGGCGTGGCCCGCCGCAGCCGGCGCCCGCCGCCTGACACCATCCCCTTTCACGCACGGACGGGGACGGCAGGCGGCCACCCGTCACCGCCGGACGAACACCGCACCGGCCGGCCCCCACCGTTTCTTCCTTAGTGAAAGGCACCCTTTGCCATGAAATCCTCCCTCCGCCGTACCCTCAAGACCGCCGCGGCCGCCACGATGACCGCCGCGCTGCTCGCCGCCGGCGCAGCGGCCGCGTCCGCCCACGTCCACGTCGACTCCGATGACCCAGCCGCGGGCGGCTACAGCCACCTGACGTTCAATGTCCCCAACGAGTCCGCCACCGCCAAGACCAGCAAGCTCGAAGTCACGCTGCCCACCGACACCCCGTTCACCTCGGTGGCGGTGAAGCCCGTCGAGGGCTGGAAGGCCGTGGTCACCACCAGCGACCTGCCGAAACCGCTCACCATCGCCGGCGCCACCGTCACGAAGGCCCCCAGCTCCGTAGTCTGGACCGCCGACGCCGCCCACCAGATCGACCCGAACGAATACCAGGCGTTCTCCATCTCCGTGGGGGTCCTGCCGGACGCCGGCACCACCGTGACCCTGCCGACCGCCCAGACCTACACCGACGGGACCATCGTGAAGTGGGACGAGAAGGCGGCCGAAGGCCAGGCCGAACCCGAACACCCGGCCCCCTCGTTCGTGACCACGGCCAAAGACGCCGAACCCGCGGCCCACGCCGCATCCACGGAAACAACAACGGCGGCGTCGGCCGCCCCGGCCGCGGCAGCAAGCACCTCAAGTGATGCCGGCTCGGTGGCCGGCTGGATCGGGATGGCAGCAGGACTGATCGGGCTCGCCGTGGGCCTGACGGCACTGGCCCGCACCCGCCCGTCCCAGGCCAAGCAAACAGAGGCCAAGCAAACGGCCAAATAGCCGACAAGTAACACGGTCAGATAGCCTGCCGCCTGACCTCCGGCGGCAGGCGCGACGGCGGCTCCGGACACCCGGGGCCGCCGTCACAATTGACACCCCGGTGTGATCCCTGCCATATTTTAAGGGTGAACCTGTCAGACAGCCGGACAGCAGGACAGCCCTTGGCCCGCCTCAGCGCCGCCGAAGCCGTCTTCAACGTCCTCCGCTCCGAAATCGAATCCGGCAAGCTCGGTGTCGGCGCCAAGTTGAGCTCCGAGGCCAGCCTTGCCCAGCAGTACGGCGTAAGCCGCTCTGTGGTTCGCGAGGCCTTGCGGTCCTGCACCGCCCTGGGCCTGACGGTCACCAGGACCGGGCGGGGCACGTTCGTCGTCGCCAACCACGTGGCCAAGGACCTGGTTCTGGGCCAATACTCCGCACGCGACCTTACGGAGGCCCGTCCCCATATCGAGGTTCCTGCCGCCGGACTGGCTGCCGAACGCCGTTCGCCCGAGGAACTGGACACAATGCGGGACATCGTTGCGGCCATGAGCGGCGAGGACGACCCCGAAGTCTGGGTGGGCCTGGACTCCAGCTTCCACGCGATGATCGCGCGGGCCAGCCGAAACAAAGTGTTCGAAAACGTCGTCGCGGACATCCGGGACGCCCTCGCCCACCAGTCCGAGACCCTGAACATGGTGGCGGACCGCAAGCACGCTTCCGACGAGGAGCACCGGCGCATCCTGGCCGCGATCGACGCCGGTGACCCGGCGACGGCGCGCATCGCCATGAGCCAGCACCTCCACGCCGTTGGCGTCGCCCTCGACTCGATCCTCAACGCCTGACGGCAGGCGCCTGACCCTTGTCAGGAACAGCAGAGTCGGGAACCACAGCCAGCAACAGAGTGGCCAACACAACTGCACCTGCCGCCACATTCACACCGACCGCTACCGCCAAAAGGACGCAATGATTTCTCCCGCTCTCGCGCACACCCCGACCCCGCTGGACCCGGAGCGGCTGCCGCAGCACACCCCACTCGCGGTCCAGACCCGGGACGGCATCGTCGAAAGCGTCCACTACGGCTCGGTCATCGCTACCGCAGCGGACGGCCGAACCCTCCTGGCGGCCGGCGATCCCCTCGCCCCCTTCTACCCGCGGTCCGCCCTGAAGCCCCTGCAGGCCGTCGCTATGGTTCGCGCCGGCCTGGATCTCCCGGACGATCTCCTCGCCCTCGCGGCCGCCAGCCATTCCGGTGCCGCCGCCCACCGTGACGGTGCGCGGCGCATCCTGGACCTGCATGGCCTGACACCGGGCGACCTCAATAACAGCACGGACCTCCCCTACGGGGCCCGCGAGCGCGAGGACTGGCTCGGCGACGGCGGCCAGGCCACCCAGCTGGCACAGAACTGTTCCGGAAAGCATGCCGCGATGGCTGCCACCTGCGTCATCAACGGCTGGCCGGTCCAGGGATACCTTGACCCCGCGCACCCGCTGCAGCAACTCGTGGCCCGGACCGTGGTGGATCTGACCGGCGAGGACCCGCAGGCCACCACCACTGACGGCTGCGGGACCCCGCTGTTTGCACTCACGTTGCGCGGCATGGCCCGGGCCTTCGGCCGCCTGGCCGCGGCTGCCGGATCCGGCAGCGCGGAAGCCGCCGTCGCACACGCCATGCGCCGCCACCCCGAGATGGTTGCGGGCGAGGACCGGGATGTCACCGCGCTAATGCGCCTCGTTCCCGGCCTGTTGGCCAAAGACGGCTTCGAGGGCGTCCAGCTGGTGGGCCTCCCCGACGGCCGCGCCGTCGCGGTGAAGGTCTCCGATGGCGGAGACCGCGCCCGGATGCCCGTCACCGTGCGGGTCCTGGCCGCGCTCGACGTCGACACCTCACCCCTGGCGCGCCTCGCCGCCACCCCTGTGCTGGGCGGCGGCCGGCCCGTCGGGCTGCTGCAGGCCACCGATTTCCTCGCTGCCCCCAAGACCTCCGACGCCCCCGAAGCCCCGTAAGGACCGCCATGACCTCGCCCGACGCACGCGCAGAATTCCGCTCCGAACACGACCTCCTGGGCGACCGGGATGTTCCCGCCGACGCCTACTGGGGCGTCCACACCCTCCGGGCGGTGGAGAATTTCCCCATCACTGGCCAGCCGCTCTCCTCCAACATGTACCTGGTCCGCGGGCTGGCCGCCGTGAAACTGGCCGCGGCACGCACCAACCACGAGCTCGGGCTGCTCGACGCCGGGCGTGCCGCGGCCATCGGGCAAGCCTGCGCCGACGTCATGAGCGGCAAGCTCAGTGAGCAGTTCGTGGTGGACGTCATCCAGGGCGGTGCCGGGACGTCGTCGAACATGAACGCCAATGAGGTCATCGCCAACAGGGCCCTGGAAATCCTCGGGCACCCGAAGGGCGACTACGCCCGGCTGCACCCCAACGACCACGTCAACCTCAGCCAGTCCACCAACGACGTCTACCCCACCGCGGTCAAGCTCGGCACGATCTTCGCGGTCCGGGAACTGTTGGAAGCCCTCGCCGAACTCGAGGACGCGTTCGCCGCCAAAGCCCTAGAGTTCCGCACGGTGGTCAAGATGGGCCGCACCCAGCTCCAGGACGCCGTCCCCATGACCCTCGGCCAGGAATTCGGCACCTATGCCGTCACGATCGGCGAGGACCGGCTCCGCCTGGCCGAAGCCGACCTGCTCATCCACGAAATCAACCTCGGCGCCACGGCGATCGGCACCGGCCTGAACGCACCGGCCGGGTACGCCGAGGCCGCCTGCCGGCACCTCGCCGAGATCACCGGCCTGCCGCTGGTCACCGCAGTGGACCTGATCGAGGCCACCCAGGACGTCGGCGCCTTCGTGCACCTCTCCGGGGTGCTCAAGCGCGTCGCCGTGAAACTCTCCAAGATCTGCAATGACCTCCGGCTGCTCTCCTCCGGCCCGCGCGCCGGATTCGGCGAGATCAACCTCCCCGCGGTGCAGTCCGGGTCCTCGATCATGCCCGGCAAGATCAACCCGGTCATCCCGGAAGTGGTCAGCCAGGTGGCCTACGAGGTGATCGGCAACGACGTGACCATCACCATGGCCGCAGAAGCCGGCCAGCTCCAGCTCAACGCCTTCGAACCGATCATCGTCCACAGCCTCCACAAGAGCATCTCCCACCTGGAAGCCGCCTGCCGCACCCTCACGGCCCGCTGCGTCCGGGGCATCACCGCGAACACCGAACACCTGCGCCTCACCGTGGAACAGTCGATCGGCCTCGTCACCGCCCTCAACCCGCAACTGGGCTACGCCACGGCCACGGCCATCGCTCAGGAAGCCCTCGCCACCGGCAAGGGGGTTGCGGAACTCGTGCTCGAACACGGGCTGCTCACCGCCGAGCAGCTCACCGAACTCCTCAGCCCGCAGCGCCTGGCCAACCTGAGCAAGTAGCGCACCCTCGAACCCCGAAGGACCCCCATGACGCATCCCGAAACTGCCCGCGCCTCAAAACAACCAACCCAAGAACTGCCAGCCCAGGAACAGGCCCTCTCCCACCACACGATTCCGGCGCATGCCCATGCGTCCGGGGCCACGCTCCACGCCGAGGACCAGGGGTACCACAAGGGCCTGAAACCCCGGCAGGTCCAGATGATCGCGATCGGCGGCGCCATCGGCACCGGCCTGTTCATGGGCGCCGGCGGCCGTCTCGCCACCGCCGGACCGGCCCTGATCATCAGCTATGCCGTCTGCGGGTTCTTCGCCTTCATGATCCTGCGCGCGCTCGGCGAACTCGTGATGCACCGGCCCTCGTCCGGCTCCTTCGTCTCCTACGCACGTGAATTCTTCGGCGAGAAAGCCGCGTTTGTCACCGGCTGGCTCTACTGGCTGAACTGGGCCATGACGGCGATCGTGGACATCACCGCCGTCGCGCTGTACATGAACTTCTTCAAGAAGTACTGGGCGCCCATCGCGGACGTGCCGCAGTGGACCTGGGCCTTGGCGGCACTGATCCTGGTCCTGGGCCTGAACCTCATCAGCGTCAAGGTGTTCGGCGAGCTTGAATTCTGGTTCGCGCTCATCAAAGTGGTGGCGCTCGTGTCCTTCCTGCTCGTGGGCATCTACTTCGTCATCTTCGGCACGCCCGTGGCTGGCCAGGAGGTCGGCTTCAGCCTGATCGCGGACAACGGCGGCATGTTCCCCAACGGCCTGCTGCCGGCGATCGTGGTGATGCAGGGCGTCGTGTTCGCCTACGCCTCGATCGAACTGATCGGCACCGCCGCAGGGGAGACCGAAAACCCGGAAAAGATCATGCCGCGCGCCATCAACACGGTGATCGTGCGCATCGCGGTGTTCTACGTCGGCTCGCTCGTGCTGCTCTCCCTGCTCCTGCCCTACAGCTCGTACAAGGCCGGCGAAAGCCCTTTCGTGACGTTCTTCGGCTCTATCGGGGTGGACGGTGTGGACGCCATCATGAACCTCGTGGTCCTTACCGCGGCGCTGTCCTCGCTCAACGCTGGCCTGTACTCCACCGGCCGGATCATGCGGTCGATGTCCGTTTCGGGTTCTGCGCCGAAGTTCGCCGGCCGGATGAACAAGTCCGGCGTCCCCTACGGCGGCATTGCCCTCACTGCCGGCGTGGCCGGCCTGGGCGTGATCCTGAACGCCGTAGTCCCTGCAGAGGCCTTCGAGATCGTCCTGAACGTCGCATCGCTGGGCATCATCAGCACCTGGGCCATGATCGTGCTGTGCCAGATGCAGCTTGCCCGGCTCGCAGCCCGCGGGGAGCTGATCCGGCCCGCGTTCCGCATGCCCGGCGCCCCTGTCACGGGCTGGATCACCCTGGCCTTCCTTCTGGCGGTGCTAGTCCTCATGGCATTCGACTCGCCCGTGGGAACGTGGACCATCGCCTCCCTCGTGGTCATCGTCCCGCTCCTGATGCTCGGCTGGCGCCTCTGCCGGCACCGGATCCTGGAAATCGCCGCGGTCCGCGACGGGTTCACCGGTCCGTTTCCGCTCGTCGCCAACCGCCCGGTACGCGGCACTGACGGCAGCGCCGGCGGGGATTCGGAGTGACACCCCGGAAGTCCGCGTCCGCGTAACGCAACGTCCCCGCAACCTCTCGCACACCCGGTTCGCATATGCTCAGCGGAAGACTCAACATGGCTCAGCGACGAACCACCCGGGAGATAGCTCATGACCAATTGGCGGATTAGGGATTTCCATTCGGCCGATCTTGACGGCATCCTGCACCTCTGGGAATCCCTCAAAGAATCAAACGTGGAGCCCGTCTACGCGCTCTCGGAGGTCCTGGCCTCCTGCGAAAAGGACCACGCCGTCGTCGCGGTGCAGGGCGATCAGGTGGTGGGCGCCGCTGTCGGACGTGCCGCCCACGACCAGGGCTGGATCGTCTTCCTGGCCACATTGCCCGATTACCGGGGACGCGGTATCGGCACTTCGTTGCTGGCCGCGGTCGAGAACCGGATGGCCCCGCACGGGCTCAACAAGCTCTCGGCCCTGATGCCCGAATCCGAGACCCGGGTGGAGGCGTTCCTGGGCCGCGGCTTCGCGCTGAAGAAGAACCTGCGCTATTTCGAGCGGAAAATCCCGGTCCAGCGCCAGGAGCTGGAACCGCTCAGCCTGCTGGGCGGCCGGATCCTGGCCCGTGACCTGTGGGAGAACGTGGCCGGCATGCGCAACGAAAAGGAACTCCTGGAACGCCGGCTGGTCCTTCCCCTCGCCGAGGCCGACCTCGCCGACGAATACGGCGTGGTGCCACCGCGTGCAGTGGTCCTCTTCGGCCCTCCCGGCACTGGCAAGACGACCTTCGCGAAGGCCATTGCCTCCCGGCTGGAGTGGCCATTCGTGGAGGTTTTCCCCTCGCGGCTGGCCTCCGACCCCAAGGGCCTGGCCGGGGCGCTGCGCGAGACCTTCCTGGAGATCGCCGAACTCGAGCACGCCGTCGTGTTCATCGATGAGGTGGAGGAGATCGCCTCCCAGCGTTCCGGCGAACCGCCGTCGCCCCTGCAGGGCGTCACCAACGAGCTCCTCAAGATCATCCCGGCGTTCCGCGAACAGCCCGGCCGCCTTCTGGTCTGCGCCACCAACTTCATCCGCGCCCTGGACTCCGCATTCCTGCGGCACGGCCGGTTCGACTACGTCATCCCGATCGGCCTCCCGGACCGCCAGGCCCGCGAGGCCATGTGGCAGCGCTTCATCCCCGTTGCCGTGGTGGACGACGTCGACGTGGAGCTCCTGGTGGAACGCACCGAGGGATTCTCCCCCGCAGACATTGAGTACGCGGCCCGCAGCGCCTCCCAGCGGGCGCTGGAAAAGGCGGTGTACGACGACGGCGGCTTGGCGTCCGGCGGCAGCGCCTCAGTCCGCGAGGCGGTCCGGAAGGGCCCTGCCACCCAGGACTACGTCGACGCGATCGCCGACACCCGGACCACGGTCAGCGCCGAAGTGCACCAACAGTTCCTCGAGGACATCGACGACTTGGGGCGCGTCTAGGCGAAGCAACGCGGGGTCAGCTACGGCCCATGTCGGGGCTCTGGATGGGCGCCAAGTGACCCCGCGTTGCAGTCAATGCCGAGTGAAGGGGGAAGGGTGATCCTGTTTCTCACGATTGTGAGCGGCCTGGCCTGGACCGCGGTCTACGTCGATGCCATCCGGATCGGCTTCAGGGACAGGACCTACGCGATCCCGGCCGCCGCACTCGGGCTCAACTTCGCCTGGGAGGCCATCTACGCCGCCCGCTCCATCGCGACCGGCATTGACGCGCAGGGGGTCTTCAACATTGCATGGGGACTCGCCGACGTCGTGATTGTGTATACCTTCCTGAAGTTTGGCCGTTCCGAGCTGCCGGGCTGGGTGACGCGGCGGCTGTTCATCGGCTGGGCGGTCCTGCTGGGCGTCATGTCCTTCGCCGTGCAGCTGCTGTTCGTCGCCGAGTTCGGCTGGGAGGACGCGTCGCGCTATGCGGCGTTCCTGCAGAACCTGCTGATGTCCGGGCTGTTCATCGCCATGTTCGCCGCCCGCGGCGGGCCCCGGGGCCAGACCCTGCTGATTGCCGTGGCCAAGTGGATCGGCACCCTTGCGCCCACCATTGTGTTCGGCTGGTACGGCAACTCGCCGCTGATCCTGGGCGTGGGGATTCTCTGCAGCATCTTCGATCTGGTGTACATCGGGCTGCTATGGCGCTCCCGGCGGATGAGCCTTATAGGGTGACGACGATCTTGCCCTTGGCGTGGCCCTGTTCGAGCGCAGCGAAGGCCTCCGCAATTTCCGCGAACCGGTAGGTGCTGTCGATGACTGGCTGCACGTGGCCGCCGTCGACGAGCGCCGCCAGGGTGCGCAAGTCATCCCCGCTGGGGTGCGTGAACAGGTAGCGGTAGCTGGCTTTCGCCTTGCGGGCGCGGCGGCGGAGGCCCATGCTCATCAGCCAGAACGCGGCGGTGATCGGCGGCGGCGCGCTCAGGTCTTTCGTCGCGGTGAGGGGCTCCGGAACGCCCGCAATGGATACCACCAGGCCGCCGGACTTCAGAATACGGAAGGAGTCCCCGGGCGGGGCTGGGGAGCCGGAACATCCCGGAGCTCCATCGCGTCCGGGCCGCCGTAGCGCGAAAGGACGTAGGCACGCATGCTTAGTCCCTAGTCCCGGGCGGACTCGGTTTCGCCGCCAACCTCGTCCGGCGTGGCTGCTGCCGCCGTGGCTCCCGCCGTCACGTCGACCGGGTCTCCTGCCGGGTCGTCGGCAGGGTCATCGTAGGAGAGGTTCTCGTAGTCGGTGTCGTCCGCCTCGTCGAGCATGTCGTCGAGTTCCCTCAGCAGCCACGGATTGACCCGGGCCAGGATTTTCCGGGTATCCTCGACGGGGACGGCCGCGTAGAGCACGGGGCGGGCGTCGTCGTAGCGGGTGACCGGGGGCTTGTCCGGCCACTTTTCGGCCAGCGCCTTGACCCGCTCGGGCAACGAATTGTGGGCGTTGTCGGCAATTTTCACGAGCGTGGCGTCGTGGTCCTCGGCGATGTACCGGATGCCGGCCTGGTAGTCGTCCGGGTTCTCATGCAGGCGCTTCGTGACCCGTTCGATGATGTCCACGGCATGCTCGGAGACGCCCATGTCCAACAGCGCCTGCCGCGTCATCGGGGTGTCCTCCGCGATGTCGTGGAGGTACCCGGCGATCCGGATGTCGTCGTCGAAGTCTGCCAGAGCATCCCCGACGGCGAGCACATGCTCCCGGTAGGGCCGCTTGAGCTTGTCCTTCTGCCGGTTGTGGGCCACCTCAGCCAGGACCTTGGCTGTCTCGACAGTGAAGCGGGGCTGGGGGCGTGCGGGCTCGGTCATGAATCCAGCCTACGCGCCGCGGCCGTCCGTCCGGGCCCGGATGCCGGTTCCCGGACGCGCCGCCCCCGGCATGCCGGGCCACACCCAGGGCTCGCGCGGCAGCGCGGCGGGGTCGAAGACTGCCAGTGCGTCTTCCAGGCGGCCGGGCGGGAGGCCGACAGACGCCAGCAGCTCGTCCCGGACCTGGTCCGCGGTCACGCCGGCCAGCGCCAGGTCGGCGAGCGTGACGGCGCCGTCCCGCTTGGCCAGACGGGCGCCGTCCGCATTCAGTACCAGCGGCACATGCGCATATTCCGGAACAGGCATATTCAGGAGGGAGGCCAAATGCGCCTGCCGCGGCGTGGACGGCAGCAGGTCATCGCCACGGACCACCTGGTCGATGCCCTGGGCGGCATCGTCCACCACCACGGCCAGGTTGTAGGCGGTCACGCCGTCGTTGCGCCGGAGCACGAAGTCGTCCACCACCCCGGTGTAGTTGCCGTGAAGCACGTCCCGCACCGTCACCTCCGCCACGGCGGAACGCAGCCGGACGGCAGGTGGCCGGGCTGCCCGTTTGGCCTCGCGCTCGGCGCCGGTGAGGTTTCGGCACGTCCCCGGGTAGGCGCCCAGCGGAGCATGCGGCGCGGAAGGGGCCTCCTGGATTTCCCGGCGGGTACAAAAGCACGCGTAGGTCAGGCCGGCCGCCGTCAGCCGCGCTATCGCCTCGGCGTACAGGTGCTCACGGTCCGTCTGGCGCACCACGCCGCCGTCCCAGCTCACCCCGATCGCCGCAAGGTCGCGGAGCTGCTCAGCCTCGGCGCCGGCCCGGGCACGGTCCAGGTCCTCCACCCGCATCAGGAACAGCCGCCCCGTGGACCGGGCGAAGAGCCACGCCAGGATGGCCGTCCGGAGGTTGCCCACGTGCAGTTCGCCGGAAGGGCTGGGGGCGAAGCGGCCAGCTGAGGTCATGGGACAAGCCTATGCGGAGCAGCAGTCAGCCCCACAAACCACAACTCGGGGTCACTTAGCGCCCATCATGCCGTCCCCGATGGGCTCGATCTGACCCCGCGTTGCTTTGGCGGGAGCAGCACAAGAGCCCCTCAGCTACCGATGACTTCGGGAAATCCGACGTCGGTGGCTCAGGGGCTCTTGCCGCGTGGTGGTGCGTTGTGCGGAATGACGATGCGTGAACAAGAGTCAATCAGCGGCGGGTTCCTTGCGGGAGCCTCATCCGGGGCCCGGGTGGTGTGCCGGGGTGTCCGTAGCCTTCGGGATGGTGGCGGTGGCCGCATTCCCTTTGTTGTCACCATTTGAGCAGAAGCCCTACACTTGGTGCAACGGGCCGGAGCCGGAGTGGTCAATCTGATCAACGACAGCTGGGACAGTGAACAGGAAGTGGTCATTTTGCAGGAGCTCGACGCGACCGACCGGCGGATCCTCGCCGCGCTGGACGAAGATCCGCGCGTGCCGGTCATGGTGCTGGCGCAGAAGCTGGGCCTGGCCCGCGGAACGGTTCAGTCCCGCCTGGAGCGGATGTCGGCGTCGGGCGCCCTCCGCCCGAACAGCAGCCGGGTTCTGCCGTCCGCCCTTGGCCGGGGCGTGGCGGCCGCGGTGAGCGCGGAACTGGACCAGAGCCACCTCAACGAGGCGATCGCTGCCCTGCGCAACATCCCGGAAGTACTCGAATGCCACGCCCCGGCCGGTGACACCGATCTCCTGATCCGGGTGGTGGCCAAGAGCCCGGACGATCTCTACCGCGTATCCGAGGAAATCCGGCTCTGCCCCGGCATCGTCCGGACCTCAACGAGCATGTTCCTGCGCGAGGTCATTCCGTACCGGACCACGGGACTGCTCGGCGCCTGAACTCTTCGTCAAGAATCGGCTCCGCCGAGACCGGCCTCCCCGGCTTCCGGTCCGGGGTTAGACCGGCGGCCCGGCGTTGGCCTTCAGGTTCTTCATGACCAGCGTTGACGTCAGGCGTTCGACGCCGGGCAGCGAGGTCAGTTCGCTGTCATAGAAGCGCTGGTAGGACGGAAGGTCCTCCGCGATGACCTTGAGCAGATAGTCCGGCGAGCCGAAGAGCCGCTGGGCCTCCACGATGTTGGGATTGTCGGCCACCCGGTTCTCGAAGATCTCCATCGTGGAACGATCCACCTGCCGCAGGGTCACGAAGACGATCGCCTCGAAACCGAGCCCCACAGCGGCCGGATCAATGTCCGCCCGGTAACCGCGGATGATCCCGGCCGCCTCCAGGTCCCGCAACCGGCGATGGCACGGAGCCACCGTCAGCCCCACCTTGGCGGCCAGGGCTGTGGCAGTCATTCGGCCGTCCGTTTGGAGGTAGCGCAAAATACTTCTGTCAATGTTGTCGATCACGCAATTATCTTACCCAGAAGTGGCGATTCTTCAGTAAATAAGCGAACACTTCCGGGCCGAAATTGCCTAGAGTTTTCCTTGTACCCGCTACGGGGTGCCGCACCCCCTGGAGCCCGCCATGAACCCCCAGCTTTTCCTCGCCTTCCTGGTTGTCGCCGTCGCGCTGGCGTGCACACCCGGCGTCGACTGGGCCTATTCGATCGCGGCCGGGCTGAGGCAGCGCAGCTTCGCGCCCGCCGTCGCCGGGCTCTGTGGCGGCTACGCCCTCCACACGGCGCTGTTGGTGCTGGGCCTGGCGGCACTGCTTGCCGGGATGCCCGGCGTGCTCGGCTGGCTGACGGCCGCGGGCGCCCTCTACCTGCTCTGGCTGGGCTTCAGCACCCTGCGGTCCTGGCGCGGGGCCAGCTTCGGCACCGGCACGGCTGCTCCCGGTGCGGCCGCGCCCGCAAGCCAGTTCCGGATCTTCCTTCAGGGCATGGGCATCAGCGGGATCAATCCCAAGGGCCTGCTGTTCTTCGTGGCTTTGGTGCCGCAGTTCGTCAGCCCTGACGCGGCGCTGCCGGTCCCGGTCCAGTCGGGACTGCTGGGGCTGACTTTCATCCTCCTCGTGGGCGTCATCTACAGCTGCGTGGCACTCCTGGCGCGGAAACTGCTGCAGGCCAGGCCGGGCGCAGCACGCCAGGTGACGCTGGCCAGCGGGATCATCATGCTGGTCCTGGGCGCCCTGCTGCTCGCCGAACAGATCGCGCCCGCCGTCAGCGCAGCTCTGAACCGCGGCTGAGGGCGGGAACCCCGGCTACTTGCGCTGCATGTACCACTCGGTGAAGGACGACGCGCGGCCGTCCGCGGTCAACTGGATGACCCACAGGTTGTCATAGCTTCGGCTGTTGCCCCGGTAGGTCGTCAGGCCCTGAACAAAGGCCCGGCCGCCGTCGACCCCCAGCAGCTTCCACTCAAAGGTCCAGTCATCGGGCTCATCGCGCCCGGCAATCCAGTGCTCGACGATGTCGTCCCGTCCCTGCCACGGTTCGGCTTCCTGCGGGCTGGTGGCATAGATGGCGTCCTCGGTAAACAGCGCCCGGATGTCCTCGGGATCGTTCGTTGTCCACGCCGTGATGTAGTGCTGCATCCAGCGCTCCACCGCATCTCTCATGCCTCGGTTGTACTCCCCGCCATAGGGGCCCGCAAGAGTAGTCGATACGTGTATTTGGCCGCGATCGGACGTGGAAGACTGTCAGTGGTCGTCGGCACGCCCGTATTCGCGGTCCCAGAGTTCGTGCATTTCCGCGTCCTTCCGGATGGCCTTCACGGCCTCCAGCTGTGCCGGTTTGTGGCGCTGCCATTCCCGGGCTCCGAGGGTCTTGCGACCCGCGTCCAGAAGGAGCAGGGCTGTGTCCGTGAGCGCATCGCTGCGGAGGGTGAAGTCTGTCTTCCTGCGCCGCTGGACTTCCTGCAGGGCTGAACGCGAAGCGGTGTAGGCGCCGAGCCTGCGCAGGGACCGGGCACGGACCAGCAACAGCGCGGCGGCCAGATCGTCCGCGTTCAGCAGCCCCTCTGTGTCCGCCACTACATCGGCGTCGCGGCCCAGCTCGGCCTCAAGCGAACAGCGGGCCAGGGCCAGAGGCAGCGACGGCGGCAGGCCGGCAAGCGCCGCGAGCGCCGCCTCCGTCTGGCCGGTCTCGCGCAGGGAATGGGACAGGGCCAGGAACACGGCCTCCTCGCTGAAGAGCACCGGAACCTCGATCCGCTCCGCCACCTCCACCCTCGTGACGACGCCGGCCAGGTACACGGCGGCGTAGCGGTTGGCGTCCTGGTCGTTCCGCAGGCTCAGGCCGTGCTGCAGGAGCTCGGACGCGCGCAGATGACCGCCGTGGGAGTAGGCCAGCAGCCCGGCCATGAGGTAGCAGACTCCGGCCCAGCCGGGGTAGGCGCGGGCCAGGGTGATCAGGCGGTCCGGATCGGTGCTGCCGAAGACGGCGGAGTGCACGGCTTTCCTCCTCTTGGCGGACGTCCGGCCTCCCGCCCTGCCCAGGCGGGGCACGCCGCCCTCGGCCGCCAGCGTCCCGGGGGCCCGGCCTGCCATGAGGCCCGTCACCACGGAGCCCACGTTGCCGGCCAGGCCGCGGACCGGTGTCCGGACCACAGGCTTGCGGAAGGGCGTCAGGTCGCGGGTGTCCGTGTACGGCCTGCGCGGCTCGTCGGGAATTGGGTCGACGGGAATTTGGGCGTCGGGGATCCGGCCGACGGGAATTGGGTCGACGGGAATCCGACCCACGGGAATGTGGCCATCGGGAATGCGGGGGGCGGATTCGCCAGGTCCGGCGCTCATGCCCCCATGGTAGTAGCCACCGGCAGGCCGCTGCTAGGCTGCTGCGGCCACCCAGAGGCCGATCACCCAGGTGCTCGCGGCGAGGCAGGCGAGGCCGAATTCCACGATCATGCCAAAGCCCGTGGCCTTCAGGGCGGCCCAGCTCGAGGCCACCGCCGTGCCGAACACGCGGGTGCGCTGCAGCTCGCTGAGCAGGAGCCCGGCGGCGAAGCCCACGAAGAGCCCCACCACGGGGATGATGAACATGCCGGCAACGCCCAGCACCAGGCCCACCACCACGGAACGGCCCGGGATGCTGTGCGCTTTGAGCTTCCGGCCGGTCAGGACGGCGCTGGCGGCCATGCCGGCCAGGACGAACACGAGCCCGATCCCAAAGACCACCCAGCCGGTCGTTCCGGCGCCGCCCCACAGCGCCCAGGCCAGCAGGCTCACCCCGATCAGGATGCTGCCGGGCAGGACGGGAATGATGGTACCGGCCACGCCCACCAGGATGGCGAGGCCGCAGAGCACAGTCACCAGAGTCTCGGGGTTCATGGGCCCAGTCTAGGTGGCGGCCAGTCTGGGTGGCGGACAATCCAGCCGGAGGTCGGACCCCACTAGGCCCACCAACGGCGGCGCTCCCCCGAAGGCAGCGCCGCCGTCACTGTGTGGGCCGCAGTGTGTCGCGGATCTACTCGGCTTCCACCGCCGCGGCGACAGCAGCGGAGACGGCCGGGGCCACGCGCGGATCAAGCGGGCTGGGCACGATGTAGTCCGCGGAAAGATCGTCCTCGGCCAGTTCTGCGATGGCACGGGCCGCGGCGAGCTTCATGGCGGGCGTGATCCGGCGGGCGCCGGCGTCGAGGGCGCCGCGGAAGATGCCGGGGAAGGCCAGGACGTTGTTGATCTGGTTCGGGAAGTCGCTGCGTCCGGTGGCGACCACAGCCGCGTACTTGCTGGCGACCTCCGGCAGCACTTCCGGGTCCGGGTTGGACAGGGCGAACACGATCGAGCTGTGGTTCATCAGCTTCAAGTGCTCCTCGTCCAGCTTGGCCGAGGAAACACCGACGAACACGTCGGCGCCGAGCAGCGCCTCTCCCGGGCCGCCGGCCACGCCGCGCGGGTTGCTGCGGGCGGCGAGCTGGGCCTTCTTGCTTGCCGGATCGGCGGCGATGTCCGCGCGGTCCGTGCTGATGGTGCCGCGGGAGTCCAGGAGGACGACGTCGCCGATTCCCGCCGTCAGCAGGATTTCGGCGACGGCAATCCCGGCCGCCCCAGCCCCGGAGACCACCACGCGCAGGCTGTCGAGCGTCCGGCCGGTCACCTTGGCGGCATTGGTCAGGGCGGCGAGGACCACGACGGCGGTGCCGTGCTGGTCATCGTGCATGACCGGGCAGTCCAGTGCCTCGATCAGTTTCTCCTCGAGGTCGAAGCAGCGGGGCGCGGCGATGTCCTCCAGGTTGACGGCGCCGAAACTGGGGCGGAGCCGGACAAGCGTCTCGACGATTTCGTCGACGTCGGTGGTGTTGAGGACCAACGGGATGGAGTCGAGCTCGCCGAAAGCCTTGAAGAGCGCGGACTTGCCCTCCATCACGGGCAGCGAGGCGCTGGCGCCGATGTTGCCCAAGCCCAGCACAGCCGTGCCGTCACTGACCACCACGACGAGGCGCTGGGCCCACGTGAGCGTCTTGGCGAGCTCCGGGTTGGCGTGGATGGCGCGGCTGACCTGGGCGACGCCGGGCGTGTAGGCGATGGAGAGGTCGCGCTTGCTGGCGAGCGGGACGGTGCTGGAAATCGAAAGCTTGCCGCCCTCGTGGGATGCGAAGATTTCCTCGTCGCTGAGCACGGCTACTGCCTCAGCCGGGGAGGTGGAATCGGCGGGAATGATCGTTTCAGTGGACACGTCGTTGTCTCCTGGGACTCACCGTGGGCGCACGGCTCATGGAAGCTCAAGCAAGGCTGCTTGAGTTGGTCTGGCGGGGGCGGGCGGCGACCAGAGGTGGCGGTCGCCGGTGGAGCCCCCGGTTTCGCTGGCATCAGCCGTCATCCGGTCCAGCAATCGTAAACAAGACGGCCAGCCGGTTAAGCCGCGGTAGAGCGGTGATGCGCCATGGTGAAACGTTTCCCCACGATGTTAAGTGACCCGGATCACGCGCGGGAGGGTCATTACCGGGTCTCTGGTCTAGACCGGTTACGCGGCCTGCGGGTCTCGCTGTAGGAGGGAGCAGGCCTTCTTCAGGTCCTCCTCCGCTTCGAAGAGGGACAGCCGGCGGCAGCGGACGGCCTGGACCAGCCCCGTAACCGTCAGCAGCAGGACCCGGGCAACTGCGGCGTCGCCGCACGCTGCCGTCACGGCTTTCTCGGCCGTCGCATCGATTTCGCGGAGCAGCCGCGTGGTGTCGGTGTCCTTGACATAGACCGCGCGGTTGAGGGCCTGCTCCACGGCGGGCTGCATCAGGCGCATATGGAAGATCTCCATCACGACGCCCGCGAGGGCCTGGGCCACCATTTTTCCTGCCTCGGGCGAGCTCCCCGCGAGCAGTTCGCCCAGTTGCTTGCGGTACAGCGCCAGGACCAACTGGGTGGAGGACGGGAAATAGCGGTAAAGCGTCCCCAGCGGCACATCCGCCTTGGCCGCCACCTCGGAAAGGACCACGGAGTCCAGGCCCTTGCGGGCGAACCCCGCGGCAACGTCAAGGATCCGCACGTAGCGGAGCCGCTGCCGGGGCAGAGTGGGGGGAGGAGCCATCGGTGGAAGATCTGAGTGAAAATCAGGCATCAGCAGCGTTCCGGGGGTCGTTTTTCTCGGCAGCCGGGCGCCATTCGCCCACCGCGCTGCCGCGGCAATTGCCGTCCACTATACGCCACGAAACTCGGCGCCCGGCCAGTCAACCGGGACACCGGGAAGCCCCCGAACGGAACTCGCGCGGTCAGTCCACGCCCTTGATCTTCACCACGAACACGGCGCCAAGAAGCCCGATCACGGCGGCCGCCACATACAGCGAAACGTATCCTCCCCAGAGGGTCACGAACGGAAAGGCAATGAGCGGGGCGAGCACCTGCGGCAGTGAGTTGGCGACGTTGATGACGCCCAGATCCTTGCCCCGGTTCAGGGCCGTGGGCAGCACCTGGGTGATGAGGGCGAAGTCCACCGCCAGATAGCAGCCGAAGCCGATGCCCAGCACCGACGCGCCGATCAGCGCGCCGGGCCAGGTGGGGGCGAACGCAAGAATGAGGGAGGCCGCGGCGATCACCGCGGAAGAGATGATGACCAGCGGCTTCCGGCGGCCCATCCGGTCGCTCAGCCGGCCGCCGATCACGCTGGTGATGATCACCATGACCGCATACAGCCCTGTGAGGATCAAAACACCAAACTCGGGCTCGATACCTTGGGTTTCGCGAACCCGGACGGCGTCGTGGAGGAAGAACAGCAGGTAGAGGGTGACCATGTGGTTGCCGATGTTCACCAGAAGCCGCGTCAGCCAGGCCCAGGCGAAATCCGGGTGGCGGGCCGGGGAAATCCAAAAACCCCGCACAAAGCCGGCCAGGCTGAACGGCTGACGGGCCCGCGCGGGCAGCGGAACGTCGTCGTTCTTGAAGTAATAGAGCACGACGCCGGCCAGCAGCGCCGCCGCGCACACCAGGTATCCGGCGGCGAAGTTTCCCGTGACGGCGGCGGCGATCACCGCGCCGAGGAGGATCCCGACCGTCTGGCCCATGGCTGCCAGCCCGCCCACCGTGCCGCGCTGCGGGACCGGGACGCGGTCCGGGATGGCGGCGGTGATGGCGGCGTAGGCGCCGTTGCAGCCGGCCTGCACGAGGCACCAGAGCAGTGTCATGACGGCGACGTTCGGCGCCCCGGCCAGCGAGATCAGGGCAGCGGCGCCAAGGACCGCCCCGAACAGCACCCACGGCACGCGGCGGCCCCGCCGGGACGTTGTGCGGTCGCTGAAGGCGCCAAAGAGGGGGTTGGCGACCAGGGACACGGCCGCGCCTGCCCCGGTCACGAGGGCGAGGATGGCCTCCTTGTCCACTTCGCTGAACGCCGCCGCCTGTTGTCCGAGCAGCACCTGGATCGGGCCGAAGAACGCCGCATTGATGCCGAGGTTAACCAGGACCACGCCCGCGGTCCAGACCGGACGGACTCGCCGCTCCGGTTCGGCGAGCGCCGCCGACGTCGGAGCTGAACTCGGTAGGTCGGACAAGCTCATGTGGTTCCCCCCGGAACTGGCGACGCAGGCTGATGATCTGTGTGGGGCCAGACTATCGTGGGGATCGAGATCCGCCGTCTACTTTTCAGCACGTCTACTCTTCAGCACGGGAGAACCAGTGGCCGCATCCAGCGTCAACACCGCCGACCTTTACGATGAGCGCGGCGAGGAACTCAGCTCCCTGGCCGTGCAGTTCCAGTCCCTCGGCGGACAGTCGCACTTCAGCGGACCGGTCCGGACCATCCGGTGCTTCGAGGACAACGCGCTGGTCAAGACCGTGTTGGCCACCCCCGGCAATGGCTCGGTGCTGGTGGTCGACGGCGCCGGCTCCCTCCGCACGGCACTGATGGGGGACATGATTGCCGCGAGCGCGGTCGCGAACGGCTGGGCCGGCGTCGTGATCAACGGCGCCATCAGGGACCGGCTCGCGATCGCGGGGCTGCCGCTGGGGGTCAAGGCGCTGGGCAGCAATCCGCGCAAGAGCGCCAAGGAAGGCGCCGGTGCCATCGACGTGCCGCTGGAGATCGACGGCGTGGCCATCCGCCCCGGTGCGATGATCTGGTGCGATCCGGACGGAATCCTGGTCGAACGCTGACGACTTTATTCGCCCCGAGGTAGTGGCTGGAACATTTGAGCCAGTAACATAGTTACTGAAAGCAACTATCCGCTTGATCCCCACACTTCACCTTGGAGCAGTCATGTCCAAAACCACCTCCGTGCGCGCCGCAGGAGAGGTCCTGACCCACCGTCAGACCATCACCGTCATGGTGGGACTCATGCTCGGCATGTTCCTGTCCTCCCTGGACCAGACGATCGTGTCCACCTCGATCTACACGATCGCCAATGACCTCGACGGCCTTTCCCTGCAGGCCTGGGCCACCACCGCCTACCTCATCACCTCCACGGTGACCACGCCCCTCTACGGCAAGCTCAGCGACATCTTCGGACGCCGCCCCCTGTACCTCATCGCCATCGTGATCTTCCTCGTCGGCTCGCTCTACGCAGGCTCGGTCCACTCCATGACCGAGCTCGCCATTGCCCGCGGGATCCAGGGCATGGGCGCCGGCGGCCTGCTGGCCCTCGCCCTGACGATCATCGGCGACATCGTGGCGCTCAAGGACCGGGCCAAGTACCAGGGCTACTTCATGTCCGTCTTCGGCATCTCCTCCGTCCTGGGCCCGGTGGTCGGCGGCGCCCTCGCAGGCTCCGAGACCATCCTCGGAATCGACGGCTGGCGCTGGGTCTTCCTCATCAACCTGCCGATCGGCCTCGCCGCCCTCGCGGTGGTGTTCATGTACCTGCACCTCCCGGCCAAGCACGTGAAGCAGAAGATCGACTACTGGGGCGCGGCCGCCATCACCCTGGCGATCGTTCCGCTCCTCCTCGTCGCCGAACAGGGCCGCAGCTGGGGCTGGAGCTCCGCCAACTCCTTCCTCTGCTACGGACTGGGCGTTGCAGGCATCATCGCGTTCCTGCTGGCCGAACGGCATGCGAAAGACTACGCACTGATCCCGCTCCGGCTGTTCCAGAACATCACGTTCGGCCTGTCCTCGCTGCTGAACTTCATCATCGGCATCGGCATGTTCGGCGCCATCGCGATGCTCCCGATGTACCTGCAGCTGGTCAAGGGCCTGACCCCCACAGAGGCCGGCCTCATGATGATTACCTTCACCGTGGGCATCCTCACCGGCTCCATCACGGCCGGCCGGACCATCTCGGCCTCAGGCACGTACCGGATCTTCCCGATCCTCGGCACGGCGGTCCTGACCGTTGCCGCCGTCGTGATGGGCCTTTCCCTCGGTGCCGACACGCCGCTGTGGGTTCCGGGCGTCATCGCCGTGTTCTTCGGCCTGGGCCTGGGCTTCTGCATGCAGCCGCTGACGCTGGCCATGCAGGTCTCCGTTCCGTCGAAGGACATGGGCGTGGGCACCTCCTCCGCCGCGTTCTTCCGCTCCATGGGCGGCGCGGTGGGCACGGCCGTGTTCATCTCGATGCTCTTCAGCCTCGCGGCGGACAAGATCGCCACGGGCATGAAGGACGCCGCGCAGAGTGCGGCTTACCTCAAGGTGCTCAAGGATCCGGCCGTGGCTGCCGACCCCGCCAACGCCAAGCTCTACGAGTTCTTCAAGAACGGCGCCAGCAACGATTCACTGAACGACACCAGCTGGTTGCACACCGCCAACTCGACGCTGACCCGCCCCATCACCGAGGGCTTCGCCCAGTCGATCGACGCCGTCATGCTCACGGCCGCGGTGCTCACCGGCATCGCCTTCCTGATCACCTTCGCCCTGCCGAACAAGAAACTCACGGACCCGAAGGCTGCTGCCAAAGAGGCGGTAGCGGCTGCCGCCCACTAGGGCGTTCCTCCGGCTGGTTCCATTTCACGGCAGTTTCACGTCACGGCAGGCAGTCTTTTGGACTGCCTGCCGTTGTCGTGTGCCGTTGTTACCGCGCTCCGGAGAGAGTCCCGACGCCGGAAGCCTGCCCTGCGTGATGCCTTCGGTTTTGGGTCCGGCCGGCACAGCCGACGGCACGCTCAAAGTGTATGTTTCGTCTCACTTTCCCGTGGTTGTGACAGGCGGCACGCCGGCTCGGATGTAAGACTGGGTAGCTGCGGCGAAGGCCGTGGAACGCGAACTGCCGAGGGAGCCGTATGACCATCACCCAGGACCAGACCGCCGCCAAGATCCCGAAACGGGTCATTTGGCTCGCCGTGGCGGGCGCCGTCGGCGGCTTCCTCTTCGGCTTTGACTCCTCCGTCGTCAACGGCGCCGTCGACGCGATCAAGGACGAGTTCGCCCTCAGCGAGGCCGTGACCGGCTTCGCCGTCGCCGTGGCCCTCCTCGGCTGCGCGGCGGGCGCCTACCTGGCCGGCAAGGTCGCCGACCGCTACGGCCGGATCCCGGCCATGAAGCTGGGCGCGCTGCTGTTCCTCGTCAGCGCCATCGGCACCGGGTTCGCGCTCGGTGTCTGGGACCTGATCTTCTGGCGCCTGGTGGGCGGCCTGGGCATCGGCCTGGCCTCGGTTATCGCTCCGGCCTACATTTCCGAGATCTCCCCCCGCCACGTCCGTGGCCGCCTGGCCTCGCTGCAGCAGCTGGCGATCACCACCGGCATCTTCGCCGCCCTCCTCTCCGACGCCGTGTTCGCGACGTCGGCCGGCGGAGCGGACCAGCCCCTGTGGTTCGGCCTGGAAGCGTGGCGCTGGATGTTCATGGCCGCCGCCGTCCCCGCAGTGGTCTACGGCTGGATCGCCTACACCCTGCCCGAATCGCCGCGGTTCCTGGTCTTCCAGGGCAAGAACGAGGAAGCCCTCAAGGTCTTCAAGACGATCGCCCCGGACGAGGACTCGGACCGGCACCTGCGCGACATCAAGAAGGCCATCGACGAGGACAAGCTGGCCGGCCAGAAGGGATCCCTGCGCGGCAAGGCCCTCGGCCTGCAGCCGGTGGTCTGGATCGGCATCATCCTGTCCGTGCTGCAGCAGTTCGTCGGCATCAACGTGATCTTCTACTACTCCACCACCCTGTGGAAGGCCGTGGGCTTCCAGGAAAAGGATTCGCTCACCATCTCCGTGGCCACCGCCATCACCAACATCCTGGTGACGCTCGTGGCGATCGCCCTCGTGGACCGGATCGGGCGCCGTCCCATCATGCTGGCCGGCTCCATCGGCATGGCCCTCTCGTTGGGCACCATGGCCCTGGCCTTCAGCTCGGCCACCGGGTCCGGGGACGCGATCTCGCTGCCCGGCGCGTGGGGTCCGGCCGCGCTGGTGGCCGCCAACGTCTTCGTCATCAGCTTCGGCGCCTCCTGGGGCCCGCTGGTGTGGGTGCTGCTGGGCGAGATCTTCCCGTCCCGCATCCGTGCCCGCGCCCTGGGCCTGGCCGCGGCCGCGCAGTGGATCGCCAACTTCGCCATCACCCTGAGCTTCCCCGTCATGGCCGCGGCCTCGCTGCCGATGACGTACGCCATGTACGCGCTGTTCGCGGCGGCGTCGTTCTTCTTCGTCATGTTCAAGGTGCCGGAGACCAACGGCATGTCCCTGGAACAGGCCGAAACCCTGTTCGTGCCCAAGGGTTCCGCGAAGGAGTCCGCCAAGGCCTGAGCCGGCGCCGTGTGAGGTCGCCGCTTGCTAGACCACGTGCGGCTGGTGCGCGGTGAGGTAGCGGCGCCCGCCGAAGACCACGGCGATCGCGGCCACCATGGCCAGCGCGCCGGCGAAGAAGGGCACCTGCGCGCCGAAGTGCTCACCGAGCTGCGCGGCGGCAAAGGGCGCCAGGGCTCCGCCCATCCAGCGCACGAAGTTGTAGCCGGCGGAGGCCACTGGCCGCGGCGAATCCGAAACGCCCATGGCCAGCTCCGTGTAGATGGTGTTGTTGACGCCCAGGAGTGCCCCGGAGATGACCACGAGAACGACGACGGCGGGCACCGAGTGCCCGGCGGCCAGGCCCAGGCCCACAAGGTCCAGCATCAGCAGGACCAGGGTGCCGATGAGGACCCGGACTGCTCCGAAGCGGTTCTGCAGCACGGGGGCGGCAAACACCGAGAACACGGCCACCGCGACGCCCCAGCCGAAGAACACCCCGCCGATCCCGTAGGCGTCCATGCCGAGGATGAAGGGCGTGAAGGCCAGGACGGTGAAGAAGCCGTAGTTGTAGAACAGTCCGCTGGCCGCCGTCGTCCGCAGTCCCTTGTGCCCGAGGGCAAGCAGCGGATCGCGGAGCCGGACTTTCCGCTCGGGCAGCGGGGTCTTGGGCAACAGGGCGATGAGCGCGATGAAGGCGGAGGCCATCAGCACGGCCGTGCCGAAGAACGGGGCACGCCACTGCCAGCCACCCAGGAGTGCACCCAGGAGCGGGCCGAGGGAAATCCCGAGGCCGAGGGCGGCCTCGTAAAGGATGATCGCCGTGCCGGCCCCGCCGCTTGCGACGCCGACAATCACGGCCAGTGCCGTGGCCACGAACAGGGCGTTGCCCAGTCCCCAGCCGGCGCGGAAGCCGATGAGCTCAGACACGCTGCCCGAGGTGCCGGACAGCGAGGCGAAGACGACGATCACCGCCAGTCCGATCAGCAGCGTCCGCTTCCCGCCGATGCGTGAGGAGACGTAGCCGGTGATCAGCATGGCGACTGCGGTCACGAGGAAATAGCTCGTGAAGAGCAGCGACACCTGGCTCGGGGAGGCGTCCAGGTTCTTGGCGATCGCCGGCAGGATGGGGTCCACCAGCCCGATGCCCATGAAAGCGAACACCGCCGCGAGGGCCGTCGCCCACACTGCTTTGGGCTGTTTGAGTAGCGAGGCCTTCTCGGCCTCGAGGGTAACTTCGGCTGCCGGCAGGGTGTCGGCGGGGTGGCCGTGCATGGGGGGAACTCCTAAATGATGGGAAATTCGGTTGGGTATCAGGCCTGGAGCGTCGCGTTGATCCGGCCAATGACCGGAAGGGCGGCGGCGAGGGCGGCGCGGTCATCGTCCGGGAGGGACGAGAGGATGCCGGCCATGACGGCGTTGCGGCGCTCATTGGCGGAGGCGACGGCGGCGAGGCCGGCTTCCGTGAGGGTCACACGGACGGCGCGGGAGTCGCTGGGGTCCGGTTCCCGGCGGGCGAGACCGGCCCGCTCGAGCTTGATGATCTGCTCGGTGGCGCTGGGCACTTTGACGCCGAGGTTCCGGGCGATTTCTCCCACCCGCACTCCACTGGCGAGGGAAGCGTTGCCTTCGGTTGCGGGTGCGGCGTCCATCAGCATCTTGAGCAGGCTGATCTGGGCGGCGCTGAGTTCGCCTTCGGCGTCGAGACGGCGCACGAGGTAGATGCTGTGGCGGAGGGCCTCGCGGAAATCCTGGGCGAGGGCGAGAAGGCCGGGGTCAGCCGGTTCACTGGCGTACATAGTTAGGTAGCCTAACAGTTAGGCTACCTAATGGTCAAGGAAGACGGGTTGCTATCGCTCTGGGTGGCCAAAACCGGCGAATAGCAACCGTAGGTGATAGCTCAACGGGCGGGTGAGGGCTTAAAAAACGCCGACGCCGGAACTCGCGTGAGTTCCGGCGTCGGCCCAGCTAGCGTTAATCAGACGACGGCCTTGGCTTCCTCGATGAGGGAGGAGACCGCGGCGAAGAGCGGGTGGTCCGCCGCCAGACCGGTAATCGTCTCCGTGGCCTCGTCCGGGGTGGACGCGGAGAGGATTTTCGCCAGCTCAACGGCCTCGGCGTCGGCCGGATCGTTGAAGCGCAGGGCCGCGGCGATCGCCCCGAGCAGCGCCTCGGGGACAATTCCGCGCTCGGCCAGCTCGGCAGCAGGGCCGATGAAGCGTTCGTGCCTGCTGAGTTTGCGCAGCGGGGCACGGCCCACCCGGTTGACGGTGTCCGGCAGGTGCGGGTTGGAGAAGCGGCCCAGGATATTCTCCACGTACGCCTCCTGATCCCCGCGGTTGAAGCCGTGCTTGGCCACCAGCAGCTCCTTGGTTTCGTCCAGGACGGCGCGCACGTCGGCCGCGACGTCCTGATCGGCCATGGCCTCGGAAATCTTGTCCAGGCCGGCCTCGAAACCGAAGTAGGCCGCCGCCGCGTGGCCCGTGTTGACGGTGAACAGCTTCCGTTCGATGTACGGCTCCAGATCGTCCACGAAGGTCGCGCCCGGGATCACCGGCGCCTGCCCGGTGAACGGGGTGCGGTCGATCACCCACTCATAGAACGTCTCCACCGTGACGTCCAGGCCCTGCCCGGCTTCCTGATTGGGGACGATCCGGTCCACTGCCGTGTTGGCAAACACGGCGCCAGCGTCCAGGGACCCGGCGGCCGGATCCCACTGGGCAGCGACTTCGGACTTGAGGTTGTCGGTCGCGTTGATCGCGTTCTCACACGCCATCACCTGCAGCGGCGCCAGCCCGGGGGCGCGGGCCGCGATCCCCCTGGCAATCACCGGCGCCACAAACTTCAGGATGTGCGGCCCGACGGCGGTGGTGACGATGTCCGCCGTCGCGATTTCCGCCACGACGTCGGCTTCCTGGGTGCCGGAGTTCAGCGCACGGAAGTTGTCGATGGTGCGGACGGCGGGGTGCTCTCCCACTTCGTGGACCTGGTAGCTGTCTGCGGCGTCCAGCTGGGTGATGAGGGCGTCCGCGACGTCGGCGAACACCACCTCATACCCGGCCTCGTGCAGCAGCAGGCCCACGAATCCGCGCCCGATGTTTCCGGCTCCGAAATGAACAGCCTTCACTAGGAGTTGACCTTTCCGAACAGGGCCAGCACTTCGTCAACCGTGGTGGCCGCCTCAAGCTGGGCCACCTGGGCCTTGTTGGTGAAGACCTTGGCGATCGAGGACAGGATGTGCAGGTGTTCGTTGTTGACGCCGGCCACGCCGACCACGAACTTCACTTCCTTGCCGTTCCAGTCGATGCCGTTCGGGTAGCGGATCACCGATACCGCAGACTTCATGATGTGGTCCTTCGCGGCGTTGGTGCCGTGCGGGATGGCGAGGAAGCTGCCCATGTAGGTGGAGACGGATTCCTCGCGTTCGTGCATGGCGTCAATGTAGCCGGAGTCGACGGCGCCGCGGTCCAGCAGCAGCTGCCCGGCCTCATCGATCGCGGCGTCCCGCGTGGTGGCGGTGCCGTGGAGGATGACGCTTTCGGCCACCAGGATGCCCGCAGGACCCGTGTCGGCGTCCGGCTCGGCGTCTGCAGGGGCCTCGGGAGTGCCGACGGCGGCAGCGGCAGGGGCCGCACCCGCGGTGCCGGCCGCCGGCGTCTCAGCTTCCGTGTTGCTGGCCTTGACCAGCTCCACGATCTCGTCGTACCGCGGGCTGTTCATGAAGTTGTCCACGGAGACATGCACGGCGCTTTCGGTCGCGGGCTTGGCCCGCTCGGTCAGGTCCTGGTGGGTGATGACGACGTCGTACGTGTCGCTGAGGTTGGCGATTGCGGAGTTGGTGACCTTGACGTCCGTGAACCCGGCGGCCTTGATCTTGTTGCGGAGCACGGAGGCGCCCATCGCGCTGGAGCCCATTCCGGCGTCGCACGCAAAGACGATGTTCTTGATCGGGGTCGCCAGGACGGCGACGCCGCTGGCGCCCACGCCCTCACCGATCAGGGCCGCGGAAACCGAGCTCTTCTTGCCCTTCAGGGCCTCCATCCGGTGCGTGGCCTGGCCGAGGTCGTCTTCCGCTGGCGCCTTGCTGGCCTTCAGGATCACCGATCCGATGAGGAAGGACACCGTGGTGGCGAACAGAACCGAGAGGGTCACGCCGACGTAGCTGTCGCGTGCGGTGGAGGCGTAGACAGCGATGATGCTGCCCGGGGCGGCCGGGGACCGGAGGCCGGCGCCGGTGACCACCAGGGTGAAGATGCCGGTCATGCCGCCGCCGATCGCGGCGAAGATCATCATCGGCTTCATCAGGACATACGGGAAATAGATCTCGTGGATGCCGCCGATGAACTGGATCACTGCCGCGCCGGGAGCGGACGCCTTGGCCAGGCCCTTGCCGAAGAACGAGTAGGCGAGCAGGACGCCGAAGCCGGGACCGGGGTTGGCTTCGAGCAGGAACAGGATGGACTTGCCCTGCTCGAGCGCCTGCTGGGTGCCGAGCGGGGTGAGGATGCCGTGGTTGACGGCGTTGTTCAGGAACAGGACCTTGGCGGGTTCGATGAAGATGCTGGTGAAGGGCAGCAGGCCGTTCGCCACAAGGAATTCGACCACGGCGCTGGCGCCGTTGCTGAAGGCCTTCACGATGGGGCCGACTATCAGCATGCCGACGACCGCCATGGCGGCGGCCAGGATGCCGGCCGAGAAGTTGTCGATCAGCATTTCGAAGCCGGGTTTGACCCGGCCTTCCCAGATCTTGTCCGCCTTCATCATCAGCCACGCGGTGAGCGGGCCCAGGATCATGGCGCCGATGAACATCGGAATATCGGTTCCGACGATCACACCCATCGTGGCCACGGCACCCACCACGCCGCCACGCACGCCGTAGACCATCCGGCCACCGGTGTAGCCGATCAGGAGCGGGAGCAGGTACGTGATCATCGGACCGACCAGCTTGCCGAGCTCGGCATTGGGGAAGAAGCCCGCCGGGATGAAGAGCGCCGTGATGAAGCCCCACGCGATGAACGCGCCGATGTTGGGCATGATCATGCCGGACAGGAACGTCCCAAATTTTTGGACGTGTACCCGCACGCTGGTCTTTGGTTTCGCAACTGTATCTGTTGCCATGTGAATTCCTAACCGTTGTTCCCGCTGCTTTGCGGGATGGTCCGATAATTTCGCCGAGCTAGCTGGTGGAGCTGGTGGAGATCCGGTGGAGCCATTCGAGGAAGAGCTTGAGTTCCGAGCTGGAGAGCTGGTCCGAGTGGGACGCCTGGAGTGCTGCGTTCAATGCGATGGCCGCCACAACCACTGAGGATTTTCCGCTGTCATCAGAACCGTTGTCCCGGGCCTGCTCGGCGGAAACCGCAAAGATCATGGCGTCGCGGGTCATGGTGGAGAGCTCAAGGTTCCGCTCCGGCACCTTTTCCGCGATCAGCATGAGGGTCACGCCCACGTTGGCAGCCAGGATGGACCTGGCCGCCTCCTTGGGCGGGACGTTGAGCTGGCCGGAGACCGCCGCCTTGTTCAGCATCTCCTCCATGAGGGCCTCGGCATCGGCGACGATGGCCGGACGGCTCTCAGGGCGGATATTGCCAAACATGACGAGGTACAGTTCCGGCTGATTCAGCCCGAACTGGACATGGTTGTCCCACATCCTGCGGATGTCCTCCAGCGGTTGGCCAGAGGGCGCGAAGTCACGTTCGCCCGCGACATATTCGTCGAAGCCTGCTGCGACGACGGCGTCGAACAGCCCTTCCTTGTCACCAAAGTGGTGGTAGAGGGTCGGTGCCGTAACACCGGCCAGCTGTGTGATCTGGCGGGTCGAGACTGCGGATCCGCCCGAGTTGGCCAGCAGCTCGGCGGCTGCACGCAGCAGCCGGGCCTTGGGTGGTAGCTGGCCATCGTTACTCATAACCGCTACCCTAGCACCTATAGCAACGCTATATGAACTGCATCACATACAATTTTTGCAGGTGCCGTGACCCGCCCGTTGACGTAGCCGTCAGCCGCAGGCACAAATGATCAGCAGGGTCAGCGGCGGCACCTGGTTTACCGGCTTAGTGGCCACTGGCCTACGACAGAGAATGAGGACCTTCAGTGCAGAACTTCCCAGGAGTAGGCGTTAGCCCAGGCCGCATCATCGGCACCATCCGGCAGATGCCCAAACCGATCAGCGAACCGCCCGCCGGAGAGGAGCTTCCCGCCGGCGTCACGGCAGAAGACGCGACGGCGGCACTGAAGGCCGCGGCGAAATCCGTCCACGACGAACTCAAGGCCCGTTCCGAGACCGTCACCGGCGACGGCAAGGCCGTCCTCGAAGCCACCGCCCTCATGGCCACCGACACGATGCTGCTCAAATCCGCCGCCAAGCTGATCGGCCGCGGCACGTCCGGGCAGCGGGCAATCTGGGAGGCCGGCGCCTCCGTCTCGGAAATGCTGCACAACCTTGGCGGCTACATGGCCGAGCGCGCCACGGACGTCCTGGATGTCCGGGCCCGGATCGTGGCGGAACTGCGCGGGGTTCCCGCGCCGGGCATCCCCGTATCCTCCACCCCGTTCATCCTCATCGCCGAGGACCTGGCCCCAGCTGATACCGCCACCCTGGACCCGGAAAAGGTCCTTGCTCTGGTCACTGCCGGCGGCGGGCCGCAGTCGCACACCGCGATCATCGCCCGCTCGCTGGGCCTGCCGGCCGTGGTCGCCGCCGTCGGGGTCGACGAGCTCGCCGACGGCACCGAGGTGTACGTGGACGGCGCGGCCGGCCTCATCACCGCGAACCCGGATGAGTCCCAGCGCGCGGCCGCAGCCCACTGGGCCGCCACGGCCTCGCTGCTGTCCGCGTTTGACGGGACGGGCACGACGTCGGACGGCCACCTCGTGCCGCTCCTCGCCAACGTCGGCGGCGCCAAGGACGCCGTGGCCGCGGCCGGCCTGAACGCCCAGGGCGTGGGACTGTTCCGGACCGAGTTCTGCTTCCTCGAGCGGGACACCGAACCGACCGTGGAGGAACAGGCTGCCGCCTACCAGGGCGTCTTCGACGCCTTCCCGGGCAAGAAGGTAGTGCTCCGCACGCTCGACGCCGGCGCGGACAAGCCGCTGCCGTTCCTGACCGACGCCACCGAGCCCAACCCCGCCCTGGGCGTCCGCGGCTACCGGACCGATTTCACCACGCCGGGGGTCTTGGAGCGCCAGCTGCAGGCAATCGCGCTGGCCGAGAAGGCATCCGAGGCCGACGTCTGGGTGATGGCCCCGATGATTTCCACCGCGGAGGAGGCGGCCCGTTTTGCCTCGCTGTGCGCCACGGCAGGGATCAAGACCCCCGGCGTCATGGTGGAGGTCCCGTCCGCCGCCCTGACGGCAGAGGCCATCCTCCGCGAAGTCGGCTTCGCAAGCCTGGGCACCAACGACCTCACCCAGTACGCCATGGCCGCCGACCGCCAGCTCGGCCCGCTGGCCGCCCTGAACACGCCCTGGCAGCCTGCCGTGCTGCGGCTCGTGGGCCTGACGGTGGAGGGTTCGGCAGCCGAGGGGCACAACAAGCCGGTGGGGGTGTGCGGCGAGGCCGCCGCGGACCCGGCCCTCGCCGTCGTCCTCACGGGGCTGGGCGTCACCACCCTGTCCATGACGGCGCGTTCCATCGCGGCCGTCGCCGCCGTGCTGAAGACCGTCACCCTGGCCGAAGCGCAGGAGCTGGCCAAGCTGGCCTTGTCCGCGCCGAGCGCAACTGAGGCCCGGGCCTGGGTCCGGGCAAAACTGCCGGTTCTGGAGGACCTTGGGCTGTAACCGCGCGGCAGCCGGCCGGCCCGCAGCTGGTGGGCCCGCGGGCCGGCCCACCGGCGGGCCCTTCCGTTGCGCCGGTGCCGCTAGGATGCACTCATGGCACTGATAGCTCCCCGGGTGACGGCCGGCCTCCCGGCCGAGGACGCGCAGAAACTCCGGTTCGCCCTCGACGGCAGCCACGACATCACGGTGTTCGTCGACGGCACCGTTCACCGGCTGCCGCCCGCGGCGCGGGACGCCGTCGTCGATTTGCTGGGCCGCTTCAGCCGCGGCGAGGCCGTTACCGTCAGCAGCGTCGAGGAGATGCTCACGACGTCCCGAGCCGCGGAGCTTGCGGGGATTTCGCACACGTACCTGCGGAACATGACCGACCGCGGCGAGATCCCGGTTGAATACCGCGGAACGCACCGGCGGATACGGCTGGCCGACATCATGGCCTGGCTCGAGACGCAGAAGAAGAACGGCATGGGCACCGCGCCGCCGGCCGGCCAGGGCGACGAGGGTGCCGGTGGTGAGTGCACAGATGCTTAATGAAGGGATGCTTCATGAAGCAGTGATAAGGATCAAGCAACGATCCCGCTCTTGCGCGGAAACACTGATATCGCGCGGGTTACGCTTGAATTGTGGGTAAATTCAGAGGGTGGCACATCGTGGCAGGCATCGCCGCCATGCTGCTCGCTGGCATCCTCGGAACCGCGATGGGCCTGAACATCACCGCCACGTATTTGGCCAGCGGCGTCGCTTTCGTTGCGGTCTCACTTTGGGTGGACAGCCGGATTTCCCGCCGCCGGAGCGCCGTCCGCCATCCCGGTCCCGACGCCGGTCAGGACGCGAAACTGGCCCTGGACACCGATTCTTCCAAGCCCGAGGGCTAGGCCGCAGGCTCACATCAGGCTGAATCCGCTAAATCCGCTAAATCCGTGGCCGTCCCGCCCAGCGTCGCGCCTTGAGCGCAGCATGCAGTTCCAGCCGCACCATTCCCTTCAGCGGATCCACGCCCAGCAGCTGGCGAATCCGGCCGAGCCGGTTGTAGATGCTGCTCCGGTGCAGGTGCAGCTTGGCCGCGACTTCCTGGACCGAGCCGTCGTTGTCGTAGAACAGCTCCAGCACGGGCAGCAGCTCGCGGTTGCGGTCATGGTCCTCGAGCATGCGGAAATACACGGAACCCGCGTCCGCCCAGGCCCCCGCCCCGCCGCCGGCCGAGGCCAGGAGCTGGTAGACGCCGGTGGCCCGGCAGTCGACGAGCTCGCCCAGCTGCGGGTCCACTGCCGCAGCCTGGGCTGCCTGCCGTGATTGCCGGTAGGCCTCGGCGAGTTCGCGCGGCTTGGCAAATCCCTCGCTTGTGCCCAGGATGATCCGCCGGACGGTGCGCCCGGAGCGTTTGGCGAGTTCCAGTTGGTAGTGGACCAGCACCTGGGCGTGGTCCGCGCGCCCCGTGGATTCCTTGAAGAGCACCACCGCATGGGTTTCCGTGCCGGCGCTGAACAGGGCCGCGTCCACCCCGATGGTCGCCTGCAGCGCCGCGGAGCGGTGAATGAGGGTGTCGGCGATGGGGTCCGAACCCCCGGCCCAGCCATCGGCGTCCAGGACGGTCACCAACTGCCAGGGCCCCTTGCCCTGGACCTCTTTCCAGCCCGCCACGGCCGCCGCCGCGTTGGCCTCGCCGGCGCAGGCCGCCAGGAACTCCTGCTCACGGCGGCGGCGGAACTCTGACTCGGCCGTGTTGGAATCGAGCAGCAGGGAGGACAGCTGCTCCAGCTCCGGCGCCACGTCGTGCAGTTGGGCGAGGACGGCCGCGGCGCTCGGTTCCCCGGCGGCGAGCTGGACCCAGAGGTACCCCACCCGGAAGCCGCGCACCAACAGCGGCACGCACACACGGCCCAGCATGCCGAGGTCTTCGTTGGCCGGCACCACCACCGGCCGGACCGCCGTGGCGATCCCGTGGGAGAGCTGCCACGCGATAACGTCCATGGGAACCCGCTTGCTGAGCAGGAAGTTCACCCGGACGCGGTCCGCATGCGATTGGTTGGAGCTGTAGGCCAGGAGCAAACCGTCGAGGTCCTCGAGGGAGAGGCCGCGGCCCAGCCGCTGCGCCACCTGCTCCACGAGCTGCTCCACGTCCTGCTGCTGCATCATGCCAGACTACTGCCCCGGCCCGCCGCGCTGCGAATGCATCGGCGACGGACACGAGCCGACACCTGACGCCCGCCGTCTCGACAAATGTCTATCCGCGCATTTGAAAAACCCCGGGATCACGCGGCCGGCGCCCAGGGCACGGCGGAGGCACCTGTCGTGTGCCTCACAGCGGGATTTATTCTGGAAGTACGAATCCCCCCGCTCACCCAGGCCCACGAGGCCGACACCCACTGGAGCTAATAAATGATTATCGGTGTACCCAAAGAGATCAAGAACAACGAATTCCGCGTCGCCATCACCGCTGCTGGCGTCCACGAATTCCGCACCCACGGCCACGTGGTCCTCGTCGAGCGCGGCGCAGGCCTGGGCTCCGGCATCACGGACGAGGAATACGCGATCGCCGGCGCCGAGATCGTCGCCGACGCCGACGACGTCTGGGGCCGCGCCGACATGGTGATGAAGGTCAAGGAGCCGGTCAAGGCCGAATACCACCGCTTCCGCAAGGGCCTGATCCTCTTCACCTACCTGCACCTGGCCGCCGAGCCGGAACTGACCCAGGAACTGATCAACTCCGGCGTCACCGCCATCGCCTACGAGACCGTCCAGGAAGGCCGGACCCTGCCGCTGCTGGCCCCGATGTCCGAGGTTGCCGGCCGGCTGTCCGTGCAGGTGGGCGCCACCTCCCTGATGGCCCCGGCAGGCGGAAAGGGCGTGCTGCTCGGCGGCGTCCCGGGCGTCCGCCCGGCCAAGGTTGTTGTCCTGGGCGCAGGAGTTGCCGGCACCAACGCCGCCGCCATGGCCCTGGGCCTGGGCGCCGACGTCACCATCCTGGACATCAACATCAACCGCCTCCGCGAACTGGACGCCCAGTACCAGGGCCGCCTGAAGACGGTTGCATCCAACTCCTACGAGATCGAGAAGTCCGTGGTCGACGCCGACCTCGTGATCGGTTCGGTCCTGATCCCCGGCGCCAAGGCCCCGAAACTCGTCACCAACGAGCTCGTGTCCCGAATGAAGCCCGGCTCCGTGCTGGTGGACATCGCCGTGGACCAGGGCGGCTGCTTCGAGGACAGCCACCCCACCACGCACCAGGAACCGACGTACAAGGTCCACAACACGATCTTCTACTGCGTCGGAAATATGCCCGGCGCCGTCCCGAACACCTCCACGTACGCGCTGACCAACGTCACCCTGCGCTACGCCGTCTCACTGGCGAACCTGGGCGTCAAGGCTGCGTTCGAGCGCGACGCCGCCCTGGCCTCCGGCCTGAACATCGCCGGCGGCAAGGTTGCGCACCGCTCGGTCTCCGAGGCGCACAACCTGCCCCTCGTCTCCGACTGGCACCAGCTGGTCTCCGCGTAACCAACTCCGCGTAGCCAACACTGCATCGGCTGCTCCGTAACCGCCCTTTTGGACCCCCAGAACGGCAGTTACGGAGCAGCCGATGGGTTTTAAGCGAGGGACCGGGCCTGCTCGATCAGCCGCAGCACCTGGAGCGGGCCTGCGGGGTCGACGGGGACGGGCAGCGCCGAGGCGGCCCCGCCGTCGGCGATCTTTGCGGCCAGGATCCGGTAGAACTCCGGGTAGGCGCCGCGTTCGGTAGGCAGCCGGTCCAGATGCCCGTCGCGCCCCAGCAGCCCGGCCCAGCCCGGATCTTCCACGCCGTAGTCGGCGTCCAGCGGGCTTCCGCCGGCCACGATGTATGGCTCCTGCGGGTCCACCCCGTGCTTGGTGAAGCCGCCATCGCTGCCCAGGATCCGGTAGCGCGGCCCCTGCTGCGCGCAGAGCATGTTCATCCACAGGTGGCTGGTCACCCCGGAGCTGTGCCGCAGGGCCACGAAGACGTCGTCGTCCGCCGCACCTCCCGGCCGCCGGGCCGCCAGTTCCGCGTGGGTGACCGTGGCCGGCCCGAAAAGCTGCACGGCCTGGTCCAGCAGGTGGGTGCCGAGGTCAAAGAGCACCCCGCCGCCGTCGTCCGCCGTGGCTGCCGCCTTCCACGCCTTGGGGACATCCGGCGCCCATCGCTCAAAGCGGGACTCAAAGCGGCTCACGGTGCCGAAGGCTCCCGCGTCCATGAGGGCTTTCACCGTGAGGAAGTCGCCGTCCCAGCGCCGGTTTTGGAACACGGTGAGCACCCGGCCCAGCCGCGCGGCGAGCTCGATGAGGTCCTGCCCCTCGGCGCTGCTGACGGCGAACGGCTTGTCGACCACGACGTCGAGCCCTGCCTCCAGCGCAGCCTTTGCCAGCGGGTAGTGGGTGGCGGGCGGCGTGCCGAGCACCAGCAGGTCCAGTTCGCCGGCCAGTGCCAGAATGTCGGCCGGGGTGTCGACGATCCTGGCCGCCGGGTAGCTGCGCGCGGCGGCGGACTGCCTGCCGGCGTCGGAAGTGGAGATGGCATCCAGCGAATAGGCCGGGTTTGCGGCGATGAACGGGGCGTGGAAAACGCTGCCCGAAAGGCCGAAACCGGCGACGGCTGTGCGGATGGGCAGGCCTGAATCGTTGCTCATGATGCCTAGGCTACCGGCCGCGGTGGTCGTTGGACCCGTGGTTGGCTTCGCCGCGTGCCCGTTAAGCGAAACGGGCCGGCGCCTCCCGGAGGCTTCCAGGGGACGCCGGCCTCGGCCGTGGTGCTTTTTTGCTTGGTGGTGCTCGGGGGGCAGGTACTAGCTCTTCTGCCAGCCCACGACGCTCCAGTCCGGCGTCTGGAACAGGCCGGCGCCGTAGTTGGCCAGGCCCGTGCGGGCGAAGTAGATCTGCGGGCCGTTCATGATGACGCCCATGGAGAAGTACTTTTCCATGTGCTTCTTCTCGACGTCCATGGCGGCCTTGTTGCGCTGGGCGTCGTCCTGGATGGACGCAAGGTCCTTGATGGCCTTGTCCAGTTCGGCGTCGCCGAGGCTGTTCTCGTTGGTCTTGGAGTCGTAGAACTGCTTCACGGCGGCGGTGGCATCGGCGCCCACCGTGTAGCCGCTGATAGTGAGCTGGAAGTCGCGGCTGCCAACCACCTTGCCGAAGTCGGCGTCGCCCCGCTGGTCAATGCCGACCTCCATGCCGGCGGCCTGCAGCTGCTTCTGCAGCGTCTGCACGGTGGCCAGGGCGGTGGGGTCGTCACCGAAGTTGGTGATCTTGAACGACGCCGGGACGCCGTCCTTTTCCATGATGCCCTTGGCGTTGGCCGTGTAACCGGCCTCGGTCAGGACCTTCTTGGCGGCGTCGGCGCCGGTTTCCTTGACCGGGTAGTTGTCCTGGTAGTACTTCGAGAACGGCATCAGCATCATCGAGCCCGAGCTGTTCTCGTCCCAGTTCAGGCCACCGAAGCGGACGGCGCGGATGGCGGGACGGTCGACGGCGGTGAAGATCGCTTTGCGGACGGCGACGTCGGTGAGCGGTGCCTTCAGGGCGTTGAGGTTCAGGCCGCCCGCGAAGAGCCGCTGACCGCGGCGGACCTCGGAGTTCTTGGAGCCTTCAAGCTGCTTGTACTTGGTCAGTGTGCGGCCGTCCGCCATGTCGACTTCGCCGTTCTTGAAGGCGGCGATCTCGGCGCTGGCCTCCAGCTGGCGGAAGATCACTTTCTCCAGGACCGGCTTCTCGCCCCACCACTTGTCGTTCGGAACAAGGGAGACGGTCTTCGCGGCAGAGTCATATTTATCCACCTTGAACGGGCCCGCCATCCACTCCGGGTGCAGTTCGCCGGTGAAGCCGGTGTTGAACAGTTCCGGGGTGTTGACTGCCTGCGGGATGAATCCGCCGAAGATGTCGCTGAGGGGGTACACCGGCTGCGTGGTGGTCACAACGACTTCCTTGTCGCTGCTTCCGGCCTTGACGGAGTCGATGAACTCGTAGGCGCCGGACGAGACGATGTCGATGTCCTTGTTCTTGCCGTTGAGCATCTTCCAGGTGTTTTCGAACGTGGCGGCGTTGATCGGAGTGCCGTCGTTGTAGGCGGCCTTCGGGTTGATCTTGATGGTGATGGTCTGCTTGCCGTCTTTGACCTCGCTCTTGAAGTCCTCGCAGAAGTTCTTGTTGAGGTTGGCGGTGCCGTCAAAGTCCAGCTTCCAGCAGCCCACGTAGCCGGCCTCGTCGATCGGGTAGTGCAGTTCCGTGTTGTCCGCCGAGTTGCCCGCGTTGGAGAAGCCGTTGAAGTCCGGTCCGATGTTGCCCAGGGGCAGCGTCACAGTGCCGCCCTGCTGCAGGTCGGAGGCCTTCTTGGCGTTGACGCTGACGAGCTTGCTGAGGTCGCCGGAGGCATCCTGTGCCTTGGCGCTCTCGGCCGTGGTGGAGGCGCCGCCGCTGCCGCAGGCAGTCAGCGCAAGCGCCGCCACGACGGCGGTGATGGCGCCGATCTTGGTGCGATTTTTCATGAGATCCCCTTCATTTTTTTCGTGCGAGTGTATGCATGGTGGTCTGGCGGATTGGTGGTGCTGGTCCGGGTTCTGGCGGTCGGGCAGTCAGTTGTCTTCGTGGACAACGACCATGTCCGCGTCCAGTTCACCGTCCGGGTAGAAGCAGGCGAACTGCTGGTCGACGGCGGCCGGCTCGAGGGCGGGCTCCAGGGTCAGGCACTTCTCCTGCTTGGCCGGCGGCAGGGCCGCAAACACGGGACAGCGGGTGGCGAAGTTGCAGCCTGCCGGCGCCTCCAACGGCGAGGGCAGGTCGCCCTGGAGGATGATCCGGTCGCGGGTGCGCTCCAGCTCCGGATCCGGTACCGGAATCGCGGAGAGCAGGGCCCGGGTGTAGGGGTGGCGGGGGTTGTCGAAGACGGCGTCGACGTCTCCGATCTCCACGATCTTGCCCAGATACATGACGGCCACGCGGTTGGAGATGTGCCGGACCACGGAGAGGTCATGCGCCACCATGAGGTAGCTCAGGCCCAGTTCGGCGCGGAGCTTGTCCAGGAGGTTGATGACGCCGGCCTGCACCGACACATCGAGTGCGGAGACGGGTTCGTCCAGGACAACCAGCCGGGGGTTCACGGCGAGGGCGCGGGCAATGCCGATGCGCTGGCGCTGGCCGCCGGAGAACTGGTTGGGGAAACGGTTGACGTGGTCCGCCTGCAGGCCCACCAGCTCCATGAGCTCCATGATCCGCTTCCGGATGGCTGGCTTGGGCATGCCCAGGTTTTCCATCGGTTCGGCCAGGACCTCGTAGACGGTGAAGCGCGGGTCAAGCGCCCCGGTGGGATCCTGGAACACCATCTGCAGTTCCCTGCGCATGGCACCCTTGGCCTTGGCGTCGGCGGCGTGCTTGTTGCTCAGCCCGCCAATGACCACCTCGCCGTCCTGGTCCTTGTGGAATTCCATGATTTCCAGCAGGGTGGTGGTTTTTCCGCAACCGGACTCCCCGACGATCGAGAAGCACTCGCCCTCGCGGATATCGAAGCTCAGCCCGTCCACGGCTTTCACCGTGCCGATCCTGCGCTTGAGCAGGGCCCCCTTCATGAGCGGGAAGTGCTTCCTGACGTCGCGGAGTTCCAGGACGGTCTTGCGCTCGTGCCGCGGCACCGCGTCGAAGCGCGAGACCGGCACGGCCGGGGCGGCAAAAATCGCGTGGGCGTCGACGTCGGCGAGGGCCTCGGTCTTGATGCACGCGGCGCTGTGCCCCGCGCCGGGCGCCACTGCCCGAAGGTCCGGTTCGCCGTCGAGGCAGGCTTCGCTGGCCAGCGGGCAGCGCGGCGCGAAGGAGCAGCCCGTGGGCGGATGGGCGAGGTTCGGGGGGATGCCCTCGATCGGCACCAGCGAGGTCTTTTCCGCAATGTCCACGCGCGGGACCGCGCCAAGCAGGCCCATGGTGTACGGCATCCGCGGGCTGTAGTAGATGTCGTCGACGCTGCCGGTCTCCACGGGCTTGCCGGCGTACATCACCATGATGTCGTCCGCCATGCCGGCGACCACGCCGAGGTCGTGGGTGATCATGACGACGGCGGCGCCGGTCTCCTCCTGCGCGGCGTGCAGCACCTCGAGGACCTGCGCCTGGATGGTGACGTCCAGCGCCGTCGTCGGCTCATCGGCGATCAGAACCCGCGGGTTGTTGGCGATCGCGATGGCGATCATGACGCGCTGGCGCATGCCCCCGGAGAACTCGTGCGGGAAGGCCTTGAGCCGGTCCTTCGGGCTCGGGATGCCGACCAACCCCAAGAGTTCGACGGCGCGGGCCTCCTTGGCCTGCTTGCTCATGGCCGGGTTGTGGACGGTCAGGGCCTCGACGATCTGGGTGCCGACCGTATAGACGGGGGTCAGGGAGGACAGCGGGTCCTGGAACACCATCGCAAGGTCGTTGCCGCGGTGCCGGCACATGGCCTTGTCGCTGAGACCCAGCAGTTCCTTGCCCTTGAGCCGGACTGAACCGCTGATTTCCGCCGTCGGGGGCAGCAGCCCCATGATCGCCATGGACGTGACCGATTTGCCGGAGCCGGACTCGCCCACGATCCCCAGCGTTTTGCCGGGCAACACGTCGAAGTCGATGCCGCGTACGGCGTGCACCACGCCGTTTTCCGTGTTGAAGCGGACGTTGAGGTCGCGGACGGAGAGGACTGCGTCGGTGGGGGCGTGCAGCCCGGCGACGCTGAGACGCTCGGCGGTGCTCTGGGCGGTAGCCGGGGCGGTGGTATTGCTGGTCATTTGCTCGTCTTCTGTGTCTTGCCGGTCACGGCTCGGCCGATTCGGGGGCGCCCCCGCTTGGCGCGGCCAACGGAGCTGGAGCTGGGGTCGAACGCGTCGCGGAGGCCATCGTTCATCATGGCCAGCGAGCCGGTCAGCAGGAACATCACGATCAGGGGAGCCCAGAACATCCACGGAAAGGTGGAGACCTGGGAGGTGGACTGGCCGATCAGCACGCCCAGGCTCACGTCCGGGACCTTGATGCCGATGCCGATGAAGGAAAACGCGACTTCGGCGAGGATGGCGCCGGTGACCCCGCGGGTGACTTCCAGGACCAGCAGGGAGCCGATGTTCGGCACGAGGTGGCGCCAGACGATCCGGCGCGGCGGGATGCCCATGTACTGGGCGGCCTTGACGAAGTCACGCTGCATGAGCGACAGCGACAGGGACCTGATCAGGCGCGCGGTGCCCATCCAGCTGAAAACCAGCAGCACGATGATGAGCAGCAGCCAGCTTGGGACGGCGTTCTTGAGGCCGTTGGCGCCGCCACTCGTTGCCACCGCGACCACCAGCAGGGCCGGCATCATGATCAGGGCTTCGAGGATGAACAGCATGACCTTGTCCACCTTGCGGCCGAAGTACGCCATGGTGCAGCCGTAGACGGCGGCGATCAGCACCGAGACGAGGCCGACGACGACGCCGATCAGGATGGACACCCTGGTGCCTTCGACAGTCAGGGCGTAGAGGTCAATCCCGGCCTGGGAGGTGCCCAGCAGATGCTCCGCGGAGGGCGGCATGCCGATGTTGAACGGGTCGATGGCCTCCTTGTCCCAGCTGCTGAAAAACCCGCCGATGAAGGAGAAGAGGGTCAGGGTCAGGAAGATGACCAGGCCGGCGACGGCTGTCCGGTTGCGCAGGAAGCGCCGCAGGATGATCCGCGACTTGCCGATCACGACGTCGTCGTTTTCGAGCTTTCCCTCGTCGAGAATGGCGGCCGGGTCAATGGTGTTGAGGTTGGTCATGATTACTGCACCCGCACTCTCGGGTCGACGAGCGTGGTGGCGAAATCGGCGAGGATTGCCCCGACGGCGAAGATGACGGAACCGTAGGCGAGGGTGGCAGTGGCCGCGTTGACGTCCTGCAGCGCGATCGAGTCGATGGACCAGGACCCGACGCCGTGCCAGGCGAAGATCTTCTCGGCGAAGAAACCGCCGGCAAAGATCGCCGGGATGGTGAATGCGATGCTCTGCGCCACGGGGATGAAGGACACCCGTAGGGCGTGGCGGCTGATGGCCTGGTTGCGGGTCAGGCCCTTGGCCCGGGCCGTCCTGACGAAGTCGGCGTTGACGTTGTCCAGCAGGTACTGGCGCTGGGCGATCTGGTATGCGCCCCAGCCCACAACCGTGATGGCGAAAGTTGGCACGGCATAATGGGCGAGCATGTCGACGAACTGGGCCCAGCCGCCGCCGTCAAGGCCCGGGGTGGAGATGCCGGTAACAAAGAAGACGCGCTCCCCGACCGACTCGTTGATGTTGATGGCGCCCAACTGCACCAGGAAGTAGGCGATCGGGGCGGGGACGATGTACATGAGGTAGCTGTACGAGGTAATGACCCTGTCCGAGGCCTTGTACTGGCGGGCGGCGGTGTAGACGCCGAGGGCGACGCCGATCACCAGGGTCAGGATGATCGAGGCCAGGAAGAGCCGGGTTGAGATCCAGACCCGGTCGCCGAACTCGGCGTTGATGAAGGCGCCGTTGGGGCTCCGCCCCCAGTCCCAGCGGGTAAGGATGCCCGTGAGCCAGTCGACGTAGCGCTCCCACGGGTTGAGCGTCGGATCGAGCCCCTTGAGCCGGAAGGAATTGACCACCTGTTCGGGGGTGGGCCGCGGAATCCGCTCCTGCTCGAGCAGCGCCGGCTGCAGTGTGCTCACCGCCAGGAGGTAGCCGGCGCTGGTGGTCAGGAAGATCATGAAGACATACGTGACGGCACGTTTTGCGAGGTATCGAAGCATGGAGCGGCTAGTTCTGGATCGCTGTTGCCTGAGCGGATCCGGGCGCCAAGGCGGCGGCTGGACCGGCCAGCCTGCCTGCCGGGATGACAAGTCTATTCACAACTTCGGTCCTTCCGTCGTCCCCCATCCGGCAGCGGGTTCCGCCGCCGGTTCGGGATCATGTGCCAGCTGGTTTCCGGCCGCCCGCAGGCCTCGCGGCTTAGTCCTTGTGGACTATGTTGCGGGTCACATTCCAGAGGAAGCTATCACATGAGCCGGGCCGCGCAGCGCTCCCGGCGGCCGCGACACGGCGGCTCAACTACAGATCGTTATGAATAAGTCCGCGGAGTGGATTTTGACTCGCGGAATCGTCAACACCGCGCTACCGTCCGGCCACTACGCGCGTGACAAGTTCCCGCCAGGTTTCCGCCAGCCGCTCGGGCGCAATCCCGTGCACGCTGACGGAATGGAGCAGCCGTTCCGGCTCCAGCGCCGCCCCGAGGGCCGACGCCATGAGCCACGGGTCCGCCGTCACTCCGGCTTCGCGCAGCAGCATCTCAAGGTGGCGGTGCCAGAGGACGGCCGGCGGCACATCGAACCTGTTGTAGGCCGACGCGTCGGCGGCTCGGGCCAGCTCCCCGAACTCCAACGTCCAGGCAATGCGGGCGTCGCCCACGGCGATCAACCGCTCCAGGGGCGGCGCGCCGGGACCCACCGGGGGCGGACCAAAGATGAACCGGCCCTGGAATTCGGCCTCGGCATCACTGAGCAGGGCCATCATCAGCCCGGCACGGCTGCCGAACCGACGGAAGACTGTCCCTTTTCCAACTCCGGCGCGCTGCGCCAGCCGGTCCATGGTGAGGGCGTCGACGCTGGATTCCTCCACGATTTCCCGGGCGGCGCAGAGAAGCAGCTCCCTGTTGCGCGCCGCGTCGCGGCGCCCGGCTTCTGCGACGGGCGCCGCGGGGCGCCCTCCCCCGGACTGGGCACCGGGACGGATCGGGATGAGGCTCACACCGCTGAGTCTAGCGCCCCGGAATAGAACCGGACCATAGTCCGTTTAGCATGGGTGAAGGCCCGCAAAGCCCTACGATCCACCAGCCGCCGGAACCATCCTGCGGCGTGACGCACAGGAGTACACATGTCCAAGCAGACCATCCTCGCCCTTGTCGGCAGCCTTCGCGCCGGCTCCACCAACCTGCAGCTGGCCGAGGCCATCGCGCTCAACGCCCCGGAACAGGTGGACGTGGTCATTCACGAGAGCCTGGGCAACATCCCGTTCTACAACGAGGACATCGACGTCGAGGGCCAGGTGCCCGCCGCCGCCGCCGCCCTGCGCGCCGCGGCCAGCAAGGCCGACACCATCTTGCTGGTTACGCCGGAACACAACGGCACGGTCCCGGCATCGCTGAAGAACGCCATCGACTGGCTGTCCCGCCCGTTCGGCGCCGGCGCCCTGTCCGGCAAGCCCACCGCGGTTGTCGGAACCGCCTTTGGCCAGTTCGGCGGCGTTTGGGCCCAGGACGAGGCCCGCAAGGCCGTCGGCATCGCCGGTGCCCAGGTCCTCGAGAACGTCAAGCTGGCAGTCCCCGGCTCGATGGTCCGATTCGCCGAGGTCCACCCCAAGGACGACGCCGAAGTTGTCGAGCAGATCAAGGGCGTGTTCGACGCGCTGGCGGAAGCCCCCGCCGCAGCGGCGGCCTAGGCCCTCCGCAACTCACGGAGCCCGCTCCACGCCACCGAGGCCCCCGGCAGCATGCAGTTGCCGGGGGCCTCGGGGATTCCGGGCCGCCCGCGGCCGGCGCCGCGGAAGGCAGCTTGACGATTTGACGGCGCAAGAAAACAATCGTTTCCTCCCGTGCAACATGGGTAGTATCCTTGGGTCTGTGACCCACGAAACACTTGATGCCGCCGCAGCAGTACTTCCGGCCGAGGCCATTGACGCAATCGAACGTGCGGCTACGTCCGCCCACCGCCACGAGATCTTGTTCTCGGAGCGCGCAGCAAATATCAAGCAGTCGGCAGTCCGGGACGTCTTCGACATCTCGATGCGCCCCGGCCTCGTTTCCCTCGCCGGCGGAAGCCCCTACCTGCAGTCCCTGCCGCTGGAACGCCTTGGCCAGACCGCCGCGAAGATCATCGCCGAGCAAGGCATGACCGCCCTGCAGTACGGCAGCGGCCAGGGTACCGATGAACTCCGCGCCCAGATCTGCGAGGTTATGGCGGCAGAGGGGATCCTCGACGCCGATCCCGCGAACATCGTGATTACGGCCGGTTCGCAGTCCGCCCAGGATGTGGCCGCCAAGGTCTTCTGCAATCCGGGAGATGTGGTGCTCGTGGAGGATCCCACCTATGTCGGCGCCCTCAACACGTTCGAGGCCTACCAGGTGGGAGTCGAGACCGTGCCGATGGACGGCGACGGCATTGTCCCGGACCTGCTGGAAGCGAAAATCGCCGCCCTCCAGACCGCCGGCAAGAACGTCAAGTTCCTCTACACCATCCCCAGCTTCAACAACCCGTCCGGCATCACCCTGTCCGCAGAACGCCGGCAGGCGGTGGTGGATATATGCCGAAACGCGAATATCTTGGTCCTGGAGGACAACCCCTACGGCCTGCTCCGCTTCGACGGCAAGCCGCTGACCCCCTTGCGGGCAGCCAACCCGGACGACGTCATCTACATGGGGTCCTTTTCCAAGATCTTCGCCCCGGGCCTGCGGATCGGCTGGGCCCTCGTCCCGGCCCACCTGCAGCGCCGGTATTACCTGGCATCAGAGGCCGTCACCCTGTGCCCGCCGACGCTGAACCAGATGCTGGTATCGGCCTATCTGCGCGATTACGACTGGCGCGGCCAGATCGAGACGTACCGCGGGCTGTACAAGGAACGCTGCGACGCAATGCTTGCCGCCCTGGCCGAATACATGCCAGAGGGACTGAGCTGGACGCAACCCGACGGCGGTTTCTTCGTGTGGGTCACGTTGCCCGAAGGCGTGGACACGTACCCGCTGCTGTCGAAGGCCATCGACGCCGGCGTCGTCTTCATCCCGGGAGCGGCCTTCACGCCGTCGGACGACACCTCGAACAAGATCCGGCTGGCGTTCAGCGCGGTGCCGCCCGAGTCCATCCGTGAGGGCGTGCGGCGGCTCGCGCCGGTCCTGCGGGAAGCGTTGGCCGCACTGTAGTTTGAAGAACTGTAGCGTGAACACCGGCAGGTTCGGCTGGACTTGCTGAGCAGCACTAGTCGCTGAACAGCGCTGGTTCCTGAACAGCAGGGCCCGTCGAACAGGCACACTAAGCAGCATTACTCGTTCAAAGAGGAGCAGTCCATGACCGGAATTATCGTTGTCGGCGTCGACGGCAGTGAAACTGCCCTGCGGGCCGCGCAGACCGCGCGCGACCTCGCAGTTTCCATGGGGGCGACACTTCATGTGGTCAGCGCCTTTGACAGCGACAGGACCCAGGTCTTCGGCAGCGGCAGTGACGAGTGGATCGTTTCCGACGCCGGCAACGCGGAGAAGGTGGCACGGACGGTGGCGGACGGCCTGCGCCGCCCCGACACCAACGTCACCCATGCCGCGGCCCGGGGCAAGCCCGCCGAGGCCCTGATCCGGGAGGCCGAGCGGACCGGTGCCCGGATGATCGTGGTCGGCAACCGTCGCATGAGCGGGATCGGCCGGGTCCTGGGGAGCGTTGCGAACAGCGTGGCCCACAACGCCCCCTGCGACGTCTACATCGCCAAGACCGACGCCGACTAAGGCATTACTGCTTCTCTGACACCGCAGCCGGCTCTGCAGCTTGCTCTGGCGCGGGCTCTGTCGGCTTGAGTATCCGGCGCAGGATTTTTCCTGAGGCCGACTTTGGCACGGCCTCGATGAACTCCACCCGGCGGATCTTCTTGAACGGCGCCACCTTGGCCGCCACGAAGTCCATGACGGCCGCCGCGTCGAGGGCATCGCCGTCCGCGCCGGGCTGGCGGACCACGAACGCCTTGGGCACTTCCTGGCCGTCGGCGTCGAGGGTTCCGATCACCGCGGAGTCCGCGATGCCTGGGTGCGTGAGGAGCAGTGCCTCCAGCTCTGCCGGGGCGATCTGGTAGCCGTTGTACTTGATCAGTTCCTTGAGCCGGTCAACGATCGACACAACCCCATCCGCCCGTACTGTAGCGATGTCTCCGGTGTGCAGGAAGCCGTCCGCGTCCAGGGTGTCGGCGGTTTCCTGCGGCCGGTTGAGATAGCCGAGCATCACGTTTGGCCCGCGGCACAAAAGGTGCCCCGGCGCGCTGGTTCCTTCCGCGGGAACGGGGATGTCCTCTCCCGTGGCCGGGTCCACGAGCCGGCACTGCATGTTGGGCACGGTGTGGCCCACAGAGCTGACGGGGACATCGCGGCTGTCACGCGGGATGAGGTGCGATACCGGGCTCATCTCGGTCATGCCGTAGCCCTGCAGGACCCGGCAGCCGAGCCGTTCGGCCAGGCGGGTGCCGAGCTCACCGTCCAGCGGCGCCGCGCCGGAGAGGGTGGTGTGCACCGAGCCGAGGTCGTACTCGGCAACCAGCGGGTGCTTAGCCAGCGCCACCGCCACGGGAGGTGCGATGAACAGGTAGCTGCACCGGTGCTCCTGGATGATCCGCAGGAACTCGGGCAGATCGAACCGCGGCATTGTGACCAGCCTGGCCCGCTGGCGCAGGGCGAGGTTCAGCAGCACTGTCAGCCCGTAGATGTGGAAAAACGGGAGGAGCGCCAACAGCCGGTCCTCAGAGCCGACGCCGAGCAGCCCCCTGGCCTGTTCCACGTTGGCGATCAGATTTCGGTGGCTGAGCATGACGCCCTTCGGCCGGCCCGTGGTGCCGGACGAGTAGGGCAGCACGGCCACATGCGTGGCCGGATCGAAGGAGACGCGGGGCGCCGGTGCGCCCATGGCGAGCAAGTCACCCAGCGAGGGGTGGCCGTCGGCGCCGTCGAGCACCACCAGCCGTGACGCCGGGATCCCGGTCCGTTGGGCGGCCTCCCGGGCGGCCGGCAGCAGCGCAGAGACGGTGAAGAGCCAGCCGGCGCCGGCGTCGGTGAGCTGGTTGGCGATCTCGTCCGCCGTGTACAGCGAGTTGATGGTGGTGACCGTGGCGCCGGCCCGGAGCAGGCCGTGGAAGACGGCCGCAAAGGCGGGGACGTTGGGGCACAGGATGGCTGCCACTCCGTTGACCCCGAGGCCCTGGGCGGCCACGGCACCGGCGAGGGCATCGATCTGCCCACGCAGTGCCCGGTACGTCGTTTCCGCACCGCTGGCGCCGTCGACGACGGCGACCCGGTCCAGGTCCTCCTCTGCCAGAGCGCCGAAGAGGTAGTCGTAAATGCCGAGGTTGGGAACTTCGACGTCGGGGTACGGGCTTGAAAACACGCAACATCTCCTTTGATCCGCGTCCGCCCGGGCTGTCGGCGGCTGGTGTCACTCTAATGCCGGGGTGTAGCTCCGGGACAGGACGGCACGGCCTTGACTGTGAATCGAAACTTGATCAGGATCACCCCCTCCCGTGGGCAGCCTCACCGCCCGTAGGGCCGTCCGGAACAGGGCCGCCCGATAAAATGGGAAGTGCCCTGCGATGGTGCGGACATCCAAGAACCCATCTACCCAAGGGAACCCCCATGATCGCTCTTCAGCGCCGCCAGCTGGTTGGCCACGACATCCTCCTGGCCCGGCACGGCAACCACATCAGCGCCATGCGCGTGGACCGCAGCGCCGGCCGCGTTGTCGCGTTCCTGGACGACGGATCAACCGACAGCGCCCCCAACGTGATTGCCCCGGGCCTGCGCATGCCCGACACCCTGCGCAGCGTGCTCCGGGACGACTGGAAGTTCCTCACCGCGATCAGCGCGTGCGGCGCGGGGCTCGGGAGCCTGATGCTTGCCGGCTCGGCCGCCGTCGCAGGCATGAGTGGCGATCCCGCGATGGTTCAGATACTGACCGCGTACTCGGGATACTGAGCCGCCCGGCCGCGGGCGCGGGTCCAACGCTCCGTCCCAGTTGCCGGCCGCGGGACATCGCGGCGGCCGGGGAAACCGCGGTATCCCGCGGGCGCACGGCTGCGGGAGCCGATGTAACTGGGAAGGAACGTGGCGGGCGGCGGTCCGCGGGCAGCGTCAATCCAGCAGCAGGGCCGGCTCCTCCAGGATGGCGGCGACGTCGGCCATGAAACGGGCCGAAAGGTCACCGTCCACCACCCGGTGGTCGAATGAGCCGCCGAGAGTGGTGATCCAGCGCGGAATAACTTCGCCGTCCAGGACCCAGGGCTTTTGCTTGATGGTGCCGAACGCCACGATCGCGACCTCGCCCGGGTTGATGATCGGCGTGCCGGTGTCGATCCCGAGGGCGCCAATGTTGGTCACGGTGAGCGTGCCGCCCCGCATCTGGGCGGGCTGGGTCTTGCCGGCGCGCGCCGTGGTGGCGAGCTCGTTCAGGGCCAGAGCCAACTGCTTGAGCGAAAGGTCCTGGGCGTTCTTGATGTTCGGCACCATCAGTCCGCGGGGCGTGGCGGCCGCGATGCCCAGGTTCATGAAGTGCTTGACGTGGATCTCCGCGGAATCGCTGCCGTCCGGGTTGTCCACCCAGGTGGCGTTGACACTCGGGTTTCGCGCTGCCGCCCAAATGACCGCCTTGGCCAGGATCAGCAGCGGGGAGACCTTGATGCCTTCGAAGTCGCGGGAGGCCTTCAGGCGCTTGACGAATTCCATGGTGCGGCTGGCGTCGACGTCCACAAAGATGCTGACGTGCGGCGCCGCAAAAGCCGATTCGACCATGGCTTTCGCGGTGGCCTTGCGGACCCCCTTGACCGGGATCCGCTCGATCCGCTGGTCCTGCGGGCGGCCGGACTTGCCCCAGAACGAGTCCGCCTTGTCCACCTCGGCGTCACGCTGGGCCTGGTAGCTCACCAGGTCCTCACGGGTCACTTCACCGCGGGCGCCAGTGGGGACGACGTCAGCCAGGTTGATCCCGAGGTCCCGGGCGATCTTGCGGACCGGCGGCTTGGCCAGCACCTTGCCGACCAGGCCGCTGATGGCACCGCCCAGCGTGGGGCGCAGGTCAACGGAGTCCGCCGGGCCGGAGGCCTCTGCAGCCGGGTTGCCGACGGCGACCGGGCTGATCCAGATGTCGTGGGCCTCCACGGGCTCCACAGGCTCGACCATCGGGGCGGCAGCGCCGGGGCCGGCCGTGGCCGCCGGGGCGGATATCCGCCGGCGGCGCTTGACGGCGTCGGCCTTGGGACCGGAGCCCACAAGCGGGCCACCGGCGGGGCGCCCGGCGGCTTCGCCGGCGTCGGAGGTGTCAGCCGGCAGCGTGCCGTACATGGGCGCCGCGGCGGCCTGCTCCGGGGCGGGAGCGGCCGCGGCAGCAGGTGCCGGCGCGGCCGGTTCCGGGGCGGCGACGGCGTCGCTCACACTGATGATCGGCGTGCCGACATCCACCGTGACTCCCTCGGGAACCAGCAGTTCCGTGACCGTCCCGGCGAACGGCGAGGGCAGTTCCACCAGGGATTTGGCCGTCTCGATCTCGCACAGGACGTCGTTGATGGCCACGGCGTCGCCGGGCTTGACCTTCCAGGCGACGATTTCGGCCTCGGTCAGCCCTTCGCCGACGTCGGGAAGGTTGAACTTGTTGAGCGTCATGGGTCCTCGTCAGTACGCCAGGGCGCGGTCCAGCGCCTCAAGGATGCGGTCGATGTCCGGCAGGTAGTCTTCTTCGACCTTGGCCACGGGATAGGGCATGTGGAATCCTCCGACGCGGATGACGGGGGCCTCCAGCGAATGGAATGCCCGTTCGCTGATCCGGGCGGCAATTTCGCCACCAATGCCGCCGAAGGTGGGGGCCTCGTGGGCCACGATCAGCCGGCCGGTCTTCTGGACCGATGCCGTGACGGTGTCGAAGTCGATCGGCGAGATGGAGCGGAGGTCGATGACCTCGACGCTGTGGCCGTCCTCGGCGGCGGCCTCCGCCGCTGCCAGGGCCACAGGCACCAGCGGCCCGTAAACGACGACGGTCGCGTCGGTTCCCTCGCGGAGCACATGGGCCTTGAAGGGGTCCGCGGACGCGCCGGGGGTCTCGGTGTCGACCTCGCCCTTGAGCCAGTAGCGGCGTTTCGGTTCGAAAACGATGACGGGATCCTGGCAGTCGACGGCCTGCTGGATCATCCAGTAGGCATCGTGCGGATTGGACGGCGTGATGATGCGCAGGCCGGCCGTGTGGGCGAACAGCGCCTCCGGCGATTCGGAGTGGTGCTCGATCGAGCCGATGCCGCCGCCGTACGGGATCCGGATGACGACAGGAACGGTCAGGTTGCCGTTGCTGCGCGAGTGCATTTTGGCCAGCTGGGTGGTGATCTGGTTGAACCCCGGGAAGACGAAGCCGTCGAACTGGATCTCGCAGACAGGCTGGTAACCGCGCAGGGAGAGGCCGATCGCGGTGCCGATAATGCCGGATTCGGCCAGCGGGGTATCCACGACGCGGTCGGCGCCGAACTCGGTGATCAGACCGTCGGTGACCCGGTAGACGCCGCCGAGGGCCCCGATGTCCTCGCCCATCAGCAGCGAGCGGGGGTTGTTCTTCAACGTGGCCCGCAGGCCCTCGTTGATGGCTTTGGCAATGGTCATGGTGGTCATTACTGGGCCGCCCTGTCTGTCCGCTCCGCCTGTGCCGGATCTGCTTTTGCCTGTCCGGTTTCGGCGTCGGCGAACCCTGCGCTGTATTCCTCGAACCAGGCCAGTTCCTCGGCCACCAGCGGATGGGCCTCCACATACGTATTGGCGAAGGCAGTCCGGATGTCCGGGGTTTCGAGGTCGTAGGTGGTCTTGCGGACGTAGGCTGCGAGCTCGTCGCCGTCGGCCTTGACCTGGTTGAAGAAGGCGTCGTCCGCGAGGCCCTCGGCGCGGAGATACTTCTCCAGCCGTTCCAGGGGGTCCTTGGCCCGCCACAGGCTTTCCTCGGCGGATTCGCGGTACTTGGTGGGGTCATCGGCCGTGGTGTGCGCCCCGACCCGGTAGGTAAAGGCCTCGATCAGGACCGGACCGTTGCCTTCGCGGGCCTGCTCCAGCGCCCACTCGGTGACGGCGTGGACGGCGATCACGTCATTGCCGTCCACCCGGATGCCGGGGAAACCGTAGCCCTTGGCGCGGTTGGCGAGCGGGATGCGGGTCTGCACGGAGCTCGGCACCGAGATGGCCCAGTGGTTGTTCTGGCAGAAGAAGACCACGGGCGCCTGGTAGGAGGAGGCGAACACCATGGATTCATGGACGTCCCCTTCGGAGCTGGCGCCGTCGCCGAAGTACACCATGACGGCGGCCTTCGGCTCCACGGCCTGTCCTGCTTCCCCGCCGGCCACGGCGTTGGCGGCTGCCAGCTTCTGGTCCCGCTGGATGCCCATGGCGTAACCGACGGCGTGCGGGGTCTGGGCGGCCAGGACCAGCGTGTAGAGGTGGAAGTTCGTGTCCTTCGGGTTCCAGCCGCCGTTGGAGACGCCGCGGAACTGACGCAAGAGCTCGGCCAGGTCCACGTTCCGTGTCAGGGCCACGCCGTGCTCGCGGTAGGTCGGGAAGATGTAGTCCTGCGGCTGGCTGGCCCGGCCGGAGCCGATCTGGGCGGCTTCCTGTCCCGTCAGCGGAACCCACAGGGCCAGCTGGCCCTGCCGCTGCAGGGCAGTGGCTTCCACGTCGAAGCGGCGGATCTTGGCCATGTCCGCGTAGAACCCGCGCAGCATGGCCGGATCCAGCTTCTCGGCGTACTTTGAGAAAACCGGATCCGAGCCCAAGGTGCCGTCAGGGGCCAGCAACTGCACCATCGGTTCGGCCGGGGCGCCCAATTGGGCTTCCGCCTCCGCCTCGAGCTGGTCATCCATCTCGGTTCCGTTGAACTCGGTAGAGGGCAGATGTGTGGCGCCCATACCGTCTCCTTGCTTGCCGCATCCGAATGCGCCGCAATCGCTGGGATATATGCCGGACTGGGAATACATTCCGTATCCGGCATATATTTTGGCTTACTGGTCCTTACTTTATCCGCACAGGGCGGACCGATCGTGCCGTGTTAAGCGCTAGGAACGCTGTGGCGGCTTTGTATAGATCGCACAGAGCTCCAGGAACCGGGTGTTGGCTTCCGTTTCGCCGATGCTGACCCGGACGCCCTCGTTGCCGAAGGCGCGCACGGACAATGCCCGCTCGGCAGCCAGGGCGGCGAACTCCGCACTGTCTGCGCCTAAATTGAGCCAGACAAAGTTGCCTTGGGCCTCCGGAACGAACCATCCGAGCTCCCGGAGTCCGGCCGTGACCCGGTCCCGCTCGTCCACCAGGCTTTGTACCCTTTCTACAACATCAGCGAAATGCTCGATCGACGTGACGGCAGCCGTCTCCGCGATTTGGGACACCGCGAATGGTGTCGCGGCTACCCGCAGGTGCTGCGTCAGGTCGGGCCGGGAGACGCTGTAGCCCACGCGGAGTCCGGCGAGGCCGTGCGCCTTTGAGAACGTCCGGAGGACGACGACGTTGGGGTACTTCCGGTACATGGCGATGCCGTCCACGGCGTCGCCGGCGCGGACGAATTCCTGGTAGGCCTCGTCGATGACCACCACGACGTCGGCCGGAACGGCGTTGATGAAGCGCTCCGTTTCCTCCGTGGTCAGGATGGGTCCGGTCGGGTTGTTGGGCGTGCACAGCAGGATCATCCGGGTCCGGGCGGTCACTGCGGCGGCCATGGCGTCCAGGTCATGGCGCCCCTCGGCCGTCAGCGGGATCCGGACGCTCTCGGCGCCCGCCAGCCCAACACAGATCGGGTAGGCCTCGAACGAGCGCCAGGCGTAAATGACTTCGTCGGCCTTGCCGTCGTCGTTCTGGCCGGCGAACGTGGCCAGCAGCTGGTTGAGGGCGCCCAGGCTGCCGGCGCCCGTGACGATGTCCTCGGCGGGAACGTCCAGGAAGCGGGCGAGCGATTCGCGTAGCTTGCTGCTGAGCGGATCGGGGTAGCGGTTGAAGTCGGTCTGCGCCGCGATGGCCTGCTGCACTGCAGGGATCGGGGGCAGGGGGTTTTCGTTGGAGGACAGCTTGTAACTGACCAGGCCTTCCACGGGGACGGGCGGTTTGCCGGCCGCGTAGCGGGGAAGGAGGTCTACCACCGGACGGGGCCTGATGCCCCCGGCCGGGTTCTCTGATGAAGTCATGCCAACTAGCCTACTTCGGGTCGCTAGTGCTGTTGGGGGATGGCCGCCGCAACAAAGGGGAAGATGGTCCCTGCCGCCGTCGCTGGGCGTATGACAGCATGGGGCCATGCGCTCATTCATCGTACGAGTCATCATCAACGGGCTGGCCTTGGCGATCGCCTGCTGGATCCTCACCGGGCTGGATATTTCCACCCAGAGCGACGGCACCATCAGCCTCATCCTGGGCTACCTGTTCATCGGCCTGATCTTCGGCCTGGTCAATGCCTTCGTCAAGCCAATCGTCAGCATCCTGTCGCTGCCGATCACCATCCTGACCCTGGGCCTGTTCACGGTGGTCATCAACGCGGCGATGCTCTACCTGACGTCCTGGATCAGCAGCTACACCACCGTGCACTTCACCATCGACTCGTTCTTCTGGACGGCCGTGTTCGCCGCCATCATCATCAGCGCGGTGTCCCTCGTGGCCAGCTTCCTTCCCGCCCTCGACCGCTAGAGGCTCCCGGGCCCTGCCGCGGTCCAGAACCCGCGGGCGGCCCGGGGGCCGCGGATGTTCCCCGCGGTGCCGGCATTCCTTGTGATGCCGGCCGGGCCTCGCGCCGGAGCGCGAACCGGGTCACCGTCGCCGCCCCGCCGGTTCCCACCACTGCGGCCAGCGCAGCCGTCGAGTCCTGCAGGGTGTTGTCCCGGCTTGCCGAGACGAGCGCTGCCCCGTCCGCGTAATTCTCCAGCCGGTGCCCGGGACCCAGGCCGAAGTCCTGCAGCGGCGGCACGGCTAGCGGGTTGGTGAGGGTCACGGTCACCCGGTTCCGGGTGTCCGGGTTGGCCAGTCCGTCCGCTCCCGGCACCCAATCCTGTTCGTGTTCCAGGTGCAGGCTGCGGATCCCCGGCCCCGGGCTGATCCCGCCCACCGGCGAGCCCGCCGTCAGCACGAATTTGAGATCGTACTCGTCCAGGGCCGCCCGGTCTTTGCTGAGGTTCATGGCATGGATCCCGCCCTGGCTGTAGCCGACAGCCACAAGCTGGTCGCCGGCCTCGGCTCCGGCCTGCTGCAAGGCCTGCCGGATGGCGGCTGCCGTCCATGCCGAGTCGTAGCCCAGGGCCTCGGCGATTCCGGCGGGGTCAAAGGGGTTGGTGCCTTCCGGCTGGCCGCCCTGCTGGGTCCCGGGGATGATGACCACCCACGCGGGCCGGGCCCGGGTCGCGCCGTCAACCTCGATGACCTCGATCCGGCCACCCTCCTCCCCCACCGCCCCGGCGCGGCGCAACAGCCCGGCCGGTGAGAGGTCGACGTCGGCCGAAAACGTCTCGCGGCCCACAATCCTGACGGGCCGGGGCTTGAGGAACGTGAGCCCGGGCGCGTCCGAGGCGTCCCGGACCAGGCGGCGGATGTCAGTGGGCCCGCTCAGGGCTCCGGCGACGGCGGCCAGGGGCCCGGGCAGGCCGAGCAGCACAGCGAGATTCCGGGGCGCCATGGCGATCCAGTCTTCAACGATGCCGCGCACCTCTGGCAGGGCGAAGGGCGCCGGCGCGGCACCGAATTCGGAGCCGTACTCAGAGCCGTACTCAGAGCCGTGAAGCCCCATCCGCAGCAGCAGGGCATTCCGGGCCTCGGCGTATTCGTACTCGCGGTGGCTGGCGCGGACGTCGTCGCCGATGCGCTGGAGTTGTGACCGGACGCGGCCGACATCCCGGCCTGCTTCCCCCACGGCGATGATGGCGTTGCTGCCGCTGGTGTACGAGTCGGACTGATAGGGGAAAAGCGCGCGCCGGGCGGCGTCGGCCTCCACTTCCACCGACTGCAACTGCCGGACCAGCCCGTCCAGTGCCGCAGCACCGGCCAGCAGTTCCTCAAACTGGAAGCTCACCCCGCCGACTCCGCCCCGGATCCGCAGGCTGCCGTCAGCCGGCTGCGCCGACACCCCCGGCGTGCCGCCGGCACCTGCCGGGGTCACCTCGGCCATCAGGGGCCCATCCGGTCCGGTGGCTGCGCCACGTTCCGGGCGTGCCGGAGCACCACGGCAACAGCATCGAGGAGGGAGTCCCGGCTTCGGCGCAGCGCCGCCGCGTGCAAGGACAGGGCCAGCCGGTAGGCGCGGCCGGCCGGCGACTGCCACGTCTGCAGCTCAAGGCGGCCCAGGGCGGCCAGCACCGCGTCCGCCTCATCGGCGCACCGCGAAACGCGCGCGGCCAGCTGCTGGACTTCATAACTGCGTGACGCGCACTGGAGGGCATCGGCGGCCGTCACGCCAAAAACAGCCACGCTGCCTCCCGGTCCGTGTGACATCCAACTGCCGTGCGTCATCCAACTGCCGTGCGTCATCCCGCTATTCATGAACCGACGCTAGCTTGCGGCCAGGACCGGCTGAAGAGCGCCGACCGGCTATGTGGATAACGCCCCGGACAGCAATCCCGTACGGGCCGGCAAAGTCACACGGACCGGTGCGCTTAAGGCCCGGCGGCACTTCGTGAAAGAATCGGCACATGCCTGAAACTGCCGCCACAGCTGATACCCGCACGCCGTCCGGACGCCGGGCCCTCGCCGCGTCCGACCACCAGATCGCGCTCGGCCCGCTGGATGGCCGCTACCAGTCCGCCGTCGCGCCGCTGGTGGACTACCTTTCCGAGGCGGCCCTCAACCGCGACCGCGTGGCCGTGGAGGTCGAGTGGCTGATCCACCTGACTGGCAACAGCGTCCTGCCCGGGGCCGGCCCGCTCACGGCGGAACAGCAGCAGCAGTTGCGCGCGATCGTCACGGAGTTCGACGCCGGCTCGGTCACGGAACTGGCCGAGATCGAGTCCGTGACGGTGCACGACGTCAAGGCCGTCGAGTACTACATCGGCCGCCGCCTGCCGGGCATCGGGATCGATCACCTGACCGCCATGGTGCACTTCGGCTGCACCTCCGAAGACATCAACAACCTCTCCTACGCCCTGGGCGTCAAGGGCGCCGTGGAGGACGTGTGGCTGCCCGCTGCCCGCGCCCTGGTTGCCCAGATCAGCGCCATGGCCGAGGACAACCGCGCCGTGCCGATGCTCTCCCGCACCCACGGCCAGCCCGCCACGCCGACCACGCTGGGCAAGGAACTGGCCGTCATGGCGCACCGGCTTGGCCGGCAGCTGGACCGGATTGCCCGGACCGAATACCTCGGCAAGATCAACGGCGCCACCGGCACCTACGCCGCCCACGTTGCCTCCGTCCCCGGCGCCGACTGGGAGCACGTCGCCAAGAGCTTCGTCGAAGGCCTCGGCCTGGCCTGGAACCCGCTGACCACCCAGATCGAAAGCCACGACTGGCAGGCCGAACTCTATGCCGACGTCGCGCGTTTCAACCGCATCCTGCACAACGTCTGCACCGACATCTGGAGCTACATCTCGATCGGCTACTTCGTGCAGATTCCGGTGGCAGGCGCCACCGGTTCCTCGACGATGCCGCACAAGGTGAACCCGATCCGGTTCGAAAACGCCGAGGCAAACCTCGAGATCTCCTCGGGCCTGCTGGACGTGCTGGGCTCCACCCTGGTCACCTCCCGCTGGCAGCGCGACCTCACCGATTCCTCCTCGCAGCGCAACATCGGCGTGGCGTTCGGCCACTCGCTGCTCGCCATCTCCAACGTCGCCAAGGGCCTGGACCGGCTCAAGGTTGCCGAGGACGCGCTGGCCGCTGATCTGGACACCAACTGGGAAGTCCTCGGCGAGGCGATCCAGATGGTCATGCGCGCCGAGGCCATCGCCGGCGTCGAAGGCATGGAGAACCCGTACGAGCGGCTCAAGGACCTGACCCGCGGGCAACGCGTGGACGCTGCCCGGATGCAGGAATTCGTCCAGGGCCTCGGCCTGTCCCCCGACGCCGAAGCCCGGCTGCTGGCCCTGACTCCGGGCAAGTACACCGGCATCGCGGACCAGTTGGTGGACCACCTCAAATGAGGCTCCTGCTCATCCGCCACGGCCAGACGCCCGGGAACGTCCTCGGCCAGCTGGACACCGCGCACCCGGGGCCCGGGCTGACCGAACTCGGGGAGCGGCAGGCTGAGGCCTTGTCCCGCGCCCTGGCGAACGAGCGGATCCATGCCCTCTACGCTTCCACCCTGGTCCGGACGCAGATCACGGCCGCGCCCCTCGCCCGGTTGCACGGGCTGGAAACCGAGGTCCTGCAGGGCATTCACGAGATCGAAGCCGGGGCGCTGGAGAAGCTGACGGACCGCGAATCGATCAAGCGGTACATGGCCACCATTTTTTCCTGGGCGGACGGCGATCTGGACCGCAGGATGCCTGCCGGTCCCAGCGGCCGGGACTTCTTCGAACGCTACGACGCCGCGATCGCCGCAGTAGCGGAACGGGCCAACGACGCGGGCGGCCCAGGATCCGTGGCCGTGGTCAGCCACGGCGCAGCCATCCGGGTGTGGGCCGGCTTGCGCGCGGCCAACATCAACCCGGACTTTGCCATCAAGCACGAGCTGGACAACACCGGAATCGTGGCGCTGGACGGCGATCCCGACGCCGGCTGGGAGCTCATCCACTGGGACGACAGCCCCGTGGGCGGCCTGGCCCTGGCGGACCCGACGGCGGAGGATCCCACCGGCCGTCCGGCGTAGCGCAACGCTTACCGGCAGGAAACACGGCCGAAACCGCTGGCGCCTAGCCTTGGATTGCATAACACTTCGGCGAATCGAGGCAGTGATGCAGACCAACCCGCGGCTCAACATCCGTCAGGTCACTTGGGCAAACCCCGTCGGCGCGGACCTGAGGGCCGCCCAGCAGGCGGAACTCGAAGCGCGCTTTGGCCGGCCCGACCACGAACCCGGACCGCCGCCGTCGGAAGCGGACACAGCGGTGTTCCTGGTGGCGCACGACAAAGCCTCGGGCCAGCCGGTGGGCTGCGGCGGTCTTCGCATGCTGGACGCCCAGACCGCCGAAATCAAGCGCCTCTACGTGCTGCCCTACACCCGCGGCTCCGGGGTGGCTAGCTCCATCCTCGCGGCGCTCGAAGCCCACGCCCACGCGCTGGGGGTCACCACCCTGACGGCGGAGGCCGGCTCGGTGCAGACCGACGGACGGCAGTTCTACGAGAACTCGGGCTTTGTGTCCGTGCCGAACTTCGGGCCGTATGTCGGCGTGGTGCACTCCTACTGCTACGCGAAGCCGATCGATTCGCACAGCGCCGCGCACACCGCCATGGCGTAGGTCCCGGCGGCAGCGAAACGGGCGCCGGAGGCCGGGCGCCGGGGGAACGCTGCGTCACACAGCGCCGGCTGCCGCGGACTCGGCTAACCTCGCACTATGGAATCGGCCGACATCACTTTCCGCACCCGCAAATGGGTGCGTCCCGAGGACCTCAACGCCAACGGCACCTTGTTCGGCGGGAGCCTGCTGAAGTGGATCGACGAGGAGGCGGCCATTTACGCCATCCTCCAGCTGGGCAACGGCCGGGCCGTCACCAAGTACATCTCCGAAATCAACTTCGTCAGCTCAGCCGTCCAGGGCGACCTGATCGAAATGGGCCTGACCGCGACCCGGTTCGGCCGGACGTCGCTGACCATGCGCGCTGAAGTCAGGAACATGATCACGCGCCGGAGCATCCTCACCATTGACGAGATTGTCTTCGTGAACCTCAGCGCGTCCGGGAAACCCGAGCCGCATGGCTACACCGAAATCACCTATGACCGGGACCGGATTCCGACGCACCACCTGACCGAGACCCTGGACCAGGACTAGGCCCAGGACGGGGAACCGGACCAGGAGCCAAAACCAGGAGCTAGCCGGAGCCCGGACCGGAGGGGTAGCGGCATCCGATGATGCCGGCCAGCGCGTCCCTTGCAGGCTGGCCACGTTCGGCCAGGGCCAGCCGCATCACGGCCGACGACGCCGCCCGCAGCGCCTGCGTGCGCAGGTGGCGCGCCCGGTTATAGGCCGTCAGGGCCTCGTCTACGGGCCGGGTATTGAGAAACTCCGCAAGGGTCACGGCATCGACCAGCGCTTCACAGGCCCCTCTGCCAAGATTCGGCGTCATCGCGTGGGCGGCATCGCCGATGAGGGCCACCCTGCGGCGGACGTAGCTGCCAAGCGGCGGCGTCGTCCAGACCCGCTGCACCAGGGATGTCTGCGGTACTGCCGCGGCCAGGACCTCGAGGATCCCCGGGGCGTAGCCTGCGTAGCGGGCGCGTGTTTCCTCCAGGACGGCGGCCGCATCCTGGCTCCCGGGTCCTGCGCCGGAGCGGAACGCCGCGTACCAGTTGGTCCCGGCCGCCGCGGGACCAATCCCGAAGAGCTGCCCCCGGCCCCAATATTCGCCCGTGTGCCCGCACCACAGCCGTCCCGGAACCACGCCGCGGACCGCGAGATATGGTGTGGGCCGCGCCCCGGAGCGGGCGCCCCAACAACTGCGGCGGACCGAGCTGTGGACGCCGTCGGCGCCCACCACAAGGCCGGCGGGACCCGGCCGGACGACGTCGATGCGGCCGGATGCCCGGCTCACACTGACCGGGACGGCGGCGTCGAGCAGCCGGATGAGGTCAATGCGGGAAACGCCGATCAGTCCAGTCGCCTGTGCCGCTGTCCACGGCCTGCCGGAAGCCGCGCGGACGCTCATGCCCTCGATCACCGGGCTCGCTCCCGGACCGCGTCCAGGATTCCTAGGCGGCCAAGGGCCCGCTGGGCCGCGGGCCACACTGCAAGTGATGTTCCGACGGCCGGGAGTCCGTCGCGCTGTTCGTTGACTGTGACGTCGAACCGTGCGGGGTCGAGGCTTGCTGCCAGGGCCAGTCCGGCGATGCCGCCGCCGATGATGGAAACCGTCTGCCGGCCGGGAACAGGCGGCGCCGGTTCGGTCACGCCCAGAAATCGTCTGCCTTGGCCGTGTCCTCGAAGAACTCCCGCCCTTCCACGATCTTTCCGTCGCGGACCACAAACGTGATGACGGTGGCCATGTTCAGGGTCTTGCCGTTGCCCTGGGCCTGCGTCTGCTGAATGCCCACGGTGTACTTTTCACCGCCGACGACGTCCTCGAGGTTGGCTTGGAAGGAACCCTGGGATCGGGCGCCGAGCTCGCCGAAGTAGCTCATGATCGCGTCCCGGCCCTGTTTGACTCCGGACAGCACGCCGCTGCCGGCAACGTACCAGACTGCGTCCTCCGCGAACATGTCGCTGAGGGTCGCTATATCCCCTGCGTTGAAGGCCGTGTATCCACGCCGGACCAGTTCAACATTCTCTGCGGTTCCCATGGTCGGACACCTCTCCGTCATCCTTGTCGGTCCTGCTTGTCGGGTCATGCTGGGACGGTTCAAGGGTAGTCCTGACCCCGGTGCCTGTCGACGGAAAATGCGCGCCCCGGCGAGGGGTCCTAGCTGGCTCCGGCCCAGCCCGTGTAGGCCTCCGCCAGGTAGGCGCGGCCGGGGCGGGAGGACACCACGGAATGAAGTTCGCCAAGCTGGCGGGCGCGGGAGAAGTCGTCGGCGTCAGCGGGGGTGTGCAGCATGGAGGTCATCCAGTAAGAGAACTGCTGGGCCTTCCATACCCGGTCCAGGGCTCGCCCGCTGTAGGCGTCAAGGAGCGCGGTGGAGCCGGTGGCGTAGAAGCTGTCGAAGCCCTCAAACAGGACCTTGACGTCGTTTAGCGCCAGGTTCAGTCCCTTGGCCCCGGTGGGCGGCACGGTGTGCGCGGCGTCTCCGGCGAGGAACAGGTTGCCGTGCCGCATGGGGGCGTGGACAAAGCTGCGGAATTTCAGGACCGTCTTGTCGATCACCGGCCCTTCCTTGACCTCGAAGCCGTTGCCGTTGACCCGGCTGCGGAAGGCGTCCCAGATGCGATCCTCATCCCAGTTGTTGACGTCCTCGCTGGGATCGCACTGGAAGTACATCCGCTGGACCGTTTCAGTGCGCTGGCTGATCAGGGCGAAGCCGTTCTCCGAGTTGGCGTAGATCAGCTCGTCGGAACTGCGGGGGGCCTCGGCCAGGATGCCGAACCACGCGAAGGGGTATTCGTGGAAGTACCACTTGCGCTGCGCCTCGGGAATCTGGTGGCGGCAGAGGCTGCGCGAACCGTCCGCGCCGGCGATGAAGTCGGCCTGGAGTTCGTACGCGGCGCCGTCCGCATCCGTAAACCAGACCTTGGGCTTGGCTTCGAGGCCATGGATGGTGGTGTCCGTGACGCCGTACCGGACATCCCCGCCGTCGGCCTTTCGGCGCGCGGAGAGGTCCAGGAACACGTCCGTCTGCGGGTAGAGCCACACCGATTCCCCGACGAGGTCCTGGAAGTCGATCCGGTGGCTTTCGCCGTTGAAGCGCAGCTCGATCCCGTCATGGCGGTCGCCGTCGCGCAGCACGCGGTCGGAGACACCACTGTCGACGAGCATGTTGACCGAGCCATGCTCCAGGATGCCAGCGCGGACCGTCTCGGAAATCTCCTGGTGGCTGCGGAGTTCGAGGACGGTGGATTCGATGCCGGCCTTGGCCAGCAAATGGGACAGCATGAGCCCGGCCGGGCCGGCACCCATGATGGCTACCTGCGTGTTAATGACTTTTCGCTGTGCCATGTGCGTCTCGCTTCGCTGCGGGGTCCGGGGACCGGGGGCCGTTGTCGTCTTCCGGCTTACAGTGTGCTCCCGAAGGCGTGATGCGCGTTACAATGATTCCGCTGAATGGAATGATGTGCTCTGCCGGGTCTCACCAAGCCGCCGCCCGATCCCGCGGGCTGCGGTCTGGAGGGCGGGAACGAGCGCCTGGAGGCGCACTTCGCGAAGGGGAACGACGACGCCGAGGGCCGCGACGGCGCGCTTCTTGCGGTCCAGCACGGGCACGGCGATCCCCCATGTGTCAGGGTCTACGACACCGGCGAGTTGCGCGTAGCCCTGGTGGGCGGCCTCGCCGAGGAGGGCGCGGAGGTCTTCGGGGACCAGCCGTCCGGTCGGATCGCTGAATCCTTCGAGGTACTCAGCCTGGACGGTTCGGGGCTGGTTGGCCATGAGCACCAGTCCGGCGGACGACACGTGCACGGGCATCCGGCCGGCCACCTGCGCGCGGTTGGCGACGGAGCCGCGGCGGGACAGCCGCTCCACAAAGAGCGCTTCCCGGCCGTCCAGCACGGCGAGGTTCACGTTTTGGTGGAGCACCTGCTGAATGTCCTCCATGAACGGCAGGGCGGCCTGGCGGAGTTCAAGCGTGGGGGAACTGCGGTTGGCGAGCTCCCAGAGCCGCAGGCCCAGGCTGACGGAGCCGCCGGAGCCGACCTCAAGCAGGCCGTGCCCGGCCAGCTGCCGGACCAGCCTGTGCGCTGTGGTCAGCGGGAGCTCCGCCCGGGCGGCCAGCTCCGAGAGCTGCAGGACGGCGGCACCCTCCGGAAAGGCGGCAATCAGCCGCAGGATCCGGTCCACCACCGAGTCTCCGGAGTTCGAATTGGCCACGCTCTTCCTTCCATTGAATGGGTTTTAGTGTCCCACGCAACACCCTCGAGTGATAGAACTCTCACAATAGGAAGGGTCCCGCCAACACCGGCCGGCCGCCCGGAATCACGTAAATTCTAGCGCTGAGGTAACAATGTCAATGTCGTCATTGGGAAACAAATCACGGTGGCCCGTGTGGCTCTGCTGGCTGGCCATGGTGCTGGACGGCTTTGACCTGGTGGTGCTCGGCACGGTCATTCCCACCCTCATCAAGTCGCAGGAACTTGGCTTCGACGCAGTCGGGGCGACGTTCGCGGCGACCATCTCCTTGGTGGGCGTGGGGCTCGGGGCGCTCTTCATCGCCCCGCTCTCGGACCGCCTCGGCCGGCGGAACCTGCTGGTGGCCTGCGTGAGCTGGTTCTCCATCTTTACGATCGCCGTCGTCTTCGCACCGAGCGTGGCCTGGTTCAGCACATTCCGGCTGCTCGCCGGCCTCGGCCTGGGCGCCTGCCTGCCCGCCGCGCTGGCCTACATGAACGACTACGCACCTGCCGGAACGGCCGGAAAGTCCACCACCCGGACGATGACCGGTTACCACGTGGGCGCCGTCGCCACGGCGTTCCTGGCCCTCATGGTGATTCCCAGCTGGCGGACCATGTTCGTGGTGGGCGGCCTGGCCGGCCTTGCCCTGGTCCCCTTCCTGTGGTTCAAGCTTCCGGAAACCCTCCCGCCGGTCATCCACATCCCCGCGGCCGTGAAGTCCCCGGCCGCAACGCCTGCCGGAAAACCGGTCCGCGCGGAAACGGCGCCGGCCACACTCCCGGCTCCGGCAGCGGAAGAACGCGCCAGCTTCCGGGACCTGGGCCGGAAGCCCTACCCGCTGATCGCAGCCGGCGTGGCCGTGGCGTCCTTCATGGGGCTGCTTCTGGTCTACGGCCTGAACACCTGGCTGCCGCAGCTCATGGCCTCGGCCGGCTACAGCCTGAACGCCGGCCTCGCCCTGCTCCTGGTCCTGAACGTGGGCGCCGTCGTGGGTCTCCTGATCGCCGGGGTCCTGGCGGACCGGCACGGCACCAAGAGGATCGTCCTGCTCTGGTTCGGTCTCTCCGCCGTGTTCCTCGCCGCACTCAGCATCCAGATCCAGAACGAAGTGGTGCTCTACGCCGCCGTCTTCGTCACCGGGGTGTTCGTCTTCAGCTCCCAGGTCCTGGTTTACGCCTGGGTCAGCCAGCTCTTCCCGGTCCGGCTCCGCGGGACCGCCCTGGGCTTCGCCGCCGGCGTGGGTCGGCTGGGAGCCATTTTGGGCCCGGCCGTCACGGGCGCCCTGGTCGCCGCCGGGATTGCCTACCCGTGGGGCTTCTACGTTTTCGCCGCCGCCGCAGTCCTGGCGGTCCTCGCCCTCGCCTTCGTCCCGCAGACCGTCGTGGCAGCCTCCCGCACCGGCGCCAGCGTGGGGCACTCCTAGGAGAAGCGCCCGGGGGTCCTCGCCCCCTGGCGGCCCTGCAGCCGGCGCCACGCCCCGGGCGCCAGCACGACGGCGATGCCGACGGCGGCACCGATGATCGTCTCCACGATTCTGTCGCGGAGCAAAAGGCCGGGCGGCACGGGTGCCACGAGGAGTGTGGACGTCAGGGCCAGCGGCGTGACGAAAACCTGCGCCAGCAGATACTGCCGCGCGATGAACATCTCGGCGCCGAACTGGCATGCGGCGATCACCAGCACGGTCTGCCAGGGCGTCGGCTGCAGGAGCAGGATTCCGGCGAGCAGCACCAGCCCCAGGGCGGTGCCCGCGATGCGTTGCAGGCCACGACTGACACGGTGCCGGGTGGTGTGGCCCACGAGCGGTACGACGGCGGCCACCATCGCCCAGTAATTGTGGCCAATGCCCAGCCATTCCCCGGCCAGGGTCCCCACTGTTCCCGCCACGCCTGCCGCCACGAGGTAGCCCCAGCTTTCGTGCCACGCGATGCGCTTCTGCTCCGGCGTGAGGCCCGCCGGACTCGGATTCACCCACGGGGTCCGGCGATTCCGGGCCACCCGCGAGGACTGGCCCAGCAGCAGGGAGAACGCGACTGTGAGCACCGCGACGAGCATGCACTGCCATAGCGGCGGCTGGTTGGGGATCGACGCGATGGCCGCGAACGCAAAGATATGGAACAGCGAACCCGCAGGGCGCAGGCGCCACCACGCGACAACCAGGGAGCAGGCCCACGCGATCACCGTGGTGGCCACCACCAGGACCCAGGTGGTGGCTGCCGCAGAAAGCCCGGCAAGGGCGTCCACGCGCGCCGTGAGGGCGGCCAGGAACATCACCAGGAGCATCAGCCCACCGCCCCGCACCTGGAGGGTCAGCCGCCTGGCGTGTGGCTCATTGCGGCCGTAAATCCCGGTGAACGCTCCGAAGGAAGCGAAGATTGCCAGATCCAGGCGGCCCAGCAGTACCAGGGTGATCAGCGGAACAAAGACCCCCACAGCGCAGCGGAAGGCGACCTGGTGGTCCTTATTGCCCGGGGCGATGGTGAACATCTCGGAGAACAGCTTCACCGCGCCGGCCTCACAGCGTCAGGCTCCCAGCGCCAGCTCCACGGCGGTACGACTTCACGGAGTGCCTTCACGGGGGTGTCTTCACGGGTTGGGCTCCTTTTCGCAGCGGTCGGAGTGGTACGACGGCGGCGCTGGCATCCACGTCGGAGTCTACGCCGGAACGGTGCAGCACAGGCATCGGAATCCATTGATCGGGATCGGCCGGGCGCCCGCGAAGTGGTAGCGTCTATCGGTTGAAGCAAGCCAGCAACGCACACCGGAGGTTCCCAATGCTCAAAGGATTCAAGGATTTCATCCTGCGCGGCAACGTGATCGAACTTTCCATCGCCGTCGTGGTCGGCACCGCGTTCACGGCCCTGGTCAGTGCCTTCACCTCGAACGTCGTCAACCCGATCCTCGCTGCCGCCGGCGGCGTCGAGACCCACGGCTTGGGCTTCTACGTCTGGCCGGGCAACGACAAGACCTTCGTCAACATCGGCGCCGTGGTGACGGCCTTCCTGACCTTCCTCATCACCGCCGCGGTGGTGTATTTCATCTTCGTGGCCCCAATGAACCGGATCAACCGGATGGTCAAGAACCGGCTCAACGCCGCGGAGCCCGAGGAGAAGCCGATCCCTGCCGACACCGCGCTGCTGGCCGAGATCCGCGACCTCCTGGCCACGCTGGCTGGTCCGGCGTCCGACGGCGGCCGCGCCCGCGCCGGGGAGCGCCCGGACGGGAACGCGCCGGCGGCCGTCCCTGCCGGCGTCGCAAGCCGCCAACAGGCGTAAAACCCCGCCCCGTCCCGTCCGAAACTTTCACCCGGCGGCAACCCGGCCGAAACAGCTGGCCGGAATCATGGGAACATGACGCGCACCGCCGCAGGCAAAAACCTTGCCAGAACCCCTGCCAAACCCCAGTCCCCCGCCGCCTCCGAGTTGAGCTGCGAAGTGTGTGGCCAGATGCCCGAACCGACCAAGGCGCGGCTGACCTTGGCCAATGTGGCCGTGATGCTTCCGATTGAATTGCTGGTCCACGCGGCCGTGGTGGGAACCCACCTGCCATACGTTGCTAAGGTCCTGGTTCTGACCATGACCGCGACCATCCTGGTGATCTGGGTGGCCGAACCCTCGGCAGCCCGGATGCTCAGGGGCTGGCTGCATGCTCCGGCCCTCCGCCACCGCAAACGGCTGGTCGCCGCACCTGCCCTGTGGCGGGCGCGGACCGTACTGAGGGACAAGCCCGGGTCGCTGCAGAAACTGACGCAGGCCCTGGCCGGACTGGACACGAACATCCTCAGCATTCATGTTCACCCCGTGGCCGGCGGCGTGCTGGACGAGTTCGTGCTCTCGGCACCGGGTGAGGTGAGCGAAGCCGAGCTGCTCCGGGCGCTGCGGGCGGGCGGCGGAGCGGATCCGCATGTCTGGCCGACCACCGCCCTGGCCATGGCCGACGGGCAAACCGGCGCACTGAGTTTGGCCGCCCGGATCGCCGCCAGTCCGGAGGAGCTGCCGCTGGCCGTCGCGGAACTCCTGCGGGCACGGATCATCCCGGGACCGGCCGCCGGCAACGCCGAAGTGCCACCACGGACGGGCGGGGACGGGACGATCCTGAAAATCCCTACGGCGTGGCACGGGCCCATTGCGTTTTCGCGGCCCGGTGAGCCGTTCACGCCGGCCGAATCCGCCCGCGCGCACCGGCTGGCCGAGCTCGCCGAGATCCTGGCGCACCGGACCGCGGCACGCTAGCCCCGGCCGGGCCGGAAATCGAAGCGGCTGGCCGGGTCAGACGCCCGTCATCCGGATGGTCAGGGCCTCGTGCTCCACCGTGACTTTGAGGTGCTTGGCCTTACCGAGGGGGTCGCCGTCGAGCTGGAAGTCCTGCTCGTGGGCGAGCTCGATTTCCGCTGACTTTCCGGCGAAGTATTCCACCGACGTGTTCTTGGGGTTGGTCCGGCCGAAGACGCCGGCCAGCACGCCCAGCCAGCCGAGCCGGCCGACGGGGGCGAGGATAACGACGTCGAGGATGCCGTCGTCGACCTTGGCGTCGGGGAAGATCTCCACACCGCCCATGATCTTGCCGCAGTTTCCGACCATGACGCTGCGGATCCGGCGCCGCACGGCGTGCTGGCCGTCCATGCTGATTTTTGCCCTGATCGGCTTTCCCGGCAGGTGCCGGATGCCCGCCTCGACATAGGCGAGCCAGCCCACGCGGTCCTTGAGTTCGTCCACGGTGTTGGCCATGATGGCGGCGTCATAGCCGAGACCGGCCATGACCAGGAAGATGTGTTCCTTCTCGGCATGGTCCAGGGTGGCCTTGACCACGTCCACCTTGGTGTCCGCGCCACTGAGGACGTCATAGCTGGCGGCCACGGGGTCGGTGATGTCGATGCCGAGGTTGCGGGCCAGCAGGTTGCCGGTGCCCAGGGGCACCAGGCCCATCGGCGTTCCGGTGCCCGCGAGGACCTCCGCCACGCAGCGGACCGTTCCGTCCCCGCCCGCCGCGATCACGACGTCGACTCCGGCATCCAGTGCCTCGCGCGTCTGGCCAATCCCGGTGTCCTCCTTGGTGGTCTCCAGCCACAGCGGCTCGGCCCAGCCCTGGGTCTCGCACAGGCGGAAGAAGGAGGCACGGAAGCTTTTGCCGGGAGACTTCATGGGGTTGATAACCACGGCGGCGCGCCGGGAAGCTGCGCTGTCCGGGGCCTCCGGAGTCGCGGTGTTGTTCTCTGTCATGGCGTCCTTAGGGGCAATTGGGCCAGGTAGTACCCGAACTGAAATCCTAGCCGCAGTGCCTGCGTAACCTCCGCAGGGCCAGCCCAAATCGTGGACGTGCGCTCCGCCACCTCACTAGACTGGGCTTCGTGATGTTCCGGGGGCTGCACTCCGGACGCCGAAAGCGGGGGCAGATGACTGAACCAGAGAAGTATTCAGCAACGGCTGAATCATCCAGCATGGATCCCCACGACTGGGGCCGGGCGATGGCACTGGCGCTCACGCGGCTGGCCGAGCAAATCGCGCCCGATGACAGCGAGGACATCCATGCCCTGGTGGTGGGCAGGAACTTGCACCTGAAAATCAGTGATGAGCCCGGTGGCGTCACCATCACGGTTTCCACAGAGCCCATACCAGACACCGCACCCTGACGGCTCTCCTCCCAGACAGCCGGTCAGGACTATGTTTCACCGTCCCGAGGTCAGGTCCTCGGAGATGACTTCGGCCGTGGCCACCGTGGCCTCACGCACGGCTTTGAGGTAGGCCTCGGGGTCCGCCTGCGCGGACACCGCCTGGGCCTGCAGCGAGACGTTGATCGCCGCCACCACCTTGGGCCCGTCATGGACCGGCGCCGCAATGGACATCAGGCCCAGCTCCAGTTCCTGGTCCAGCAGGCACCAGCCCTGGGCTCGGACCGTGTCCAGCTCCGCCAGTAGGGCCGCCTGCGTACCGATGGCTCCCGGCGTGAGGGCCTGGATCGCGGCGGCCGCAAGGTAGTCCTCCAGCTTGGCCGGCGGGAGGGCCGCGAGCAACACCCTGCCCATGGACGTCGCGTAAGCGGGGAAACGGGTGCCCACCGTGATGCCGACCGTCATGATCCGCCGGGTGGACACGCGGGCGATGTAGGCGATGTCTGTGCCCTCGAGCACCGCGGCCGACGTCGACTCCCCCAGTTCGAGCGAGAGCTCTTCCAGGTGCGGCTGGGCCAGCTGCGGCAGGGACAGCCCGGACAGGTAGGCGTAGCCGAGCTGCAGCACTTTGGCGGTGAGGGCGAAGATCTTGCCGTCGGTGCGGACATAGCCCAATTCCGCGAGTGTGTGCAGGAACCGCCGGGCCGTGGCCCGGGTCAGCTCGGTCCGCGCCGCGACCTCGGTCAGCGTCATTTTGGGGTGATCCGTGTCGAACGCACGGATCACGGCGAGCCCGCGCGCCAGCGACTGCACGTACTGGTCGCTGGCCGCGGGCGCGCCGCCGCTCTTGGCTGGCTCAATCATTTCTCGCCTCTCGGTCCCGCATCACTTTAGCGGGGCACACGTCATCCGGCCGCAGGACTGTCAGCGTGGGTCCGCGGCCCGGAGCGGCACGGGGACCATGGCCTGAAGTTCCTCAAGCGTGCAGCCGAACGTCTCGCGCACCTGGACGCCGTCGGGTCCGGTCAGGAAGACGGCCTTGTCGGTGTAGACGCGGGTGACGCAGCCGATTCCGGTGAGCGGGTAAGTGCAGGCCTCGACGATCTTGGATGCGCCGTCGCGGGTCAGGAGCGTCATCATGACGAAGACGTCCTTGGCGCCTGTGGCGAGGTCCATGGCGCCGCCGACGGCGGGGATCGCGTCCGGCGCCCCGGTGTGCCAGTTGGCGAGGTCCCCCGTGGCCGAGACCTGGAAGGCGCCGAGGACGCAGATGTCCAGATGCCCGCCGCGCATGATCGCGAAGGAATCCGCGTGGTGGAAGTAGGACGCCCCGGGAAGCTCGGTCACGGGGATTTTGCCGGCGTTGATGAGGTCGCCGTCGATCTGGTCCCCGGCGGCTTCCGGGCCCATGCCGAGCATGCCGTTCTCGGTGTGGAGCGTGATGTTCTGCCCCGGCTCGAGGTAGTTCGAGACCAGGGTGGGCTGGCCGATGCCGAGGTTCACGAAGGATCCGGGGGCGATGTCGCGGGCCACGAGGCGGGCGAGATCATCACGGCCCAGGGGTTTGTCGGAGGTCTGGATCGTCGTTTGGATGCTCATCTCAGGCCACACTTTCTGTGTTCACACGAACGACGCTGTTGACGTAGATTCCGGGGGTCACGATGACTTCCGGGTCCAGGCTGCCGGTGGGGACGATTCCGGACACCTGGACGATGGTGTGTTTCGCGGCGGCGGCCATGATGGGACCGAAGTTCCGGGCGGTCTTGCGGTAGACGAGATTGCCCCTGCCGTCTGCCGTGAGGGCCTTGATGAGGGCGACGTCGGCGTGGATGGCGGTCTCGAAGACCTGCCACTTGCCGTCCAGATAGCGGGTTTCCTTGCCCTCGGCGAGCATGGTGCCGTAGCCGGTGGGCGTGAAGAAGCCGCCGATCCCGGCACCGGCGGCACGGATCCGCTCGGCCAGGTTCCCCTGCGGGACGAGTTCGAGCTCGATCTCGCCGGCGCGGTACTTCTCATCAAAGTGCCAGGAGTCGGACTGCCGCGGGAAGGAGCAGATCATCTTCCGCACCCGGCCTTCCTTGATGAGCAGGGCCAGGCCCTGGTCGCCCTGGCCGGCGTTGTTGTTCACCACGGTCAGGTCGGTGGCGCCGCCGTCGAGCAGCGCGTCGATCAGTTCGAAGGGCTGCCCGGCGTTGCCGAAGCCGCCGATCATCACGGTGGAGCCGTCATTGATGCCGGCGACGGCCTCGCCGACGGTGTCAATAAAATTCAGCATGGCCTAGCCCTTAACTTCCGAAGTTACGTTCTCGAGCACGACGGCGAGGCCCTGGCCGACGCCGATGCAGATCGCGGCGACGCCCCAGCGCTCACCGGAGGCCTGCAGGGACCGGGCCAGGGTGCCGAGGATCCGCCCGCCGGAGGCGCCGAGCGGGTGGCCCATGGCGATCGCGCCGCCGTGCCGGTTCACGATGGAGGGGTCGATGCCCCAGGCGTTGATGCAGGCCAGGGACTGCGCGGCGAACGCCTCGTTCAGTTCGACGGCGCCCACCTGGTCCCAGCCGATGCCGGCCTTGGCGAGGGCCTTGTTCGCGGCCTCGACGGGGGCGTAGCCGAAGTACTGGGGGTCGTTGGCGTGCGCGCCGCGCCCGGCGATGCGGGCCAGCGGCTCCATACCCAGGATCCCGGCGGCGGCCTCGGACCCGAGCCAGGCGGCGGAGGCGCCGTCGGAGAGCGGGGAGGCGTTCCCGGCGGTCACGGTGCCGTTCCCGCTCCGGAACACCGTCTTGAGCCCGGCGAGTTTCTCGGCCGAGGACCCGGCCCGGATGCCCTCGTCGCGGACCAGGTCCGTGCCGGGGACCGGGGCGACGAGGTTGTCGTAGAAGCCCTCGTCCCAGGCCGCGGCGGCAAGGTTGTGCGAGTCCGCGGAGAACTCGTCCTGCGCCTCCCGGCTCACGCTGTACTTCTCGGCCAGCCGTTCGGTGGCCTCGCCCAGGGAGATGGTCCAGTCCGTGGGCATGGCCTGGTTCACCAGCCGCCAGCCCAGCGTGGTGGAGGCCAGGGTCAGATCCCCGGCCGGGTAGGGCTTCTCGGTTTTGGGCAGAACCCAGGGGGCGCGGGACATCGACTCGGTGCCGCCGATCAGCATGAGTTCCGCGTCGCCGGTGTTGATCTGGCGGGAGGCGATGATCGCCGCGTCCAGGGAGGAGCCGCAGAGCCGGTTGACCGTGGTGCCGGGGACCGAGACCGGCAGCCCGGCCAGCAGGGTGCCCATCCGGGCGACGTTGCGGTTTTCCTCGCCGGCGCCGTTGGCGTTGCCGAAGACCACCTCGTCGATCCGCTCGACGTCCAGGGCCGGGGCGCGCTTGACGATCTCCCGGATCACGTGGGCGGCGAGGTCGTCCGGGCGGACGGCTGCGAGGCCGGAGCCGAACTTGCCGAACGGGGTCCGGACGGCGTCGTACACAAATGCCTGGTTCATAGCTGTTCCTCTAATTCCGTCTGAGATTCCCAACTAGGTAGCAGTTAAGGCCGTTATGACGGCTCAAAACGGCCCCTGCTGCTAGCTAGTTGGGCGGGGTGGCTGCGTCAATCGCGGTGTCGTCCATTCCTGTGTTGTCCATGGAATGGAACACTTGCTGGGCGGTCTTGAAGGCGGTGTTGGCGGAGGGGACGCCGCAGTAGATGGCGGTCTGGAGCAGGATTTCCTTGATCTCGTCCCGGCTCAGGCCGTTGGTGATGGCGGCGCGGATGTGCATGGCCAGTTCTTCCCAGTGTCCGTGGGCCACCATGGCCGTAAGCGTGACGGCGGAGCGCATCTGGCGGCTGATCCCGGGCCGGGTCCAGATGCCGCCCCAGGCGATCCGGGTGATCATGTCCTGGAAGTCCTCGGTGAAGGAATCCTTGTTGGCGTTGGCGCGGTCCACGTGCGCGGCGCCGAGGACCTCGCGGCGGACTTTCATGCCGCCGTCGTAGATTTCCTGGCTGGTCGCGCCGGGCTGGACCACACCGTTGCGTTCGGGGCCGGTCATGCGTCCGCTCCCTGGGTCTCGGTCCAGGTGATGAGGCCCTTCAGCAGCTCGGCGATGTGGCCCGGAGCCTCGAACGGAGCCAGGTGGGCCACGCCCTCCAGGCTGACGGCCGTGGCCGTGCCGCCGCCGGCGGCGATGCCCGCGGCGACTTCCTCGGCCATCGACGGCGTTGCCACGGCGTCCAGGGCGCCGGCCACAACCTGGGTGGGGACGCGGATGGTGCCGAGCTGGTCCCGCACGTCGAAGCCGGCCAGGGCCTCGCAGCAGAAGGCGTAGCTGAGGCGGTCGGCGTCCCGGAGGGTGTGCAGAAGCCGGCTGCTGAGTTCGGGCTGGCTCTCCATGAATCCCGGGGCGAACCAGCGTTGCGCCGAGCCCTGGATCATCACCGGGGTTCCCTGGGTGCGCACGGTTTCGGCGCGCTCCAGCCAGCCCTCGGGAGTGCCGATCTTGGCGCCGGAGCACTGCACGGAGAGGCTCTTGAGCCGGTCGCCGTGCTTGATACCCAGCTGCAGGCCGGCGGCCCCGCCGAGGGACACCCCGGCGTAGTGGAAGCGCGCACCCGGGGCGATCGAATCGACCAGGCCGATCACGGCGTCCGCGAGGTCGTCGACCGTGAAGGTCTCCTGGGCCGCCGGCGAGACGCCGTGCCCGGGCAGGTCCCAGGCGACGACGTCGACGTCGTCCCCCAGTAGCGCGCCGGCCTGGCTCCACACGAGGGAGGATGTTCCGAGCGAGGGTCCGACGATGAGGAGGGGCTTCTCGCCCAGCGGGCGCTGGGGTGAGAGGAGGACTGCTTTGACTGTGGGTCTAGCCACGGGAGGCTCCATTCTGGAGGTGGGGGGCGCTGGTACGGTCAGCTTCAGGTGAGGCCGGGCCGGCGGCGTATTGCGGGTAGGCCGCGAGGATGCGGCGGGAGATGTCGAGTGCCTGGCCGAGGTAGTTGGCCGGGTTCAAAAGCTCCTCAAGCCGGGCGTCGGAGAGCAGATCGTTGGGGACGGCCGCGCGCAGCAGTGCCCGGTAGGTGGCCGCCTGCTCCGCGGCCGGGGCCTGGAGTGTTGTGTCCACGACGGCCTGTAACCGCTGTTTCCCGGTCCGGCCTGGTCCCGTCCCGGCGCGGCGCCCGTCCAAGAGCGGAGGGCTGTCCAGAAGCGGCGCGACGGCAGCGTTGACGGCTTCGGAGAGCAGCAGCGGGCCGGCGAGGTCCAGGTTGCGGCGCATCGCCACCGGAAAGACCTCCAGCCCTTCAGCCAATTCGCGCAGCTGCGCAGCGGCGCCGAGGGCCAGGCGCAGCAGCTGGCGCAGGGCCGCCCATTCGCTCTGCCAGGCGCCGTCGGGGCGTTCGTCGTTGAAATTGGCGGCGGCGAGGTGCAGCTGTGCGGCCAGGGCCGGGGACTGCAGGGCGGCGCTGCGGATCAGCACGGACAGCACGGGGTTCTGCTTCTGCGGCATGGCGGAGGACACGCCCCGCCCGGCGGCGCGTGGCTCGGCGAGCTCGGCCACTTCCGGCCGGCTCAGGAACAGGACGTCGGCGGCCATCTTGCCGGCCGCGTCCGTCACGGCCGCCAGCGCGTCGCCGAGCGAGGTCACGGCCAGCCGGTTGGTGTGCCACGGGGCCGGCACGGTGGCGAGACCCAGGCGGGCGGCCAGCCGGTCGGCGAGGTCCAAGGGGGACAACACAGCACCATCGGTCAACACAGCGCCGGCGGCGAAGGTCCCGGCGGCGCCACCGGTCTGCACCGGCAGTTCGAGGGTTTCCAGCCGGCTGGCCGCGGCGGCGAGCCCGTTGAACCACTGCGCGGCCCGCAGCCCGAAGCTATAGGGCAGCGAGTGCTGGGTCAGGCTGCGGGCCACACAAAGCGTGGCCGCATGGGCCTCGGCGAGACCGGCAAGAGCGGACGTTGCCGCCTTGAGCTCAGCGAGCAGTTCGCGCACTGCCCCGGCAGCGAGCACCATCAGGGCCGAGTCGAGCACGTCCTGGCTGGTCAGCGACGTGTGGACGGCCTGTACAGCGCCAAGTCCGGCGCCGTCCAGGTTCCTGACCTGTTCCCGGAGGTCGGCCAGCAGCGGGATGACGGGGTTGCCGCCGCCCTGGGCGCGGACGGCGATTGCCGCGACGTCGTACCGCTGTACGTCTGCGGCGGCGGACACTACCGCGGCGGACCCGGCCGGGGCGAGGCCCGCCTCGTCCAGGACCGCCGCCCAAGCGGCCTCCACCTTGAGGATGGCGGCGAGCACCGCACGGTCCCCGGTCAGCGCCGCCACCAGCGGCGACGACGACACGGGACTCAGCAGGCCAAAGTCGCCGTCCAGGCCAGAGTCAGCGTGCAGGCCGTCGTCGGCTTCGAAGGACGTCACGTCGAGGGACCCTCGGCGTCGCTGAAATCCAGGAACACAGTCTCGCCCTCGCCCTGCAGGCGGATGTCCCAGCTCAGGCCGCCGTCGGGATCCCGGCGCGCGATCAGGGTCCGGCGCCGTTCCGGGTCCAGCGAGCTGAGCAGCCGGTCCTGGGACAGTGCCGCCTCGTCCTCCGGCAGGTAGACCCGGGTGAACAGGCGGTTCATGAGGCCGCGGGCGAACACGGCCACCGCGATGAACGGCGCGGCCCCGGGTTCGGTGGGTCCCGGGTTCACGGTGGTGAACGTGAACGTGCCAGTGTTCCCCACGGCAGTGCGGCCAAAGCCCGTAAAGGTGTAACCGTCACGGACCAGGGAGCCCGCCCGGTGCGGGACGTTGCCGTCCGCGTCCGCCTGCCAGATTTCCAGGATTGCGTCCGGGATCGGGTGGCCCGCGCCGTCATACACGGCGCCCTGGAGCCGGATGGATCCCGGGGAACCGGGGGGCAGGAGCTCGCGGTCCTTGGCGTACGGCAGGGCGTAGCCGAAGAACGGTCCGACTGTCTGGCCCGGTGTCGGGGTGAGTTTACTCATGGTGGTCGCCTTCCGCTCCGAGGGCCTCGTTTTCGGTCCAGGTCCGCTTGGACCCGGTGAGGACGATGTCCCAGTTGTAGGCCATGGCCCATTCGGGTTTGGTCTGCTCGTGGTTGTAGGTGGCCACGAGCCGGTCGCGGGCGTCCTGGTCCACGATCGACTGGTAGATCGGGTCCAGGGGGAACAGCTGGTCGCCCGGGAAGTACATCTGGGTGATGATCCGCTGGGTGAATTCGGAGCCGAACACGGAGAAATGGATGTGGGCCGGCCGCCAGGCGTTGAGGTGGTTCTTCCACGGGTAGGCGCCGGGCTTGATAGTGGTGAAGCTGTAGGTGCCGTCCGTGCCCGTGATGCAGCGGCCGACGCCGGTGAAGTTGGGGTCGATCGGCGCCGGGTGCTGGTCGCGCTTGTGGATGTAGCGGCCGGCGGAGTTGGCCTGCCAGATTTCGACGAGCTGCCCGGCGACGGCGCGTCCGTCGCCGTCGATCACGCGGCCGGAGACGAGGATGCGTTCGCCCAGCGGCTCGCCGTGGTGCGCGATGGTGAGGTCCGACTCGAGCGCGTGGACGTCCATGTGCCCGAACGCCGGCGAATACAGTTCAATGGTTTCCGGGTCCGCGTGGTGCAGGCTCTTCGTAGGGTGACGCAGGACGCTGCTGCGGTACGGCGCGTAATCCAGCCGCGGCTGGATCTCGGCCGGGGCTCCGTCCTCGAGGGCCCGGGCGTAGGCCTCGCCGATCGCCCTCATCTCGGCACTGAGGTCGGCCTGGGTCTCAGCGGCGGCATCCCCGGCAGGGACAGCCCTGGCATGTAGCTTGGGTGCGGCCTCCGTGGTCTGGTTGGCCAGGTCCTCGGTGATCGGGTCGGCATTGAATATCTCGAGGTTGATTTCTTCAGGCACAGCAGCCTCCTTTCGATGGTGTGATTGTTGTTCGGGCAGTGATCAGGAACGGCGGGCCAGCTGGTGCAGGTGGTCGTACTGGACGGCGTGCCGCACGGGCGCGTTTGGAGCGCCGTAGCCGTCGTAGGAGCCGCGGCGTTCCACCATTTCGAAAAACACGCTGCCCACCGTGGCCGTGTAGAAATGCAGGAATTCGCCGTCGGCATCACGGTCGTAGAGCAGATTGAGCTCGCGGAGCGTGGCCAGGAAATCAGATTCCAGCGCGAACCGGGCATCGAGGTCCTCGTAGTAATTCGCCGGGATCTGCAGGAAATCCAGGCCGCGGTCCCGGGCGGCCCGGGCCGTCGCCACCAGGTCATCCACCGCGAACGCGATGTGTTCCTGGTAGCCGGGGCGGGGGCCGGTTGTCCCTGCGACGCCAGCGGCGCCTGGGGCGCTCCCTTCCTGCTGGATCAGCGGGGCCAGGTTCAGCACCAGGCGGACGCCGCGGTCCTGCGTGAGCATCACCTGGGACCGGACCAGCCCGGTGGGGCTGGCCACCTCGGCGAACGGCTGCGGTTCCAGCGCCAGGGCGCTGGTGTAGAAGAGCACGGCCTCATCGAAGTGCTGCCACGGCTGGGCGAGATTGACGTGGTCGATCACGGCGCCCGGGTTCCCGGCCTGTTCCGCCGCGGGTTGGTCCAGGCCGTCGCCGAATTCCCGGGTCCACGCGGCGGTGCCGTCCGGGTTTCCCTGGCACAGGAAGATTTCGGTGGAGTCCGGGGCGGCGAAGCCCTGGAAGATCTCCTCATTGGCCTGGCTCTTGCGCGGCACGGCCGGGGCCTTGAGCTGCTGGGCGCGGGCGGCCGCGATCACCGGGGAGTCGACGTCGAAGCCAACGGCAGAAATGGCAGCGGAAATAGCGGGGGCCGACGTCGGCTGGCCGCCGGCGGGCGGCTCTTCGTTGATGATCACGCGGGCATGGCCCATGGTCCACAATTGCACGTCCTTGGTCCGATGCCGCCCGTTGAACGCAAACCCCAGCTGGCCGAGCAGGGTTTCCAGGCCTGCGGTGTCCCCTGCGCGGACTTCGGCGAAGTTGAAGCCTGCGGGCTCGGCCACCCGGGGAAGCGTGGCGAGCTCCATGGGGTAGCGGCGCCGGGAGGTGGCGCCGGGCGCCTGGCCTGTCACACCGCCTGCTGTCACACCACCTGCGGCGGGGGCCTGGTTTGCCTCCAGCCAGGCGGCGCTTTGCTCTTCGAGCCAGATCAGCGACCGCATGGCGTCGACGGCGGTACGTTCGACGTCGGACTGGCGGAAGACGTCGTTGAACACCTCCAGCGACACCGGCCCGGTGTAGCCGGCGCGGACCACGTGGCCCATGAACTTGGCGAGCTCGAACTGGCCCTCGCCCGGGAACACCCGGTAGTGCCGGCTCCAGGACAGCACGTCCATGGACAGCTTGGGGGCATCGGCGACCTGCACGAAGAAGATCTTCTCCGGGTTGAAGGCCTCGATCGGCGCGGTGTCCCAGTCCCGGGAGAGGATGTGGAAGGAGTCCAGGCAGGTGCCCAGGTTGGGGTGGTCCACCATCTCGACCAGCCGGTGGGCGTGCTCGTAGTCGTTGACGTACTTGCCCCAGGCCAGGGCCTCATAGGCGACCTTGACGCCGTGTTCACCCGCGAGGTCCGCGAGCCGGGCGAGCTGGGTGGCGCGGAGCTCGTCATCGTCGATCGTGGCCGTGCCGACGTTGGAGCAGAGCAGCATGGTGTCCATGCCCAGGCGGGACATGAGCCGGAATTTGGCGGCCGCGCGGCGCAGGTTGGCGGCGAGCAAGTCCTCCGGGACGCTGTCGAAGTCGCGGAACGGCTGGTAGAGGTCCAGGGTGAGCCCGAAGTCTGCGGCCAGTTTCCGGACCTCCTCTGGGCTCAGCGGGGAGGTCACGAGGTCCTGTTCGAAGATCTCGATCCCGTCGAAGCCGGCCACAGCGCAGGCCTGCATTTTTTCCCGCAGGGTGCCGGCGAGGCAGACGGTGGCGATTCCGGTGCGCATCAGGCGGACACTTCTTCCGCTGCGACCAGTTCCAGGAAGTGTGAGCGCATCCGGTCGGCGTCGGCCGGGCGCCCGGTGAAGATCCGGAACGCGTCCGCCGCCTGGCCCACGGCCATCCGGCCGCCGTCGAGCACCTTGCAGCCCTTGGCGCGCGCCTCGCGGACAAGCTCGGTTTCGATCGGCCGGTACACGATGTCGGCCACCCAGTGCCGGGACTCCACGAGGGACATGTCCAGCGGAACGCCCGGGTGGGCGGCCATGCCCACGGGGGTGCAGTGCACCAGACCGTCGGCCTGCGGCATGAGCTGCGGGAGCTCTGCCGTCGTCCGGGCAGTGACGGTCCGGTCCGGGAAGAATCCGGCGAGTTCTGCCGCCCGGGCGGCGCAGCGGGCCGCGTCAGTGTCCACGAGGTCCAGCTCGCGGACTCCCGCGGTGAGCAACGCGTAGGCGACGGCGGAACCGGCGCCGCCGGCACCGAGCTGCACCACGCGGTCCAGGGTGGCCCCGGGGAGCCCGGAGGCCAGCGCCGCCGCGAAGCCGGAAAAGTCGGTGTTGTAGCCGATGAAGCGGCCCTCGCGGATGACCACGGTGTTGACGGCGCCCAGGCGCCGGGCGTCGGCCGAGACCTCGTCGAGATAGTCGAGCACCAGCTGCTTGCAGGGGTGCGTGATGTTCAATCCGTTGAACCCCAGGCTCCGGGCGCCGGCGAGCAGCTCCCCCACGGCCTGGCCGGGCAGGCCGAGTTCGGTGAGGTCGATGGGGCGGTAGAGGTACCGGAGGCCCTGCACGTCGCCCTCGCGTTCGTGCATATAGGGCGTCAGGGAGGGCATGACGCCGTCTCCCACGAGGCCTACGAGGAAGGACTCTGCTCGATTGCTCATCCGGTTAGCTCCTTTGACAACTGCACTCGGCGGGCGGTGACGCTTGCGGCGTCCGCGGCGGGCCGGGTGATGGGGATTACATTACAGACTTTGTTCACATGTTGCACTATTGTTCGAATGACGAACTTCTTATTACGAAACCCCTTGCTGCGCCGGCGGGCTCGCCTCCGCCGCTGAAGCGGTCCGGCCGTTACCGCTGCGGCGGCCTGTCCGTTACCGCTGGGGCAGCCTGTCCGTTACCGCTGGGGCAGCCGGGCCGACAACTCCGCCGCCGCCGCCTGCAGCAACGGCACCAGGGCCACCAGTGCTTCCATGCTCAGGCGGAACACCGGGACCGCCGTGGCCAGCGAGGCGAAGGCGTGACCCTGGGCATTGAAGACCGGGACCGCGACGGCGCGCATGCCGAGCTCGTTTTCCTCGTCCATGGTGGCGTAGCCCTGGCGCCGGACCTGTTCGATTTCCGCCCGGAAAGCGTCGCGGTCCGTGATGGAGAGCGCCGTGAGCGGCTCCAGGGGCAGCTCGTCGACGAGCTGGGCCCGGGCGGCGTCATCGGCGAACGCCACCAGCGCCTTGCCCACCGAGGTGGTGTGCAGTGCCCCGAGGTGGCCGGGATCGCTGGTAACCCGGAAGGTCTGCGGGCCGTCCACCTTGTTCACCGTCAGGTGGTGGATGCCGTCCCGTACGGAGAGGATGGTCGCCTCGCCCGTCTCCTCGGTGACTCGCCGCAGGATGGGCAGGGCCGTACCTGCGAACCCGTGGTGGTTGGAGACGCGCTGGCCGAGCTGGAAGACCCGCAGCCCCAGGTGGTAGCGGCGGCCGTCCGGCTCGTAGTCCACAAATCCGTCCCGCGTCAGGGAGCCGAGCAGGCGGTAGGTGGTGCTGAACGGCAGCTCGGCCCGCCGGGAGATTTCCGCGGCACTGGCGCCGCGCGGCTCATCCCCCAGGAGGACCAGCAGGCCCAGCGCCTTGCCCACCATGTCCGTCCTCGAGTCCTCCCTGGCGGCCTTAGCGGGCTTCGGGGGAGCTTCTAACGGTGGGCCGGAAACAGCGGGTACATCTGTGTCTTGATTCACACTCATGTATTCATGTTCCCACATAGTGAGAGCTATTTCTAGATGGTGATTATTTTTCTTGACAAGTGACTGCGCTCACAGTCATGCTTGCTACATCGCACAAGTAGCTTCCACCATGTGGCTACTAGTCCGGGTCTTTCCACGGACTTCCGGTTGCACCACACTTGAACAAACGGCAGCCGAGACCTTCCTGATCCATCCGCGACAACGTCGTCACACCAAAGGAACACCATGAGCCACACTGTCCCGTCCACGACGCCGGGTATCACCACAGGAGGGACGCCGAAGAAGGCTGCCCTCGCCAGCTTCCTGGGCAGCGCCGTCGAATACTACGACTTCTTCATCTTCGGCTCCGCGGCGGCGCTGATCTTCCCGCACGTCTTCTTCCCGGACGCGGACACCAACGCGGCCATCATGTCGTTCGCGACCTTCGGTTTCGCCTACGTGGCCCGTCCGGTCGGCGCGGTCATCCTCGGCCACTTCGGCGACAGGGTGGGCCGCCGGAAGGTCCTCATGTTCACGCTGCTGCTGATGGGTGCCTCCACCTTCGTCATCGGCTGCCTTCCGGACTTCAAAACGGTCGGCTGGTGGGCTCCGGCGCTGCTGGTGCTGGCACGGCTCTGCCAAGGCCTGTCCGCAGCCGGCGAGCAGGCGGGCGCGTCCTCGATGACGCTCGAGCACGCCCCGGACAACCGCCGTTCCTTCTTCACCTCGTGGACCCTGACCGGCACCCAGGGCGGCCAGATCCTCGCCGCCCTCGTCTTCATCCCCGTCCTGGCCCTGCCCGATGAGATCAAGTACTCCATCGGCTGGCGCATCCCGTTCTGGCTCAGCGCCGTGGTTGTGCTGATCGCGTTCTTCATCCGCCGCACCCTCCATGAGCCCCCGGCGTTCGAGGAAGCGAAGAAGACCGCGCAGATCTCCAAGCTCCCGGTTGCCGACCTCCTCAAGGACCACTGGCGCGATGTCCTCCGCGTCATCGCCTGCGCCTTCATCGCCGCCGTGTCCACCGTCTTCGGCACCCTGGCCATCAGCTACGCCAAAAACGTCGCCGGCGTGGACGGCACCACCACCCTCTGGCTCGTGGTGGGCGCCAACTTCATGGCCTTGGGCACGCAGCCGCTCTTCGGCATGCTCGCGGACAAGATCGGACGCAAACCGGTCTTCATCTACGGCGCACTGTCCAGCGCTGTCCTGACGCCGGTGTTCCTGCTGAGCCTCGAATCCGGCAGCGTCCCTCTGATGTTCCTCGCGGCAATCGGGTTCTTCTCCTTCGGCTACGCTGCAGCCAACGCGGTCTGGCCCTCCTTCTACGCCGAGATGTTCAGCACGAACGTCCGCTTTTCCGGCCTCGCGATCGGCACCCAGTTGGGCTTCCTGATGGCCGGGTTCGCTCCGGCGATCGTCGCGGCCATGGGCGGCATCCAGGCCGGCGGTTGGGTCCAGATCAGCATCTTCACCGGCATCATCTGCCTGATCGCCACCGTCGCGGCACTGACGGCCAAGGAAACCTTCCGCGTCCCCACCCGGGAACTCGGCCAGCACTAGGCCGGGCGCTGCGTTCCCGCCCACTTGCCGACCCGAGTGCCCGGCGTGTCCACAGGACACGCCGGGCTTTTCGGTGTGTCGGGGCACGGCCTGAAAAGCAACCGGGAAGGAGCGCAGAGGAGACCGGCCGCCACTAGCTGTTGCCGGCCCCCAGCACCTCGGCGAGATCGAACTTCACCGGCTCCTCCAGCTGGTCGTAGTTGCAGGAACGCGGATCCCGGTCCGGACGCCAGCGCACGAACTGGGTGGTGTGGCGGAAACGTGCGCCCTCCATGTGGTCGTACTTCACTTCCACGACCCGCTCGGGCCGCAGCGGGGTGAAGGACAGGTCCTTGCCGCCGCTCCACCGGCTTCCCTCGGCATTCCGCGGCGTCCGCGCCCCGTCCTCCTGCCGGGCCCAGGCCCAGGGGTGGTCCTCGAAACCGGTGACCAGCTCCTGCAGCTCGGCAAACAGCTCCATGCGCCGCGCCATCGGGAAGGCACCCACGACGCCGACATTCGCCAGCACCCCGGCGTCGTCGTAGAGTCCCAGGAGCAGCGAGCCGATCCTGTCCGGACCGGAGGTGTGCACGCGGTATCCGGCGAGCACACAGTCCGCCGTCCGTTCGTGCTTGACCTTGACCATCGCGCGCTTGTCGGGCTGGTAGGTGCCCTCCAGCGTCTTGGCCACGATGCCGTCCAGTCCGGCGCCCTCGAACTGCCGGAACCAGCGTTGCGCGGTGTCCCGGTCGGCGGTCGCGGCAGTCAGGTGGACCGGAGCCGCGCTGGCTGCGAGTGCGCGTTCGAGCTCCCGCCGGCGCTCGGCGAAGGGCTTGCCGGTGAGGTCCTCGTCGCCCAGGGCCAGCAGGTCGAAGGCCACGAAACGCGCCGGGGTCCGGGCCGCGAGCAGCTTCACCCGGCTGGCGGCCGGATGGATGCGCTGCTGGAGCGCATCGAAGTCGAGCCGGTCCCCGGAGGCCGCCACCAGGATGATCTCACCGTCCACCACGCAGCGTTCCGGCAGCCCGGTCTTCAGCGCCTCGACGAGCTCGGGGAAGTAGCGCGTCATCGGCTTGCCGTTCCGGCTGCCGATCTCCACCTCGTCGCCGTCACGGAAAATGATGGAGCGGAATCCGTCCCACTTCGGTTCAAAGAGCCAGCCCTTTCCGGTGCCCGGCACCGGCAGGGCGGGGAGGGATTTGGCCAGCATGGGCGCAATGGGAGGCATCAACGGCAGTCGCATAGCGCCCATTCTTGCGCCGCGGGCCGGGCACCGCCACCCCCACGCAGTTGTTGCTCTACGAGGGTTTCCTCAGCAGGGGTTTCCTCGACACGGCCCCGCCCCCACGGTAGACATGGGTGATGGCTTCCATCGGGTTCCACGCCTCGCATGAACAGATCAGCCCCGGCCGCCTCCTCAAGGACGTGCAGCTGGCCGAGCAGGCCGGCTTCGATGCCGCCATGTGTTCGGACCACATTGAGCCGTGGTCCGCCCGGCAGGGCCACTCCGGGTTCGCCTGGTCCTGGCTCGGGGCCGCGCTGGCCACCACCGGCCTGCGCTTCGGGGTGGTGACGGCGCCCGGCCAGCGCTACCACCCGGCGATCATCGCCCACGCCTCGGCCACCCTGGCGGACATGTTCCCCGGCCGCTTCTGGATGGCCCCGGGCAGCGGCGAGTACATGAACGAGCACGTCACCGGCGAGGCGTGGCCGCCCAAGGAAACGCGGCAGCGCCGGCTGGAGGAGTGCGTTGACATCATCCGCCGGCTCCACGCCGGCGACCTGGTCACACACCACGGGCTCGTCACAGTGGAGCAAGCCCGGATCTGGGACGTTCCGGAGACCAAACCCCCGCTCATTGCCCCCGCCGTGAGCGTGAAAACAGCGCGCCGGGCGGCGGCCTGGGCGGACGGACTGGTCACCGTGAACCAGCCGCCAGAAAAGCTGAAGGACATGCTGGCGGCCTACCGGGACGCCGGTGGCCGCGGGATCGCCGCCCTCCAGGTCCACCTGTCCTGGGCGCCGACAGAGGCCGAAGCCGTCGCGATCGCCGTGGACCAGTGGCGCACCAATGTCTTTGCACCGCCGATTCCCTGGGACCTGCCCACGGCGGCCCATTTCGACGGCGTCAGCGCCGGTGTCCAGGAGGACCAGGTCCGGGCGGCCGTCAACATCTCCGCCGATCCCGGTCAGCACGCCCACTGGCTCGCCTCCTACCTTGACCTTGGATTCGATGAGCTGTACCTGCACTTCGTCGGCCAGGAGCAGGCGCCGTATATCGACGTCTTCGCCGAACACGTCCTCCCCCAGCTCCGGCCAGCTGGATCGACCCTGACCGGAACGGACCGTGCGCTGTGAGAATCGCCGAAACCTCTGACCTCTGGTGGAAAAACGCGGTGATCTACTGCCTGGACCCGGAGACATTCTTCGACGGCGACGGCGACGGCACCGGGGACTTCGGCGGGCTGATCCAGCGCGTGGACTATCTTGCCGCTCTCGGAATCACCTGCATCTGGCTCATGCCCTTCTACCCCTCCCCGGACCGGGACGACGGCTACGATGTCACCGACATGTACGGCGTGGACCCCCGGCTCGGGAGCCCGGGGGACCTGGTGGAATTCATCCGCACCGCCAACGACCGCGGCATCCGAGTGATCGCAGACTTCGTCATCAACCACACCTCCGACCGGCACCCGTGGTTCGTCCAGGCCCGCAAATCCGTGGACAACCCCTACCGCGACTATTACGTCTGGCGGAAGGACACGCCGCCGGACACCTCGGACCAGGTGGTGTTTCCCGGCGAGGAGACGTCCATCTGGACCCAGGACAAGGCGACCGGTGAGTGGTATCTGCACATGTTCTCCAAACACCAGCCGGACCTGAACGTGATGAATCCCAAGGTGCGGGACGAGATCGCGAAGTCGATGGGATTCTGGCTTCAGCTGGGCCTGGACGGCTTCCGGCTGGACGCGGTGCCCTTCTTCCTGGAGTTGCTCGGCGAGCCCAAGGATGAAGCCGCGAAAATCGACCCGCACCAGTACCTGAGCGCCCTGCGCAGCTTCCTCAACCGCCGCCACGGCAGTGCCGTGCTGCTGGGCGAGGTCAACCTCCCGTACAAAGAGCAGCTGAAGTACTTCGGCGGCCCGGCCGGCAACGAGCTGAACATGCAGTTTGATTTCCTCTCGATGCAGAACATGTACCTGTCACTGGCCCGGCAGGACGCCCGGCCGCTGGCCCGGACGCTCAGCAGCCGTCCGAAGATCAACCCGGACAACCAATGGGCCATGTTCGTCCGGAACCACGACGAACTCACGCTGGACAAACTCAGCGATGCCGAACGCGCGGAAGTCTTCGCGGCCTTCGGCCCCGATCCCGACATGCAGATGTACGGCCGGGGACTGCGGCGGCGGCTGCCCACCATGCTCGACGGCGACCCGGCCAGGATCCGGATGGTCTACTCCCTGATGTTCTCGCTGCCGGGCACCCCCGTACTTTTCTACGGCGAAGAGATCGGGATGGGCGAGGACCTGCGGGCGAAGGGCCGCTCGGCCGTCCGCTCCCCCATGCAGTGGGACGACACCGGGAACGGCGGCTTCTCGACCGCCCCGGCCGGGGACCTCGTGGCCCAGCCCGTGGACGGACCCTTCGGCCCGGCGCACATCAACGCCGCGGCCGCGAAACGGGATCCGGACTCGCTGTGGAACTTCGTCGCGACGCTGATCCAGCGTTACCGGGAATGCCCCGAACTCGGCTGGGGCAGGTTCGAGCTCATCAAACAGGCCTCGCCGGCAGTGCTGCTGCACCGGTGCACCTGGGACGGCTCTATGGTGATTGTCGCGCACAACTTCGGCGCCGACCCGGCGTTCGTTACGGCCACGGTGCCGGCGGAATCGCCGGGGGAGCTCGGGGAAGGCGAGGAAGGCGTGCCGGAGGCTCCGGACGGAACGGGCGGTGCCGGGCCTTCGTACGCCGGTGCCGTGCTCCGGGACCTGCTCGGCCGCGAGGACATCCCGCTCTCCGACGACGGATCTTTCGAACTCCCGCTGGACCGCTACGGGTACCGCTGGTTCAGGGTCCAGCACCCGGGGGAACGCCAGCTCCCCTGAGGTTTCCAGCCTGCATTGGCGGCCGCCGACATAACGGGAACCGGCATGAAGGAGGCCGGTAACCGCGGCGCCGTCGAAAACTAACGGTCCCCTTACCGTGCTGAAACGCGGACGCAACATTGGCGCAGGAGACTGGAACTGCCGGCAAGAGCAGGCACCAACTCCAGTCCGGGAGGCCCCGCCATGTTGAAGGAAGCGAAAACCCATGTAACCCGTATCCGCGCCCTCGACCAGCTGCACCGCGGCGACGAGATCGAGGCCCGCCTGCGCGTGGGCCCGAACTACGACGACGTCGTGGTCCGTCGCGGCAGCGTCCAGGAAACGGCCCCTGGAATCGGCGTCGTCTGGATCATGGACCGCCAAACCGGCATGCGCAAAGCCATCAATGCCGACGAATGCTCCGTCTGGCGGGTCGCTTGAGGCGTCAGCCTCCCGCCACTGACTGGATGATGAGGACTTCCTGGCCTGGTGTCACGGCGGTCACCAGGCCCTGCAGCCGCCGGATTTCATTCCCGTTGACGTATATATTCACGTAACGGCGAACAGCCCCGGTCTCGTCCCGCAACCGCCGCGACAGCGCCGGATAGTCCCCGGTCACCGCATCCAGCAGCCACTCCACCGTCACCGCCGCCTCCACGGGCGCAGTCAGGATGGACTGCCCGCCGGCCAGCGGTTGAAGGACGCTCGGCAAGACAACGCTGATCGCGGAGTCCGCCGGCATGGGCTCGCGGCTGATCATGGCGCTGTTCATGCGATTGTTCATCCCTTCACAGCTGCGCCGAAAGCAGGGCGGCGGAAACCACCGCAGCCCGCACGCACAGCACATCCGGCAGGTGCGAGGCCACTTCGGTGAAGTGTTCCCCCTCGTCGGCGCTGGCGTAGACACTGCCACCCCGCGTCCCGAAGTAGACGCCCGCGGGCTCCGCGCCGTCCACGCTGGCAGCATCGCGCAGCACGGCGTTGTACTCGGCTTCCGGGAGCCCGGCGTCGAGCCGCTTCCAGCTGGCACCGGCGTCATCCGTCCGGTGCACGGCCAACTTCCCGTCCGGCGGAATTCGTTCGCCGTCAGCCTTCAGCGGGATCACCCAGGCTGTACCGGCCCGGCGCGGATGCGTCAGCATCACGAAGCCGAAGTCCGCCGGCAGCCCCTCGGCGATCGACTCCCACGATTCGGCGTCGTCGTCGCTGCGGTACACGCCGTGGTGGTTTTGTGCGTAGAGGCGGCCGTCGACGGCGGCGTCGGCCGCGATCTTGTGGACACATTGGCCGAATTCCGGGTTGGGGTCCGGCATGAAGTAAGCAGAAATCCCCTTGTTGCGCGGCTCCCAGGAGGTGCCGCCGTCGAGCGAGCGGTAGACCCCTCCTGTGCTCATGGCAACGTGGACTTTCTCCCCCGTGGGGTCAACGACGATCGAGTGCGCCGCGGCGCCGCCATAGCCGGCGCCCCATTCGCTGCGGTGCGGATGGTCCCACAGGCCGCGGTTAAGCTCGAAGTGCTCGCCGCCGTCGGTGGATTTCCAGACGGAGATCGGTTCGCAGCCCGCCCACACGACGCCGGGGCGGGAATCGGCGTCGGGATGGATCTGCCAGATCCGTTCCAAGGCGGCGTCGGTGCCGTCGGGGAACGTGATGGCGCCGTTTTCGGGTTCGCTCCAGCTTCCGCCCAGGTCATCGGAGTGGAAAACCGTGGGACCCCAGTGCTCGGAGCGGACGCCCACGAGGATCCGGGTCCTGCCGTCGCGGGTATCGATGCCGATGCTGGGGACCTCACTCATCAGAAAATGCGGCCCGGTCAGGGACCACTCCCTTCGGTCCGGGCTGGTCGCCAGCCAAAGGCCCTTCTTGGTCCCGATCGCCAGGACATAACTCTCTGCAGTAGCCATGCGTCCCATGCAACCATCCCCGCCGGACAGCCGCAATGGTTTCAACCCCGCGCCGCAGGTATGCGCTAGCGCGCCGGCGGCATCGGTATCAGTCGACGAACTCCGACTGCGTCTCGATGAAGTCCCAGTCCGCAGAAGTCAATACCGCGGCGCCGCCGGCGGATGATTCGGCGGGACGGGGGCCGCCTGCGGCGGCGATCCCCTGCTGTACGGCGTCGGGCAGTTCGACGGTCCGGAGGTTTTCCCGGAGCCATTCCTTGCTCGCCAAATCCAGATCCAACCACCACATGTAGATCTCCACGGCGGCCACCTCCTCCTGTGTCCTTCAACCGTAGGCCCCGGCCCCGGGCTGTTCAAGGGACTCCGCCGCAAACGGTGCCAGCAGCGCCCCGAGCTGCGGGAACGGGGACTATGCCCCTGTTCAGGGCGGCACCCCGGAACCAGAATGAAGTATGTCCGACAACCCCGCCAACGGCACGGCGCCCCTCGTGGTGGGCGTGGTTCCGGGGCAGCATCCCGAAGTGCTGCAGACGGCGGCATCCCTTGCGAAGACCCTCGCCGCGCCAATGATCTGCGCCTACGTGGACGAGGCAAGCTACCTCGTGGAGTGGGATCCTGTGCGGTCTTCGCACCGCCTGTCGCTGCGCCCGGACGCGGACGACGCCCGGATCCGGGAGACCACCCGGGAGTTGCGTTCCGTGATCGAGGCGCGCTGCGCCAGCCTGGGGATCGACTGGACGCTGCGCACCCTGGCCGGAGACCCCGCCAGGGCTATCGGCAGGCTGGCCGCGGACGCCAACGCGTGCATGATCGTGGTGGGGACTCCCGAGCGCGGCATCGGCCACCGCATTTCCACGGCGCTCAACGGCTCTGTGGCGGCGTGGTTGAGCCACCATCAGGACCGTCCGATCCTGATTGTCCCGGCGGCCGCTCCGGCGGGTAGAAAATAAAGCGAAAGTACTTATTCGGGGTTCTGGTGTTATCCCACGTCCGCCGAGTAAGCTCAATGAGTAGACGGGAAGAACCGTCTACCCCAAAGCTGCTCCGGAGTGCGTATCCCCCAATAACGCACTCCGGAGCTCTTTAATTTGCCCAACGGCCCAGATGAGACACCGGCCCGCACGGAGGCTTGAAACATACCCCTAGGGGGTATAAGTTGGGGACATGAGCGAGTCAGAACTCCCCGGCGCGGCGCGCCTGGACGCGGAGCCCCTCGGCCTATCACCCCACGAGCAGCACGGCTACACGGCCAACAAGGATGCCTACCTCCGCCGACTCAAACGGATCGAAGGGCAGGTCCGCGGCATCGCCCGGATGGTTGACGAGGACAAGTACTGCATCGACATCCTCACCCAGGTCGCCGCCGTCACCAAGGCCCTGCATGCCGTGAGCCTGGGCCTCGTCGAAGAGCACATCGGCCACTGCGTAGTCGGCGCCGCCGCCGAACCGGATCCCGAGCTTCGGGCCGAGGCCATCGATTTCAAAGTCAAGGAAGCCACCGATGCCATCGGACGCCTCCTGCGCTAGGACCTGCACCACCCATCACACCACCGGGCCGGGGAACCAACACCTGCCCAGCGACAAGGAGCACGCCATGGCCACCGTTTCCACCACCGTCAACGTATCCGGCATGACCTGCGGCCACTGCGTGTCCTCCGTCAGTGAAGAACTTGAGGCGCTCTCCGGAGTCGAAAAGGTCGACGTCGATCTCAAGGCCGGCGGCATCTCCGCCGTCACGATCACCTCCAGCGAAACACTCTCCTCCTCCGAGATCGGCGAGGCAGTCGCCGAGGCCGGCTACCTCGTGGTCGCCAGCGAAGCCTGAGTGGCCTTCGCGCCGGCGGGCGCAGCCGCCGGCCAGCGGGGCCGCCGGCCAGCAAGCCCGCCGCCGTCGGACGGCACAAAACGAAGCGACAGGGAAAAGACACAGTGAGCAGCGATCAGTTGTTGGACCGGGCCGGAAGCCGGGTCATTGACCTTGATATCGAGGGCATGACCTGCGCCTCCTGCGTCAACCGCGTCGAGCGCAAGCTCGGAAAGCTCGACGGCGTCGAGGCCAGCGTCAACCTGCCACTCGAGTCGGCCCGTGTCAGCGTCCCGGCGGACATTACCGACAACCAAATCACCGCCACGATCGCGGCCGCCGGCTACAAGGCCACGGTCCGGACCCCCCGGTACCCGGACACCCCGCGTGAGCCCACGGGACCCCCGGCCAGCACCGCGACTCCGGCCGGCTCAGCCGCGCCCTCTCTCCGCCCGCGGCTCGCCGTGGCGGCCGCACTCACCGTCCCGGTTTTCGCGATCTCGATGATCCCGGCGCTGCAGTTCCCGAACTGGGGCTGGGCGGCCGCCGTCCTGGCCCTGCCGGTGGTCACGTGGGCGGCGTGGCCGTTTCACCGCGCCGCGGCCGCCAACGCCCGGCACCTGGCCTCGACCATGGACACCCTGGTGTCAATCGGCGTGATTGCTGCCTACGCGTTCTCGGCCGGCGAGCTCCTTGCCGATCCGGGCATGACCGCACACCCGGCAGCGGAGGGGATGGGCTCCAGCGCCCTGTATTTCGAGGTCGCATCAGTAGTCACCATGTTCCTGCTGCTCGGCCGCGAGCTCGAGGCCAACGCCAAACGGAAGGCAGGCGACGCCCTGAGGGCCCTGCTGGACCTGGGCGCGAAAGACGCGACCGTCCTGCGCGGCGGCACCGAGCACAGGATCCCGGCCGACCAGCTGGCCGCCGGCGACGTGATGGTGGTCCGCCCCGGCGAGAAGATCGCCACCGACGGCGTGGTCCTCGACGGCGCCTCGGCCGTGGACGCCTCCCTCGTGACCGGCGAATCCGTGCCGGTGGAAGTTGGCCCGGACAGCCAGGTCACCGGAGCCACCATCAACACCTCCGGCCGGCTCCTGGTCCGCGCCACCCGGGTCGGATCTGAAACCACGCTGGCCCAGATGGGCCGCCTCGTCTCCGCGGCGCAGACCGGGAAAGCCCCCATCGCCCGGCTCGCAGACCGCATCAGCGCCGTCTTCGTACCGGTCGTCCTGGCCATCGCCGCCCTCACCTTCGGGGCCTGGCTGGTGGCGGCCGGGCCGGCCGCGGGCCCCGACGAGGTCCGGGCGGCCTTCACCGCCGCCGTCGCCGTGCTGGTCATCGCCTGCCCCTGCGCCCTGGGGCTGGCCACGCCGGTGGGGCTGCTCACCGGAACCGGCCGCGGCGCCCAACTCGGCATCCTCATCAAGGGGCCGCAGATCCTCGAGGACACCCGGAGGGTGGACACGATCCTGCTGGACAAGACCGGGACCGTCACCACCGGCCGGCTTGCCGTAGACAGCATCCAGGGCTTTGGACCGCACAGTGCAGCCGAGGTCCTGCGCCTCGCAGGGGCCGTGGAATACGCCTCCGAGCACCCGATCGCCCGGGCCATCGCCACTGCAGCATCGGCCGCAGATTGCTTGAACGACGACGGCGCCGGCCACCCCGCCGTGGCCGGCTTCCGTTCCGCGCCCGGCGGGGGCGTCCAGGGCACCGTGGACGGCCGGCTGGTCACCGCCGGGCGCACCGGCTGGCTGCTGGAGCTCGGCATCGCCCCGTCCCCGGCCCAGCGGGAGGTGCTGGGCGCTGCCGAGGACTCGGGCACCACGGCCATCTGGGTTGCTGTTGACGGCGAGACCGCCGGCATCATCCGCCTGCGGGACACCGTCAAGCCCGGCTCCGCCGCCGCGGTCACCCGGCTCCGGGAACTGGGGCTCCGGCCGATCCTGCTGACCGGCGACAACGCCGCCGTGGCCGCGCAGGTGGCGGCCGCCGTCGGGATCAGCCCGGAGGACGTCTTCGCGGGTGTGCTCCCCGAGGGCAAGGTCCAGGCCGTGCGGAAGCTGCAGGCGGCGGGCGCCACTGTGGCGATGGCCGGGGACGGGGTCAACGACGCCGCGGCGCTGGCGCAGGCGGACCTGGGCGTCGCGATGGGCTCCGGCACCGACGTCGCCATCGAGGCCGCGGATCTGACGGTGATGGGCAACGACCTCGGGCAGGTGGCGCAGGCGATCGAGCTCTCCCGCCGGACGCTCGGCACCATCAAGACGAACCTTTTCTGGGCCTTCTTCTACAACGCCGTGGGCATCCCGGTGGCAGCACTGGGCCTGCTCAACCCGATGATCGCCGGCGCCGCGATGGCCGCCAGCTCGGTGCTGGTGGTGGCCAACTCGCTGCGGCTGCGCAGCTTCGGCAGCTAAGGCCGCCCTCGCCCGGGCGGCGCCCCTGGCTCAGGCCGCGCCGTAGCGGACGGCAGCCCGGGCTTTGGCCTTGGCGGCTTCCTCCCCGCGGTCCTTGGCCGGGGCATGGGTCACCAGGGCGTCGAGCAGGTGCTGCGTCGCGTGGGCAATCTCGTGCACGGCCCGGTTGAAGGCCTCTTCGTTGGCCTTGGACGGCTTGGTGCTGCCACTGATCTTGCGCACGTATTGCAGCGCCGCGGCCTCCACCTCGGCGGTGGTGGCGTGGGGCTCAAAATTGTGGAGGGTCCGGATGTTTCGGCACATATCTCCATGCTAGGTGCCTTCTGCCCAGGGAACGAGGGCCCGAGGCGAGAATGCTGGCACCCGGCAGGCAGGCCCGCCGGGTGCCAACGCGCGTGGCTTACGGCACGGGCTCGCAGTCGTTCGCGTGGTCCAGCGCTGCCGCACCGGTGCCGGCCGGGGCCCGGAGCTCGTCCAGCCGGACCAGCACCACGCCCCCGACAATCAGCAGCCCGCCCAGGAGCTGGATGGGTCCGGGCAGTTCGCCGAGCAGCAGCCACGCCCAGATGACGGCGAACAGCACCTCGGTGAGCGAGACAAAGGAGGCGACCTTCGAGCCGAGCGCCCGCGCGGCGACAATGCCGGACACGTACGCCACCACCGTGGCCAGGACCACGAGGCCGCCGAGGGCCACCCACCACGGGGTGATCCAGGGTCCCAGGCGGGTGTCGGCAGTGCTGAAGGCCATCGGCAGCAGCCCGGTTGCCGCGGTCAGCCACATGACGATGGCGCCCACCATGAGCCCGCCGGAAGCCAGGACGATCGGCGGGAGGGTGTCGTTTTCCTTGGCGGTGATGAAGAAGTAGATGGCGAGGCAGACGGCGGCGGCGATCCCCCACAGCACGCCGATAGGGTCGACTTTCACAGCGCCGGTGAGGTCCAGGACCAGGACCAGCCCGCCGAGGGACAGGAGCGTGCCGGCAATGGTCAGCGGCCGCGGCCGTTTCCGGCTGGCCGCCCACAGCCAGAGCACGATCAGGACCGGCGCGAGGTACTCCAGCAGCAGGGCGACGCCGACCGAAAGCCGGGACACGGCGTTGAAGTAGAACAGCTGGCAGGCGGCGACGCCGATGAATCCGAACAGCACGACGGTCACCCAGTTGTCACGGAGCTGGTGCCACCGCCCGCGCAGGGCCGCGAGGGCGGGGATGGCCAGAATCAGGGCCGCGCCCGTGAGCCGGGCTGTAACGGCGGCGCCGGGGGTCCAGCCCGTTTCCAGGAGCGCCTTGGCGAAAGATCCGGAAAGCCCGAATACCGCGGACGAAAACAGGGCGACCCCCAGACCCGAGGCCATGAAGCCCGACGCCGCGCCGGCCCGCTTGGCCCCCCGCTCGGCACCCGGCCCCGCGCCCCGCGTGGCGCTGGCCGGTTCGGAGGCAGGCCGCAGGGCAGCGAGGTCTCGGACCGGAGCGGCGACGGGGCGTTGGGGGGCAGACACGGCAATCTCCTGTCAGGAGTAAAGTAGGGTTATGGTCATGACATTACGCCCGGACGAGGTAAGGAGTCAAGATGGTTTTTGCCCCTGACACGGAAGTTGCCCTGCGTTCTGTGGTCAACCTCATCAACACCGCCGCCAACGGTGAGGAACACTTGGCCACGGCCAAGGATCTGGATGACTTCCTGGAGTCCGAGGGCTTCACCGGCTCCCGGACCCGCGACGAGTCCGAGCTAGCCAGCGTGCGGCGCCTGCGCAGCGAGCTCGCCGAGCTCTGGCTGGCGGAGGAGGCCACTGCCGCGGAGACCGTAAACCGGCTGCTCCGGGAGGCTCGGGCACTCCCCCAGCTGGTCAAGCATGATCCCTGGGACTGGCACCTGCACGCCACTACCCCTGAGGCGCCGCTGGCCGATCGGATGAGCACGGAGGCGGCCATGGCGATCGTTGACGTGATCCGGAGCAAGGAAATGGACCGCCTGCTGGTGTGCGCCGCGGATGACTGCGACGCCGTCGTGCTGGATCTGAGCCGCAACCGCTCGAAGCGCTACTGCGACACGGGCAACTGTGCCAACCGTGCACACGTGGCCGCATACCGGGCGCGGAAAGCCGCATCGTGACGGCCACGGCCGCCTACTGCGGCCCTCGCTGCTAGGCCTGCGGCGTTAGGCCCTCGCTGTCAGGCCTGCGTCGTCAGGCATGCGGGCCGCCGTCACGGGAATCGCCGGAGCCGGCCTCGGGGCGGGGCCGCGCCGAAGCGCCGCCGTGGCCGGAGGACGGGCGCTTGGAACTGAGGTTGACGCCGGAGCCCTTGCCCAGGTCCTCGGGGTTGTCCTTGTGGCTCATCGCGAGCATGGCGGCCACCACCAGGATCACAATGAAGGCGATCCCGGCGCCGATGAGCGCGAGGTCGAACCGGGGTGCGCGGGCGCTGCCGCCCGAGGCGAAGATCAGGACGCCGAAGAACACCACCACGGCCCAGAACGCGGAGAACATGAGCGGTCCCTTGACCGATGTCCGCAGGCTGCGGGACGCTCCGGGTTTCTGCTGTGCCAAGGTGCTTTCCTCCTGCAGCCCGCGCGGGGAAGCGTGGCTGTCTTGTTACCGCAATTGTTCTACGCCGGGTAGAACCTGTCCGTACTAGTTTACGGCCTCCGCGGAATCGCCCGGAGCATCATGCCGCAGGGTCAGGCCGGACAGCATCCACAAGACGCCGCTGATGATGGCCCCGCCGCCCGCAACGCCGAGGAGTGCGTGCGGGCCGAGGCCGATGAAGAACGGCAGAGCGATTGCAGTGCCCAGCCCGATCACGCCGGAGGCGATCCAGTCGCGGGCCAGCACGGACCGGCCGCGGGCGGAAAGGCCCGCGAAGAGCTCTGCGGCGCCGGCAACGCCTAGGCCCAAGGCCGCGACCGTGCCGAAAACGAGTGGGGCGGGGATCAGTGCCGCGGCAGCGCCGGCCCCGGACAGGGCTGCTCCGCCGGCGGAGAGGAACTTGCCGACGCCTTCGCGGGGGCGGAATCCGGTCTTGGGCACGGTCCAGAGCATCACCACACCGGTGGCCAGCAGGTAGAGGCCGCCGGCCCAGCCCATGCCGGCCTCGGACGGCGCGGCCCAGAACACGGTTACCGCACCAAACACGAGCGCAACGGCCGCCCTGACCAGCACGGGCTTCCAGAGGTCGGCCGCGGCGCGGATGGCAGGGGTCGCGTCAGGCGTTGCGGGAAGAGTCACCCGTCCAGTTTAGTGCGAAGCCGCCACTGCGCGCGCCGGTTCGGCGCAGTGCGCGCGCGGGGGTTCCGGCTCAACGCCCTTAGCGCGCGCCGAGGACCATCCACTTCTCCGTCCGGGCCCGGAGGCCCAGCGTCAGCGCGCGCGCCGCCATGTAGCCCAGGGAGAAGGCGGCCCACAGCCAGAGCAGTCCCGCGCCGGCACTGGCGCCGGAGTACCCCACGGCCAGCAGCAGCGGCAGGTAGGCCGCGAGATTGACGACGCCGGCGATCGCCAGGTAGCGGGCGTCGCCCGCGCCGATCAGGACGCCGTCGAGGACGAAGACGTAGCCGGCCAGCGGCTGCCCGGCGGCGAGCACCCAAAGGGCGAGCGTCAGCGCCCCCCTGACATCGGCGTCGGACGTGAAGAGGGCGCCCGCCCACGGGGCCGCCGCAGCCAGGACGATCCCGGTCAGGACGCCGAAGCCGAGCCCCCATCGCGTCATGGTGCGCGTCAGCGCGCGGGCCGCCACCGGCCGGCCCGCGCCGAGTTCCTTGCCGATCAGGGCCTGGGCCGCGATCGCAAGGGCGTCCAGCGCGAAGGCGAAGAACGTGAAGATGGTCATGGCCAGCTGGTGTGCGGCGAGGTTGACAGACCCCTGGGCGGTGGCCACCACCACCGTGGCGAGAATCGCGATGCGGAGGCTGAGCGTGCGCAGCATCAGCCAGGAGCCCACCCTGGTCAGTGCCCGGATGCCGCGCCAGTCCGGCCGCAGGGGAACCCCGTTGTTGCGGGCGTTGCGCCGGACAATCAGCACATAGACGGCCGCCATGGCCCACTGCGCGATGCTCGTGCCGACGGCCGAGCCGGTCACGGACCAGCCCAGCCCGTAGACGAGGACCAGGTTCAGCGCGATGTTCAGCGTGAAACCCGCGGCGGCGACGATCAGCGGCGTCCGCGTGTCCTGGAGGCCGCGCAGCACCCCGGTGCCCGCAAAGATCAGGAGCATCGCCACGAGGCCTGGCATGGACCCGCGCAGGTAGTCCACGGCAAACCCATGCACCTCGCCGCGGGCGCCCATCAGTTCCAGCAGCGGCCCGGCGGCCAGGAACCCGGCGGCAGCCAGGACGAGTCCCAGCAGGAGCGCCAGCCAGACGCCGTCGCGTCCTGCCGCGAGGGCCTTCGCCAGTTGGCCGTTGCCGACGGCCCGCGCCACGGCCGGCGTCGTGGAGTATGCGAGGAACACCATGAGCCCGACTGCGGTGTGAAGGACCGCCGAGGCCAGCCCGACGCCGGCCAGCTCGGCCACGCCGAGATGGCCCACGATCGCCGAATCCGCGAGCAGGAACAGCGGCTCAGCAATCAGCGCGCCAAAGGCCGGCACTGCCAGGCGCAGGATCTCCCGCCGGTGCCCTGTAGACGGCGGCAGGGTGGTGGACAGCGGCGGGGAGGGATGCACGGCTTAACCCTAGCCGGGCCGACGAATCGACACCGCACGACTTTTAGTTGACATTTCAACTAAAAGTCGGGAAGACTTGATAGTGAACGCAACCGAAGTCGCGGCCGCAACCAGCCGCGACGCCTCCTATCTACGAAACGGTATTTCCCATGAACCAGCCCGCCCTGACCACCTCCGCCCGAACCGTCCTGCGCGTCATCGCGGGATTCCTGTTTGCCGCCCACGGCTGGCAGAAGTTCTCCGAGTTCACCATCCCCGGCACCCAGGCTGCCTTCACCCAGATGGGCGTCCCGGCGGCGCAAGTTGCTGCCCCGGTGATCGCGACCCTGGAGCTGGTCGGCGGTATCGCCCTGATCCTGGGTGTCCTGACCCGCGTGTTCGCCGCCCTCCTCGCCGTGGACATGCTCGGTGCCCTGTTCCTGGTTCACGCCTCCGCTGGAGTGTTTGCCGCTACCGGCGGTTACGAGCTCGTCCTGATCCTCGCTGCCGCCGCCCTGGCCGTGGCCTTGGTCGGCGCGGGCAAAGTCTCCGTGGACAAGGTGCTGTTCGGCCGCGCCGACTCGAAGCTCCGGGTCCTGGCCTAAGGCATTCACGGCATAGCCCTAAGCCCATAGCGCACGACGGCGGGCGGTCACCTACTGGTGGCCGCCCGCCGTCGCGTGACTGCGGGTTATGGCGTCCCGGACAGCGATTGTGTCGCCGGCCCGCGGCGCCAGCCGGGCCTTTCAGTAAACTCGCAGCATGAGCGAGAACGCGCCCAATTCCGTGACCCTGCGCTTCCTGGCCGCCCCCACCGACGTCGGCCACAGCGGCTCAGTCGACGCCGGCACCGTGCTCGAGTGGGTGGACAAGGCGGCCTACGCCGCCGCCGTCGGCTGGGCAAAGTCCTACTGTGTGACGGCCTACGTGGGGAACATCCACTTCGCGGACCCGGTCAACAGCGGCGACATGGTGGAGGTCGAGGCCACGATCGTGTACACCGGGCGGTCCTCGATGCATATCCGCACCGTGGTGTCCTCGGGCGACCCCAAGGGCGGACCGGCCACCATGCGCAGCCAGTGCATCGTGATCTTTGTGGCCGTGGGCGCGGACGGCAAGCCCATCCCGGTGCCGCAGTTTGAACCGGTGACACCGGAAGAAATCGAACAGAGGGACGACGCGCTGGCCCGGATCAAGGTCCGCGAGGACATCGTCCAGGCCATGAGCGGACAGGAATATACCGACGCCGGCTCGGCAGAGCGCGTGGTGCTGCGGTTCATGGCGGCACCAACGGACGTGAACTGGGGCGGCAAGGTCCACGGCGGCATCGTCATGAAGTGGATCGACGAGGCGGCCTACGTCTGCGCCTCCCGCTACTGCGGGAAGGACACCGTGGCTGTGTTCTCCGGCGGCGTGCGGTTCTACCGGCCGCTGCTGATCGGCCACGTCGTGGAGGTGGAGGCCCGGCTGGTCTACACCGGGACCAAGGGCATGCACATCGCCGTCCATGTCCGGTCCGGGGACCCGAAGGGGCGCGAGCTGAACCTCACGACGTACTGTCTGACGGTCATGGTCGCCCGCGACGAGACCGGCACCTCGGTCCCGATTCCGCAGTGGGTGCCGGTGTCCGAAGAAGACGTCCGGCTCCACACCCACGCCCGCGAACTGCTGGAAATCCGCGGGCGGGCGCCGGGGAATCGGCTGCCCAACCACCTGCTCGGGGCGGGCAAGGGCTAGGTCCGGCTAGAAGCCGCCGCCACCGCCGGCGTCGGCCGCCATGTTGGCAAACCGCGAGTAGTGGCCCTGGAAGGCCACCACAATGTCCTTTGTGGGGCCGTTACGGTGCTTGGCGATCAGGATGTCCGCCTCGCCGGCGCGCGGGGACTCCTTGTCATAGACGTCCTCGCGGTGAAGCAGGATCACCATGTCGGCGTCCTGCTCGATCGAGCCGGACTCGCGCAGGTCAGAGACCATGGGGCGTTTGTCCTGGCGCTGCTCGGAGCCACGGTTCAGCTGCGACAGTGCGATCACGGGCACCTGGAGTTCCTTGGCCAGGAGCTTCAGGGCGCGGGAGAACTCGGAGACTTCTTGCTGGCGGGATTCCACCTTTTTACCCGAGCTCATGAGCTGCAGGTAGTCCAGAATCACCAGCTTGAGGTCATGCTGCTGCTTCAGGCGCCGGCATTTGGCCCGGATTTCCATCAGCGACATGTTGGGGCTGTCATCGATGAACAGCGGGGCATCGTTCATGCGGCCCATCGTGGTGGCGATCTTGGACCACTGCTCGTCCTTGATGGTGCCCTTGCGGAGGTCCTGAAGACCGATGGTGGCCTCGGCGGACAGCAGGCGCATGGCGATCTCGTTGCGGCCCATTTCGAGGGAAAACATGACGGTCGCGAGGTTGTTCTTGATGGCGGCCGAGCGGGCGAAGTCCAGCGCGAACGTGGACTTGCCGACGGCGGGGCGGGCGGCGATGACGATCATCTGGCCCGGATGCAGGCCGTGGGTCAGCTCGTCGAGCTCGTAAAAGCCCGTGGGCACGCCCGTCATTCCCTCGCCGCGGTGGCCCGAGGCCTCGATCTCGTCAACGGTGGATTCCATGACGTCCTTGAGGACCACATAGTCCTCGGCGGTCCGGCGTTCGGCGACGGCGTAGACCTCGGCCTGGGCCTGGTTGACAAGGTCTTCGACCTCGCCGTCCTGCCCGTAGCCGAGCTGGACAATCTTGGTGCCTGCGTTGACCAGGCGGCGCAGGACCGCGCGTTCGCCCACGATTTCGGCGTAGTACCCGGCGTTGGCGGCTGTGGGGACGGTCTGGATGAGTTCGTGCAGGTAGGCGGGTCCGCCGATCCTGTTGATCTCGCCGCGCTTGGTCAGTTCGTCCGAGACCGTCACGGCGTCAGCTGGTTCGCCCCGGCCATAGAGGTCGATGATGGCCTCGTAGATGGTCTCGTGCGCCGGACGGTAGAAGTCCTGGCCACGCAGGATCTCGACGACGTCGGCGATGGCGTCCTTGGACAGCATCATGCCGCCCAGGACTGACTGCTCCGCGGGGATGTCCTGCGGGGGCTTGCGGCTGCCCTCGCCTCCCCGCGTACCCTCGACCGAGTCCAGATGCGTAACTGACAAAACTGCCGTCCTTCATTGTGTGCCGTGGCGGATGTCTGTTCGCCGCGGCGCGTGTGCCCAGTGCGTTGATGCGCTGTGCCTTTGATACCAGCGCCTTAGTGCGCGACGCCTGCGTGCCCAGTGCCTTGATGCTCAACTGCCGGTGTGCCCGGCCGCAGTGCCCACCGGTCACGCTGCCCAAGCAACTACGTTGCTTGCCAGCGCCAAAACCTGGCACATGCCGGCAGCCCAATTCTTATCAGTGAGCTCCGACAGTCAGCGCCGGACCGGCCTGCCGTTATCCACAGCGCTGGTGCGGCCGTGTGCCACCGCGGTCCGGGGGCGGGGCCTGGTTGGCACCACCTGGCGACCGCAGGTTTTCCGCTTCCCAGGCCCGATATCCTGCAACGTTATCCGCCGATCGGTCAGGCACCAACCCGGCCGACCCTCTGCCCTGTGGATAACCTGTGCACTAGTGCCAGATGCTTGTGCACAGTCTGTGGGTAGAGCTGTGGATAGAAAAAAAGTTGGACCCGAAATCCGTTCTTGACCTGCGGAAACATTGGATTCATCTTGTGGACACAAAACATTTTCCGCCAAGCTTCATCCACAGCCTGCACCTTACGGCTGGGGATACACCGCGGCGCCGGAGGCCACATTTGCCGCCCGATGTGCGCATTTCGTGACCGGACTCATGCCACCGCGCCGAATTGACGCCGGCCGCGGCGCACTGTATGCGAGGCGCGGAACATGCTGTGGATAACGGCAATCTGGCATAAGCTCTAATCATGGGCGATGTACTGCTAGTCATGTTGCCTGCCCTGATTCTGGCGGCAGTGCTCTGGGCGGTGACCACGGCCCTGAAGCCGCGGAATTTCGGCATCTCCGACGCCGAGCGCTACCAGCGGGAACTGGCGGTGAAGTCCCTGGCCCACTACGCGGCGCAGGTTCAGGCTGCCGAGGCCGCCCGCGCCCGGGTTGAAGCGACCACGCGTCCCAGCCAAAACTCCCAGCAGCAGTCGCAGCAGGCCGACAACGCCCGTTCCGCCCTGCTTGCCCGGATCGGGTCCGCTCCCACACGGACGCGCCACGGCCGCGAGGACGCCCTGCTCGCCGTCGGACACCTGAGTCCCCAACTCCTCCTGCAACTCCAGTCACTGGCCCGAGACGGCCAGAAGACGAAGGCCGCCCGGCTGCTGCGGGAGTCGACCCACACGGACTTCAAGACCGCAAAGAATTACGTAGATCGGCTGTAGCACATGGACTCCATGCTCATTCCCGTACTGATCCTGGTGCTCGTGGCCGCCGGCGTGCTGATGGTGGTCCGCGCCTGGAGCCGCCGCGGCGATCGCCCCAGGCCTGCCCCCATGCCGCAGCCGGGCCCTGACTCGGCGGAGCTGGCGCGTGCGGCGGCGGCAAGGCTCACCCAGGAGCAGCACCGGCAGCTGTATGCCCTGATCGCGCAGGGGCAGGCGATGGCAGCCATCAAGGTGTACCTCGAGGCCACGGGCGAGGGCCTCCGGGCGTCCCGCGACGCTGTCGCGGCACTGGCGGAGCACCCCCAGCCGTTCCGCGCCCCGGAGGCGGCACCGGAGCCCGTTCCGGACGAGGACGACGTGCCACAGCGGTTCGCGTACCGCTACCGCGCGATCGCCAGCAAAGGTGATGTCACGCGCGAGGTGAGCAGCAACATGCTCAACGACGAGATCTACGGCAGGATCCGCACCCTGGCCAAGAGCGGCGACACCGAGGCGGCGGCGACAGCCCTGACCCGCCACTCGGATATTTCCATGAAGCAGGCCAGGGAATTCATCGCACTGCTCAGCGACTGAGCACAGGCGGCCCGGGCTCTCGGACTTCCCGAGGGCCTGCCCGGCGCGCTCCGCACGGCAAGCCCGGAATCCGCAGGCCTAGAAGTCGAACAGGTCCCCCAGCCAGCCTTCCTTCTTCTTGGGACGGCGGCGGTCATCGTAACGCGGCGGCTGATACCCCGACTGTTCAGGGCGCGACTGTTGATACCCCGACTGTACTGTGCGCGACTGTTCAGGGCGCGACTGTTCAGGGCGGGGTCGGTCGCGGCGCTCATCGTACCTAGGGTCGTCATAGCGGCGGTCGTCGGGGCGCCGTTCATCCCGGCGCGGGTCGAGGTTGTACAGCGGCGGCGGAATGTGTGCCGCAGGTGGGAACGCGGTCGGCGGCGGCGGGGCGGCGGGGGCGGCTGCCGCCGGGCCCAGGGACTCCGCCGCACGGTCGATGATCTTGTCCAGCTCCCCCCGGTCCAACCACACTCCACGGCATTGGGGGCAGTAGTCGATCTCCACACCGCTGCGTTCACTCATCATCAGGTCAATAGAATCCACGGGACACTTCATGTCCCGTGCAACGAGCGGGCCGCCGAAAAGGTTCGGGCGGCCCTGCAGGCTCGGAAGGCCCGGCTGCCTCTACCGCTGGCCGCTGATCCCGGCGAGGAGCTGCTCAAACGGCAGGGATTCCAGCGCGGCCGGCTTCTGCTGCGGCCCTGAGTCCCGGAGCAGGCCGACGAACTCCCCCGCTGCCCGGTCTACGCGAACCGAGAGCGGCGAGCCGCCGTCGTCGTCGTTGTTTCCCCAGTCCTGCGGTCCGGCGAAGACCGCGGTGGCGGCGATCCGGGTGCGCAGGTAGGTGAAGAGCGGCCGCATCGCGAAGTCCAGCACCATCTGGTGTCGGTCCGTGCCGGCGGTGGCCCCGAGCAGAACGGCCTTGCCTTCCAGCGCCTTGGGATCGAGCACGTCGATGAAGGACTTGAAAAGCCCGCTGTAGGAGGCGCTGAACACGGGGCTGACGGCGATCAGGCCGTCAGAGGCCTCGACGCCGGCGATCACTTCGGCCAGCCGGGGAGCCGCATAGCCGGTCACGAAGTTGTTGGCGATGTCCACGGCGAGGTCCCGCAGCTCCACAACCTCGATGTCCACGGCGTAGCCGGCCGCGGCGAGCTGCCGTTCGGCCGATGCCGCCAGCTGGTCCGCCAGCAGGCGGCTCGACGAGGGGACGCCGAGTCCGGCGGAGATAACGGTGATACGGCGGGTTTCCACGAGGTGCTCCTAAGTTGATCCTGGTCAGCAACGCCTTTACATGCGTTTGCATCTACTTCTAGAAGCGGCGGGTACATGGATTTATTCCCGCGCCCTCGCGTTGCCTGACAGGAGTGCCGCGCTCTGCCAGACTGCCCTCATGGCTGAAAACAAGACGCAGGCAACCGGCGCGTCGGTGGAGGAGTTCCTGACGGCCGTCGAGCATCCTGTCCGGCGCGGGGACGGCTTCCGTCTGCTGGCGCTGATGTCCGCAATCACAGGGGAACCGGCGCAAATGTGGGGTCCGACGATTGTGGGCTTCGGCCGCTATCACTACAAGTACGCGAGCGGCAGGGAGGGCAACGCGGCAGCGGTCGGATTCTCCCCCAGGAAATCCAGCCTGTCGCTCTACGGCCTCACGAACGGGCCGGAGGCCGCCGATCTGCTCGGCAGGCTGGGCAAGCACAAGCTCGGCACCGGGTGCCTGTACGTCACCAAGCTCGACGACGTCGACGAGGCTGTGCTGGCGGAGCTGATTCGGCTCGGCTACCGGCCTGTCACCACGGAGCTGCACCACGGCTAGGGGGAACCCTCCGCCAAAGCAACGCGGGGTCACTTACGGCCCATGACGTCGCCCACCATGGACCGCAAGTGACCCCGCGTTGTGGTTAAAAGCAGAGGCCCCCGTCTTCGGTCCCTCAGAGGGATCCGGAGGCGGGGGCCTTCCAGCAGTTCAGGACTGCAGCCGGTGAGGGCTACTTGCCTGCGACTACGTCGAGTTCGATCACAGCGGAAACGTCGTCGTGCAGACGGACGTTTGCCTGGTAGGAACCGGTCGACTTGATGTGTGCCGGCAGTTCAACCTTGCGCTTGTCGATGCGGCCCAGGCCAGCGGCCTCAACAGCGTCGGCGACGTCGCCCTGCTTGACGGTGCCGAACAGGCGGCCGGTTGCGCCAGCCTTGACGATCAGCTTGACCGGCTTGGCGGAGAGTGCAGCGGCCTGCTTCTGAGCGTCTTCCAGGGAAGCGTGCTCGCGGGCAACGCGAGCAGCCTTGATGGACTCAACCTGCTTCTCGCCACCCTTGGACCAGGTCAGAGCGAAGTTGCGGGGCAGCAGGTAGTTACGTGCGTAACCGTCCTTGACCTCGACAACATCGCCAGCAGCACCGAGACCGGTTACTTCGTGGGTCAGAATGAGCTTTGCCATGTTAGTTAATCCCTTCCTTAGCCGCGGCCAGCGCCGGAGTAAGGCAGCAAAGCAACTTCGCGGGCGTTCTTGATTGCCTGGGCGATCTTGCGCTGTTCCTGCACCGTGACGCCAGTGACGCGACGGGCGCGGATCTTTCCGCGGTCGGAGATGAACTTGCGCAGCAATGCTACGTCCTTGTAGTCGATGACAGTGATGTCAGCGGCCTTCAAGGGGTTGGACTTTGGTTTGGGCTTACGGAGTTCAGCCTTAGCCATCGTGGAGCTCCTATTCGATGGAGCCCGTGGATATTGATCCACGGGATGGTGGTGATCCGGCGCGGTCTGCACCCGGCCGCCTTGCGGCGTCCAGGTGGTTTTCGTCGCCGGACCTTAGATGTTGTTTAGAAGGGAGGTTCGGAATCCGGGCCGTTGCCCCAGCCGCCGCCCGCATTGCTGACCCCGGGCGTGGCCCACGGGTCTTCCTGCGCGGCGGGCTGGTTGCCGCCCCATGTTCCGCCGGTGTTGCCGCCCTGGCTTGCACCCTGGCCGCCACCGAAGCCACCGCCGCTGTTGCCGCCGCCGAAGCCACCCTGTCCACCCTGACCGCCGGAGCGCTGGGTGCGGTTGACCTTGGCATTGGCGTAGCGCAGGCTCGGGCCGATTTCATCGACCTCGAGCTCGATAACGGTGCGCTTCTCGCCTTCTTTTGTTTCGTAGGAACGGCTCTTCAAGCGGCCGGAGACAATCACGCGCATGCCCTTGGTCAGGGATTCGGCGACGTTTTCGGCTGCTTCGCGCCAGACCGACGCGCGGAGGAACAGGGTTTCCCCGTCCTTCCACTCATTGGACTGCCGGTCGAAGGTGCGGGGAGTAGACGCGATGGTGAAATTCGCTACAGCCGAACCGGACGGTGTGAACCTGAGTTCGGGGTCATTGGTGAGGTTACCGACAACCGTGATAGTGGTTTCGCCTGCCATCTACTGCCTCCTTGTGCGTTCCTGCGGGGATGAAGATTGAAGGTTGGTTGCTGAATTACTCAGCAACAACTTTCTGCTCTTCGGGGCGGGTGATCTTGGTGCGCATGATGGTCTCGTTGAGACTCAGCTGGCGGTCAAGTTCTTTGGCGGTAGCCGGCTCAGAGGTGAAGTTCACCACGGCGTAGATACCTTCGGACTTCTTCTGGATTTCGTAAGCCAGGCGACGACGGCCCCAGATGTCAACCTTTTCGATGGTTCCACCATCGTTGGTGATGACGTTCAGGAACTTCTGAAGCGACGGCTCAACGGCACGCTCTTCGACCTCGGGGTCGATGATTACCATCAATTCGTAAGGACGCATATGTGAACCCACCTCCTTTGGGCTAAGCGGTTACGGCATTTCCGTAACAGGAGGTTCATTTGCGGTGCCATGCAATGCCCGGCCGCCGGAACGGAGGCAGGGCGCAGCACAGACTTCAATAGCTTAGTGCATCCGCACCGGTTTCGGCGATTCCGTGCCCCCACCGTACGGCCCTGTGGCCGGGCCCGGAAGAGTCCCGGAGGGGCATGTGGATAACCCCTGCGGCGGAGTTGCCGCCGTCGGCATGCCATGATCAGGGAATGAACACCGGATCCGCGCACCGACGTGCCGTGCGCACCAGAAAGAGCCGCCTGCGCTTCGCCGTCATGCTGCTGGCGGGACTGCTCGCCGCAACGGCGGCCGGCCTGGCCGGGCACTGGGTGCAGGCTCCTACAATCGGCTGGTGCGCGACTGCCCTGACCTACATCGTGTGGGTCTGGCTGGTCATCGGCCGCCTCGATCCGGCGGACACACGGCTGCACGCCACAGCGGAAGATCCGTCCCGGAGCACCACGGACCTGCTCATCCTCGCCGCAAATGTGGCGAGCCTGGCAGCGGCGGGAGCGGTCATCGTGGATTCCCACAACAACACCGACATCGCGTCCCGGATCGGGGGCGGCCTGCTCGCGGTGGTCTCGGTGGCATTGTCCTGGACGCTGGTCCAGACGCTGTTCACGCTGCGCTATGCGGAGCTGTACTACGGCACGGGCCGGAAGGCGGGCTCCTCGGTGGGCGGCATCGACTTCAACCAGAGCCGGCCGCCGCAGTACACCGACTTCGCCTACCTGGCCACAAGCCTTGGCATGACGTACCAGGTTTCGGACACCGCCCTGAAGAACCATGGCATCCGGGCAGAGGCGCTCAAGCACAGCCTGCTGTCCTACCTCTTTGGGACAATCATCCTGGCTACCACCATCAACCTCGTGGTCGGGGTCGCCGCGTAGTCCGCACCGGGACCTTACGCCGCCGTCCGGAAAAACGTCCGCGTCACCGTGGCCAGCCGGTGCGGGTCCTGGACTCCGCAGAGCTCGCGCGCCGAGTGCATCGAGAGCAGGGGCACACCGACGTCGACCGTCCGGATTCCCAGCCGGGTGGCGGTCAGCGGGCCGATCGTCGAGCCGCACGGCATCACGTTGTTGGAGACGAATTCCTGGTACGGAATCCCGGCGTCGGTGCACAGCCGCGCCCAGAGGGCGGCCCCGGCGGCGTCGGTCGCGTAGCGCTGGTTGGCATTGATCTTCAGCAGCGGCCCGCCGTTGAGTACCGGCCGGTTGGCGGGATCGTGCCGCTCCGGATAGTTCGGGTGCACGGCATGGCCCGCGTCCGCCGAGACGCAGAAGGACGCCGCAAAGGCCTGCCGCCGCTGGCTTGCCGAGGCGCCGAGCCCGTCGGAGATCCGCACGAGGACGTCCTCAAGGATGGGCCCGCACGCGCCGGAGCGGGACGCTGACCCGATTTCCTCGTGGTCGAAGGCGGCCAGCACGGCGATCGGCGCGCCGTCCGCCGGCGGCGCTGCGGCGTGGGCGATCAGCGCGGTGAGCCCGGCGTGCGTCGCGGAGAGGTTGTCGAGCCGGCCGGAGGCGAAGAATTCGCCCCGCGCGCCGAACACCGCGGGGGCCTGGGTGTCCGCGATGACGACGTCGTACCCGCCGATCTGCGCCGGATCCACCGCGGCACCGGTAACCCTGTCCGCGAGGAGCCCGAGCAGGTCCTCGCCTGCGGGATCGCCCTGGCCATAGACAGGATTCATGTGCTGCTGTTTGTCCAGGACCAGGCCCTCATTGACGGCTCGGTCCAGGTGGATGGCGAGCTGCGGGAAGCGCAGCAGCGGGCCTGTGGCCGTGAGGTGCTGTGTGCCGTCGCGCATGACGAGCCGGCCGGCGAGTTGGAGTTCGCGGTCCAGCCAGGAGTTCAGGAGGGGTCCGCCGTAGACCTCGACGCCGGCCTGCAGCCAGCCGAATTTGCCTGTTGTGGGCTTCGGCTTGAGTTTGAAGGACGGCGAGTCTGTGTGGGCGCCGAGGATGTTGAAGCCAGTGGTCGGTCCGGCACCTGTTGGCACCACCCAGGCGATGAGGGCGCCGTCGCGGATCACATAGAACTTGCCGGCCGCGGCGGCCTGCGACTTCGGCCAGGCGTGCAGTTCGTCCAGGCCCGTGAAGCCCGCCGCGTCCAGGCGGCGCGCGGCTTCGTGGACGGCGTGAAAGCTCGACGGCGACGCGCTGACGTACGCGCCGAGGTCCTGGATGTGCTCTTCGGCAGTGCTCGGTGTTGGCATGGCTCCGAGTCTAGCCCGGCACGCAGGGGGCCCCGGGCGGCCGGGCTTGGGCCGGGCGCCGGGGTTGGGCCGGGCGCCGGGGTTGACGGGGACCTGGGCTAGACGGGGACGTTGAGACCGGCGGCGTAGCCCGCGGTTACCGAGCCGCTCATCGCGGCGAGCTGGTAGATCCCGCCGTCGTCGCCGAAGACGTTGTCGGATTTCAGTGTGGTGCGGGGAAAATTCTGCGCACTGGATTCGTAGCCGGCCGTCGCGTAGACCTCTTTGCACGCCGCCTCGGTCAGCGCAATCTGGGACACCGCCAGGATCTGGCCGGCCGCCGTCGCATTGCTCATGGACTCGAACACTTCGAAGTGGATGTGCGGCCAGCGGCCGCTGTAGGCGCCGGGGTAAACGGTCTTGAACGTGACCTGCCCGTTGGCGTCGGCCTCCTGGACGCCGCGCAGGTAGTTCTCATTCTGGAGCCCGGAATCGTACATGGAGTATCTTCCCTCGCGGTCACAGTGCCAGGTGTAGACGGCGGCGCCCGCCAGCGGGGTGCAGGTCATGGTTGGGGTGCGGCTCGTGCGGGGGCTGGGGCCTCTTTGTCATGATCCCATCGAACCCGGCAGCGCCATGGGCTGGCTAGTCCCTTCCTGTGAAGCGGCTGTGCCTGTGAATCGACTGTGCCTTGGCTGGACATGCCCTCGCCTCGGCCTGAACTGCTCCCCGGCAAATGGACATGTCCCCCGTGTCCCACGGGCACGCCCATCTCTCGCGCCCAGGGATGGACACAAGGCCACTATGTCCACTGGTCGGCGCCGGGACTGGACATGTCCCGCATGCCCCACGGACCGGCAATCCCGCGTGCACCCTGGAATGGACATGTCCCGCGTGCCCCACGGACCGGCAATCCCGCGTGCACCCTGGAATGGACATGTCCCGCATGCCCCACGGACCGGCGCTCCCACCCGCCCCCGGGAACGGACATGTCCCGTGGACTCCGCGGACCAGCACTCCCGCCTTCACACCGTAATGGACATGTCCCCTTTTGCCCCCGGAGCGGCACCCCATGCGCAAGCGGGACTGGACATGTCCCGCGATCCCCGTGGACATGCCCGCCCTTGGGCCGAGCGATGGACATAATGCCACTATGTCCAGTGGTGGGAGCCAAGGGAGGGCATGTCCGGTGGTCTGGACCGCTGGAACCTAGGAGATCTTCCCGGCGCCCACCGTTGCGTCCCCGGCAGGAGTCTCGGCGGCACCTGCTGCGGGACCTGTGGCCTTGGAGCCGTTGCTGCGGTAGCGGAACACGCCGATCCCCACCACGACGGCGGCCAGGGCCAGCGAGAGCAGGAGCGATTCCCGCGTGGATTCCAGAATCACCATGCCGATCAGCAGGGCCACGATGCTGACGATTGACAGCCAGGTCAGGTACGGGAAGAGCCACATTTTCAGCTGGAGGTCCTTGGCGGCGGCGCCCATGCGGCGGCGCAGGATCAGCTGGGACGACGCAATCACGAGCCACACGAACAGCGCGATGGCGCCGGAGGTGTTGACCAGGAACAGGAAGACCGTGTCCGGGGCAATGTAGTTCAGGCCGACGGTGACGAAGCCGACCACCGTGGAGGCCAGCACGGCCGCTGCGGGCACGCCGCGCTTGGAAATCCGCATCCATGACTTGGGGGCGTCGCCGCGGCGGGACAGCGAGAACAGCATGCGGCTGGCGGTGTAGAGGCCCGAGTTCAGGCAGGAGAGCACCGAGGTCAGCACCACAATGTCCATGATGGTTCCGGCGCCGGGGATGCCGAAGAGTTCGATGACCGCAACGTAGGGGCTCTTGGCGACGGAGGCGGAGTTCCAGGGCAGCAGCGTGACCACGATGGCGATGGAGCCGATGTAGAAGACGAGGATGCGCCAGACCGTGGACTTCACGGCCTTCTTGACGGCGTCGACCGGGTTCTCGGACTCGCCGGCGGCGATGGTGGCAATTTCCGCCCCGAAGAAGGAGAACACGACCACGAGGATGCCGGCCAGGACGGCGCCGGGGCCGTTGGGCATGAACCCGCCGTTGCCGATCAGGTTGTCCAGGCCGGGCGCCGGAACGCCGGGGACGAGGCCGAGGATCGCGGCAGCGCCGAAGAGCAGGAAGAGCACGATTGCCGCGACCTTGATGGAAGCGAACCAAAACTCGAACTCGCCGTACGACTTCACGGACCCTAGGTTGGTCAGCGTCAGCAGCACCATGAGGACAAGCGCCCACACCCACTGGTCAATGCCGGGGACCCAGCGGTGCATGATCGCAGCCCCGGCCGTGGCCTCGATGCCGAGGACAATGATCCAGAACCATGCGTACAGCCAGCCGATGCTGAACCCGGCCCAGCGGCCCAGGGCCTTGTCCGCGTAGGTGGAAAAAGACCCGGTTTCCGGGTTGGCCGCGGCCATCTCACCCAACATCCGCATGACCAGGATGACGACGAGACCCGCCGCGGCGTAGGCAACCAGGATGCCCGGGCCGGCCTGCTGGATCGCCGCACCCGAACCGACAAACAGTCCGGCGCCGATCACGCCGGCGATGGCGATCATGGACAGGTGCCTGGGTTTCAGGGATTTTGAGAGCTGCTGGTCAGCGGGCATGGAAGCGCCGTCCTTCGTGGGGGGTTCAGGCCCGCTCTTTGCCGGCACGGAATCGAATCCATGCTGTGCGGCGGACCACAGTGTCGTTTCACACTAGACCGTCCGGCGCACGCTCCGTCTTGTGCAATCCCACAAATGACGACCGGCCGGACCGGGCCATTCCCCAACAGAAGGGCCTCCAAGGCAACCAAAGTTGCCCTGTTGGCAATTCGGCAATGTGCCTGAAACCACTGCTTCAGGCACTACCCACCCCTAGCCGGTCCGCACCGCCGGGAGGCAGCCCCCGTCAGTAGTCCGCGTTGCTCGGTACCACCAGGCCGGTCTCGTAGGCGTACACGACGGCCTGGACCCGGTCGCGGAGGTGGAGTTTGGTCAGGATCCGGCGCACGTGGGTCTTGACTGTGGCCTCCGACAGGAAGTACCTGTGCGCGATTTCGGCGTTGGAAAGCCCCTCCGCCAGCGCTCCGAGCATCTCGTTTTCGCGGGGCGTCAGGTCCTCCAGCAAAGGATCCCTCGCCGGGCGCGCCGGGCCGGCCGGCTGGCCGCCGCCGTCCGGCCCGGCGCGCCGGCTGCCGCCGTCGGGGTCTGTTCCGGCAGGATCCATGCCGGCTCCGGCGCCGCGGACATAGGTCTCCAGCAGCCGCTGTGTAACGCGCGGGGCCACGACGGCGTCGCCGCTGGCCACCACCCGCACCGCGCTGATCAGGTCCGCCGGGGCCACGTCTTTGAGCAGAAACGCCGAGGCCCCGGCCCGCAGCCCGGCAAAGGCGTATTCATCGAGGTCAAAGGTGGTCAGGATGATGATCTTGGCCTCCGAACCCGAGGCGGCGATGGCCCGGGTGGCCTCGATCCCGTCCAGCACCGGCATCCGAACATCCATCAGGACGACGTCGGGCGCGAGTTCCCTGACGTGGCGGACCGCCTCGGCACCATTGGACGCCTCGCCCACGATGCACAAATCGTCTTCGCCCTCCAGGATCAGCCGGAAGCCCATCCGAAGCAGCGGCTGGTCATCCACCAGCAGAACGCGTACCGGCTCTTTGTCGAGCATTGTTCCCCCCTGTGTCCGTGGCATTCTCGCCATTGCAATTCAGTTCCGCGTGCACGCGCCAGCCGCGCTCACCCGCGCGCCCGGCGTGCACGGTGCCGGCGTAAATCCTGGCCCGCTCACGCATCCCGGCAATTCCGTGCCCGCTGCCGAAAGTATCCAGTGCATCGGGCTTCGCCTGTGCGCCGGCGCCGGGACTGCCGGAGTCAACGGTGCCCCTGCCGTCGTCGACCACTTCAATGGTGACCCGGGAACCGTTGCGGACAATGCTGACGTCCACGCGGCTGAGCGCACGGCCGTAGCGCAGCACATTGGTCAGCGACTCCTGCACGATCCTGTACACGGTCAGCTGGAACGCCGCATCGCCGGGCAGCGACGGGCCTGTGTGCGTGTAATGCAGCGGCAGTCCCGCGGTGCGGAAGCCCTCCAGCAGTGTGGCCAGGCTGCCTGCGGCCACCAGCGGCTCGCGCGGGGCTTGTCCGGTGGCGGCGTCCTCGCGCAGCACGCCAAGGACGCGCCGCATGTCGGCCAGCGCGGTGCGTCCTGTCCGGGAGAGTTCGGCCAGGACGCCGGCGGCGCGCGCCGGATCCTTCTTGACCACAACGGCGGCGCCGTCCGACAGGCTGATCATGACCGTCAGCGAGTGCGCCACGACGTCGTGCATTTCGCGTGCGATCCGGTTCCGTTCCGTGACCGAACCGAGTTGCTGGGCCCGGGCGGCCCAGGCGGCGATCTCGTGCTCGTGCTCGCGGCGCTGCCGCACCGAGATTCCGATCCCCGTAGCGATCACGTTGGAGAGCGTGATGCCGATGCCGGCCGCGATGCTTGTGAGCAGCTGGAAATTCTCCGGCGTGCGGACCGCCATGTCCGGCAGCCGCCCGTCCAGCGGGCCGACGGCCAGCATAAAGTACAGGAGCAGAAGCGGGGCGGTGGTCAGGGCCAGCGCCGCAAGGGCGAACCGCCGCGAGCGGACCACCGCGACGGCGTACAGCGAAAACCAGAGCCCGGCGGAGACATTGGATCCCCACGGATGCAGGAAGGTGACGGCCAGTTCCAGTGCCCCGACGGCCGCCGCCACCTGCACGGGATAGGCCCGGCGGAAGAGCAGCACCGGCGCGGCCGCGGCGAGCAGTACGGCCACCGGCCAGTCGCCGTGGAGGATCGACTCGACCGCCGTGGGCGTGACCAGGACCAGGTAGCAGAGCACCACCAGCACATCCATGACCCGCGGATTGGCCAGCAGGTAGCGCCGGAACCGGCCGCGGCGGCGGGCGGTGAGTTCGGCGAGGGACGCGTCGGCCGGACCGGCCGACGCGTCCCTTACAGGTACTGCATCGATCATGCTTTGAGCCTAGACGCCGGGCCCGGCTTAGACGTCCCGCTTCTTGAGCAGGATGCCGGCCAGGAGCACCGGGACCACAACCCAGGCGCCCAGCACCAGGCCGGCCTGCCAGGCTTCGAGGGTATCCGGGAGATGCTCGACGGCGGTCAGCGGCTCCACGGTGTTGCCGGGAAGGTATTTGCGGGCCTCCACGAAGAAGTCGCCCGGAATCAGCTGGAACGCGATGGGCGCCACGAAGAACAGGCCGACCAGGCTCATGATCCCGCCCGCCGAGTTGCGGATCAGGGTGCCCAGGGCCATGCCGATCGCCGCGACCGCTGCCACATAAATGCTGTTGACAACGAGCAGCTTGACCGACTGTGAGCTGCCCAGGTCCAGGCCGAGGCCGTAATTATCCAGGATCGGGCCGGAGACGAATCCGGCCACCAGGGTGGAAGCGGCGGTGACGATAAAGGAGGTCAGCACGACCACCACGAGCTTGGCCGCGAACGCCGGGATGCGCTTGGGCACCGCCGCGAACGTGGACCGGGCCATGCCGGTGGTGAACTCTGAGCTCATCAGCAGCACGCCGAGGGAACCCAGGATCAGCTGGGCAAACGCGATGCCGGAAGTCGGTACGCTGACGGCGAGGTCACCGCCCTGCGCCGCGAACCTGGCGCCCGCCTCCGGGTCCTGGGCCGCGGCCTGGGAGAACTGACCCGTCCCCCAGGCCGAGAGCGCCCCAAACCCCACCATGACCACCACGGTGGAGCCGAGCAGGATCAGCGTGGAGAGCAGGGTGCGGAACTTGATGAATTCGGAGTTGAGGACCCGCAGGAAGCTGGGGCCGGGGCCCGAACTGCTGCCGTCTCCGGAGCGCTGCGCGCGGGTTTCGGCGCCGCGGGGCGAGGGCGTGGATTCAACGGTTGTGGAACTCATGGCTTAGTTGCCTCCGGCTTCGACGGGCACGGCGCCCGTGGTGATCAGCGAGTGGTATTCGACCTCATCCTTGGTCAGTTCCATGTAGGCCTCCTCGAGGCTGGCCTGCAGCGGGGTGAGTTCGTAGATCATGACGTGGTTCTCCAGCGCTGCGGTGGCGATCTGCCGCGGGTCCAGGCCCGTGACTTCGAGGAGTTCGCGCTCCCGGGCCTCCACCGAGACGCCGGTTCCGGCCAGCAGCTGCATGAGCCGGTCCGGCTGGTCGGTGCGGACCCGGGTGCGGCCCTGGCCCTTGCCGGTGATGATTTCCTGGATGGGGGCGTCGGCAATGATCTTCCCGCGGCCGATCACGATCAGATGGTCCGCCGTGACGGCCATTTCGCTCATGAGGTGGCTGGAGAGGAAGACCGTGCGGCCCTCGGAGGCCAGGTACTTCACCAGGTTGCGGACCCACACCACGCCTTCCGGGTCGAGACCGTTGACGGGCTCGTCCAGGATGACCGTCTGCGGGTCGCCCAGGAGGGCGGCGGCGATGCCCAGCCGCTGGCCCATGCCCAGCGAGAAGCCGCCGACCTTCTTTTTGGCCACCTCAGCCAGCCCGGTCATCTCGATGACTTCGTGGACCCGTTTCTTGGGGATGCTGTGGGTCGCGGCCATGGCCAGCAGGTGGTTGTAGGCGGAGCGGCTCGTGTGGACGGCCTTGGCGTCGAGCAGTGCGCCGACGTCGCGCAGCGGGGCGGCGTGCCCGGCCAGCGGCGACCCGTTGACGGTGACTGAGCCCGACGTCGGCCGGTCCAGCCCCATGATCATGCGCATGGTGGTGGATTTTCCGGCCCCGTTCGGGCCCAGGAAGCCGGTGACCCGGCCGGCTTCGACGGTGAAGTTGACGCCGGCGACGGCGGTCTTGTCGCCATAAACCTTGGTCAGGCCTCGTGCTTCGATCATGGAAGCGTTCCTTTGCGTAGCGGGAGATGGTCCGGGGCACCGCAGTCACGGGCCCGTCTGCACCCCACGCTACCGAGGCCAGCGGCGTATTTCGCCGGTCTCAGGGATGATTCAGGGGCGAATCAGGGTAGTCCGGGAGGATGACACCACCGACCGCCCGGGGTCTGGCCGCGGATCTGCGCGGGCTGGCGTGTGGGCGGGCGCGGGCTCAGCCGAGCGGCGAGTAGTAGGTCAGGGCGTCGCGGCGGACCGTGAATTCCACGCTCCGCACCCCGGGCATGACCTCTCCGTCGACAGCCAGGACCATGGGCCCGTTCCCGGGTTCCACCGTGATCCGGTCCGTTTCGCTCAGATGGGTGATCCCGGACGTGCCCACGGTGCCCGTGAGCACGGCCCAGAGGAGCCGCAGCCGGGCGAACGGCTCATCGGCAGTGATCATCCGCAGGTCCAGGACCCCGTCCGCCAGGACGGGGCGCACCAGCGGCGCGTGGTCGCGGGGGTAGTAGCGGCCACGGCCGATGTACAGGATCCACAGCCGGTGCCGCACCCCGTTGACGATCAGGGTGGTGGGGGTACCGGCCGCGAAGGTCCGGAACATGGCCACCACTCCGGCCAGGGGTTTCCCCAGTGCCGGCTGAAGCTGTTCGCGCCGTCGGACCAGGTTCGGGTAGAGGCCGATGCTGGCTGTGTTGAGCATCATCAGTTCGAGGTGCTCCGGGCTGTCGGGGAGCCCGCGTTCGACGCTCACATGGCCGACGTCGGCCACGGCGGCCTCGCCGCGCGAGGCCGCCTGGACCGCCGCCGCCAGGGTGGGCGTCCCGGCGTCGCGGGCGAAGTGGTTGAGCGTTCCGCCAGGGAGCACCAGCAGCGGGAGGGAGCGTTCGACGGCGGCAGCCGCCGCGGCGCCCACGGTTCCGTCCCCGCCCCAGACGCCCAGGGCCGCAATGCCCGGCCGTGTGGCGACCTGGGCGATGCCAGCATCGATGGCCTCATCGGGCGCAATTTTCGTTATATACGCCTTGGGGAATGTTTTTTGCAGGGCGTCCACCGTCTCGTCAGCATAGGATCCGCCGAGGGTGTTGACCGCGATGCCGAGCCCCTGCCCCTCCGGGAGCTCCGCGGCGCGGGCGGCGGCACGGCGGGTTTCCGGGAACGGCGGGCGGACGGGCCACCACTTCCGCGTCACCATGGCCGCGCCGGCGCCAATCGCGGAACCGAACAGCACATCCGAGGGCCAATGGGCCCCGGTGTGGACTCTGGAGTAGGCCACCCCGGCCGCGACAGGGGCCACCGCCGCACCCAGCGCCGGGCGGACCATGCCGACGCCAAGCGCGAAGGCCACCGCGGAGGCCGAATGGCCCGAGGGCATCGACGAACTCGTCGGCTGCGGGTTAACGAAGCGGAAGACCGGAAGGTGTTCGGGCAGGGGGCGCCTGCGCGGCAGGAGGGTCTTGAACACGAGATTCGTGACTGCCGACGCCACGCCTTGGGCGATGAGCCCATGTACCGCTGCCCGGCGGGTCTTTCCGGGCACCAGGGCCATGACCCCGGCAACGCCGAACCAGAGTTTGCCTTTGTTGGCGGCCGCGGACAGGCGGCGGAAGAAGTCATCGTGGCGTCCGCCCGGCAAGTTGGAGACGGCGCGGACGAGTTTGCGGTCGAATTTCGACAGGCGGCCGGGGGCCTTCCTCAGCATGGATCGCATTTGACCACCATACTGCCGGAGAGGCAGGCCGAAGGCAGAGTTCGGCGGACGCGGCGGGGCACCTACCTCGCGGGCACCTACCTCGCGCGCAGAGGCTTCGCGGCTCCAGCGAGCACCAAAGCCACCAGAATCGGAATCCCGATCGCCAGCAGGGCGGCCCTGATACCCGTGACATCGCCCAGGTAGCCCAGCAGCGGCGGCCCGGCCAGGAAGGCAATGTAGCCCAGGGTGGACACGACGGACACCCGGGCGGCCGCCTTCCTGGGGTCATCCGCCGCGGCGGACATCCCGATCGGAAATGCGAGGGCGGCGCCCACGCCCCAAAGCACGGCACCGGCAGCGGCCAGCCAGATGGTTCCCGCGAACACGAAAAGGCAGAGGCCCGCTGCTGCCGCGGCCATGCTGGCGCGGAGCACGGCCACGCGGCCGTAGACATCGATCGCGCGGCCGCCGAAGAAGCGCATGGCCGTCATGGCCAGCACAAAGGCTGCGAAGAGCAGCGCCCCCGTGGATTGTTCGGCGCCCAGGCCGTCAACGGCGGCCTTCGCAATCCAGTCGTTGCCGGCGCCTTCAGTCAGGGTGGCGCCGAGGACGACGACGCCGATCAGCAGCGTGCGGCCATCCCGCCAGGCCGACCCAGCCTTTGCGTGGTCCGTGTCTCCTGCGGCGGGGGCCTCGGCGGGCAGATGCGGCAGGAAGTACCGCGGGGCCACCGTGGTCAGGACGGCGACGACGGCGGCTATGACCAGCAGGTGCTCCGGGAGCCCGACTCCCAGGGTGGACAGTCCTGCGCCGATCAGGGCGCCGACGAACGCGCCGCCGCTGAAGGCCGCGTGGAACTGCGGCATGATGGTCCGGCCGAGCCGGTGTTCGACGTCGGCACCTTCGATGTTCTGCGAAACGTCCCAGAGCCCGACGCCGATCCCGAAGAAGAACAGGGCAATCGCCGTCCCCGGGACGGAGGCCGCCATCAGGGACAGCGCGACGCCGACGCCGGCGGCCGCGGCCACCAGGCCGGCACCCCGGACGGTGTTGGCCGTGCCGATCCGGCCGACGACGAATCCCGCCGTGGGCAGGGCGATCAGCGAGCCGACCGCCAGGCACAGCAGGAGGGTTCCCATCTGGCCCGCGGTGATGTGCAGGATCTCCGTCACTGCAGGGATGCGGGCTGCCCAGCTGGCGAACACTAATCCGTTGATCCCGAAGACAAGGAAAGTCGCCCCGGTGGCAGCTCTAAGTTGCGGGACGGTTGCGGTACTGGTCATACGATCACTGCTTCCACCGAGTGTTGCGCGAGTTGGTCAAGGTCTTCAGGGCTGAGCTGCTTGTCGGTCACGATGGCGTCGACGGCGTCCAGGGAGGCGACGAGGGCGACGGCGCTGGCGTTCCACTTGGATCCGGCGCACGCGACGATCACCCGGGCCGCGGATTCCAGGCCCGCACGCTTGACTGCGGCGTCGTCGAGGTCGTGGGCCAACAGCCCGTCCTTGAGGTTCAGGGCGCAGGGCGTGACGACGGCGGTGTCGAAGCGCAGGGAGCGGATGTTGGATTCCGTCATGGGCCCTCGAAAGGACAGTTCACCGGGGACGAGGCTGCCGCCCGGCATCAGGAGTTCGGGGCGGCGCCCGGCAGGCACATCGTCCAGAGACAGCGCGGTGACGGCTCGCAATGACATCGGCATGATCGTCAGCTCGCGATGGCGCAGCTGGCGGGCGATCTCCGTGGCGGTGGTGCCGCTGTCCAGCCAAAGGTGGCCGCGGTCCTGGAGCATGGCGGCCACACCGGCCGCGATCCGCATCTTGGCGGTGTGGTCCTCCAGCTCACGCTGCCCGTATTGCGGGTTTTCGCCGCCGAATACCAGGCTCTTGGCTCCACCGTGGATCCTCCGCAGCACGCCGTGCAGGGCCAGGGTGTCGAGGTCGCGCCGGATGGTGGCACCGGAGGCGCCGCAGGCGGCCATGAGGTCGTCCACCGTCACCTGTTCCCGGTTGCGAAGCAGTCCGCCGATCAGGCGGTGCCGCTCATCAGTGTTCATGCTCAAATGCTAACGGTTTGTGATCACTTAATCATTTGTTGCGGGGTTGACTACCAACGCGGGGTCACTTAGCGCCCATGACCGCCCCCGGAATGGGCCGTATCTGACTCCGCGTTGTTTGGTGGTCCCCGCGTTGGCTTTAGCGGGCGCGCTCGACGCGCTTTTCGTCCCAGACCGGTTCGGCGGACTCGTAGACCCTGCCATCGGACCCAAAGACCAGGAAGCGGTCGAAGGTGCGGGCGAACCAGCGGTCGTGCGTGACCGCCAGGACGGTGCCTTCGAAGTGATCGATTGCCCGTTCCAGGGCCTCGGCCGAGTGCAGGTCCAGGTTGTCGGTTGGCTCGTCGAGCAGCAGCAGCGTGGCGCCGGAGAGCTGCAGCAACAGGATCTGGAATCGCGCCTGCTGGCCGCCGGAGAGGGATTCATACTTCTGCTCGGACTGCGCGGCCAGCCCGTAGCCGTCCAGCGCCCCGGCGGCGGCTTCGCGGCCCATCCCGGACCGGTGCTCGTCGCCCCGGTGCAGGATTTCGAGCAGGGTCTTTCCCAGCAGGTCGGGCCGGACGTGGGTCTGGGCGAAGAAGCCGGGCCGGATCCGGGCGCCGAGTTTCACGGTGCCCTCGTGCGGGACTTCCGCGATCTCGACGTCGGACACCGGCAGGTGCTCCCGCTCCGGATCCGTGCCGCCGGTCGCGAGCAGGCGCAGGAAGTGGCTCTTGCCCGAACCGTTGGAGCCAAGGACGCCCACCCGGTCGCCAAACCAGATCTCGGTGGAGAACGGCTTCATCAGGCCCGTCAGTTCCAGCTTCTCCGCCACGACGGCGCGCTTTGCGGTGCGCCCGCCCTTGAGCCGCATCTGTACGTTCTGCTCGATCGGCAGGGCCTCGGGCGGACCGGCCTCGAGGAATTTCGCGAGCCGGGTCTGCGCGGCGTGGTAGCGGTTGGCCATGTCGGAACGGAACGCGGCCTTGTTCTTGTACATGTTGACGAGTTCCTTGAGCTTTACGTGCTCCTCGTCCCAGCGCTTGCGCAGCTCCTCGAAGCGCGCGTTCCGGTCCGCCCGGGCCTCCACGTAGGAGCCGAAACCCCCGCCGTGGATCCAGGCGCCGGCGCCGTTGATGCCCGGTTCCAGTGTGACGATGCGGCCGGCGGCATTGTTAAGCAGTTCCCGGTCGTGGCTGATGAAGAACACGGTCTTCTTCGACTCGTTCAGCTTGGCCTCGAGCCAGCGCTTGCCCGGGACGTCGAGGTAGTTGTCCGGCTCGTCCAGCAGCAGCAGCTCGTCGGGGCCAGCGAAAAGTGCCTCAAGGACCAGCCGCTTCTGTTCGCCGCCGGAGAGGCTCGACGCCGGGCGGTGCTGCGCCCGGTCGAACGGCAGGCCGAGCGCGGCCATGCAGACCTCGTCCCAGACGGTCTCGACGTCGTAGCCGCCGGCGTCTCCCCAGTCCACGATGGCCTGGGCATAGGCCATCTGGGTGGGTTCGTCATCGTGCTCCACCATGGCGAGCTCTGCCTCGTCGACGGTGCGCGCGGCGGCGGCCAGCGCCGGCGGCGCAGCGGAGACCAGCAGGTCGCGGACCGTGGAGTCATCCCGGACCTGGCCCACGAACTGGCGCATGATCCCCATGTTGCCGGAGCGGCCGATCACGCCTTCATCCGACACGAGGTCGCCGGAAATGATCCGGAACAGCGTGGTCTTGCCGGTTCCGTTCGGTCCGATCAGCGCCGTCTTGGTGCCGTCCGGGACCTTGAAAGTCACCCCGTTGAGCAGCTGGGTGCCGTCGGAGAGGAAGTAGTCGATGCCGGAAACGTCAATATGAGCCACGCGTTCAATCTTCCCATGGTCTGACCGCGGCCGGGCGGCGCGGACTTTTCCTGATCAGCTGGCTCGGGTGAGGAATTCCTTGAGCAGCGGTCCGGACGTGGTGGCTCCGAGGCCGCCGTCCTCCACGAAGACGGCGACGGCCAGGTCGCCATGTACGGCCACGATCCAGGCGTGGGTCTTGGGCGGGGTGTCCTTGCCGAACTCGGCCGTTCCGGTCTTCGCGCCGACGGGCTCGCCCGGGACGGAGGCGAGGAATCCGGCATGCCCGCTGGTCACGACGGCCCGCATCATGTCAGCCAGCGCCCCGGCTTCCGCTGCCGTTACCGGGGTCTCGGCGGCCTTGGCCGGTGCCGCGGCCGACGCCGTCGCGTCACCGGTGGGCGGGGTGGCCTGCGCCGTGCCTGTTCCGGCACTGGCGGGACTCCCGGCACCCGGGGAAGTGACGCCCTCATTCGGATTCAAGACCAGCTGGGCGGCCACGGGGGCCCCCTTGGCTACCGAGCCGGCCATGATGGCGGCGGCCAGCGGGGACAGGAGCACTTTGCCCTGGCCGATCATGGAGGCGGCGTGTTCGGTTCCTTCGGCGTCGCCGGGGACCGAGCCGAAGAACGCTGCGGCGCCGAGCGCTGGCGCTTCGACTGCAACGCCCAGCGAGGTCGCGGCGGACTCGAGCTGCGCCTGGCTGACGGTGTTGCGGGCGTTGATGAAGGCTGTGTTGCAGGAGTGTGCGAAGGCGTCGCGCAGTGTCACGGAGCCCAGGGAGGACTCGGGGTATCCCTCAGCGTTCTTGAAGGTGCGGCCGTCCACCGTGAGGTTTGGCGGGCAGTCCACTTTGGAATCGGGGGTCATTCCGTTGCGGAACATGGCCAGGGAGTCGACCATCTTGAAGATCGATCCGGGGGCGTACTGTCCCAGCATCGCGGTGTCGTAGCCGTTGCTGCCTGGCCCGGACGCGGCCGCCAGGACGGCGCCGCTGGAGGGCCGGAGGGCCACAATGGCCGACGCGGGGCCGATCTTGCCGAGCACGTCTTCCGCCAGCTGCTGCAGCTTCGGGTCCAGCGTGGTTTTCAGCGGGGTTCCGGCTTTGATGCCGGTCTCGAACAGCACCCGCCTCGGATCGGGGGAGGCCGCCTGGATTTCCGCGGCGGTGAGCCCGGATTGCTGTGCCCGAATCACGATTCCGTCGGTTCCGCGCAGCTGCGCGTCGTACTGCTGCTGCAGGCCCCCGGCTCCGGTGGTGTCACCGGGTTTGAGTGCGCCGCCGGACTTCTCGATTTGCTCGGCGTTCGCCTCGGCGACTGTACCCAGAAGTGCCCGCGCAAACGTGCGGGTAGGTGCCAGCGGCAGGCTGTCCGGGATGGCGCGGCCGCCGGGGATGGCGGAGATCTGCCTGTCCGTGATGGTCCGGGAGCCGTCCTCGCGGAAGGTGATGGCCGGAACGAAGGCGTCCGGACCGGCCGCCTTGACCTGCTGGGCGTAGGCTGCCGGGTCCACGCCGACCAGTTGGGCAAGCTTGGTGGCGGAGTCGGCGGGGTCCGCGCCGCCGAGTGCGGGCTTGTCGACGCCAACGTTGACCACTGGCCGGTACGCAACCAGCGGGGCCCCGCCGGCGCCGAGGATGGAGGCCCGCTGCGGCGTCTGGGTGGCACGGGTGAGGATCTCCCCGTCAGCCAGGTCCGGGACCAGGATGGCCGGTTTCCAGACCGGAAGCCACTTGTCGCCGGATTTCTTCAGCTGCGCGGAAACGGTGTACTTCCATTCCTCCGCGCCGAGTTTCCAGGTGTAGTTCAGCGGGAACGTGGCCGTGTCCGACTCAAAGGTCAGCCCGCCGGCCTGCACTGCCGGTTTGTCCGGGTCCAGGCCCTGGAATATTTCCTTGAGCTGGTCGTTGGCGGCGCCCGATTCCTTCCCCTCGAAGGCGACGGAGCCGACGTCGAGCGCGGACACCGCGGAAGCGAGCTGCTGGGCGGCGCCTTCTGCGCCGTTCCGGCCGTCCCCGCAGGCCGCCAGCGAGGCGCCAAGGACAAGACCCACGAGGGCCAGTGAAAGTTTGGATGTGTTCCCCATGCCGCCATTATGCCCCGGACCACTGACAACTTCCCTGTCACATGGACCAGGCGCAAAACACCGGCACACGCACCGTCGCATAACGCCGCCACGAACAAGGCGCCGGGTATGCCTCAGGCTGCCTAGGGCCGCCGGATGATCCTGCGCTGCGCGGCCACGGCGATCGCGGCAGTGCGGTTGTCGACGCCGAGCTTGCCGTAGATGTGCACCAGGTGGGTCTTGACCGTGGCCTCGGAAATGAACAGCTGCTTCGCGATGGCCCGGTTTCCCATCCCGGTGGCCAGCAGTTCAAGCAGCTGTATCTCCCGGGCGGACAGGGCCGGCTCCGGATTCCTGATCCGGCCCATCAGCCTGGCCGCGACCTCGGGTGCCAGCGCCGTCCCGCCGGCCGCGGCGGAGAGCACCGCCTGACGGATCTGCTCCGGCGGGGCATCCTTGAGCATGTAGCCGCTGGCGCCGGCCTCGACGGCGGCGAGGATGTCGGCGTCGGAGTCATAGGTGGTGAGGATGAGCACCGGAGGCGCCGGTTGCCCTGCCTCTCCGGCCTTGATCTTGCCGGTGGCGGTGACGCCGTCCATGCCCGCGCCCATCTGCAGGTCCATGAGCACCACATCCGCGGGCTCGCCCAGGGTGTGGAGCTTGGCCAGTCCGGCCAGGGCGGCGCCGCCGTCGGCGGCCTCGGCCACGACGGTGATGCCCTGCAGATCACCCAGCATCGCCCGCAGCCCGGCCCGGATCACCGGGTGGTCGTCCACCAGGAACACCCGGATGTTGCTCATGGCTGCCCCCCGCTGATTTGCCCCGACGTGGCGCCGGAACCGGACGCGGTGCCCTGCGCGGAATCAGGGGCTTGCCCCAGTGGCAGCCGGATGGCCACGACGGTTCCCTCGCCCGGGGCAGACTCGATGTCCAGCTGGCCATGGAGGGCGTCCACGCGTTCCCGCAGCGACGTCAGTCCATAGCCGGAACCGTCGGGACGGGCCGGCAGGGCCGCGGGGTCGAACCCGGTGCCGTCGTCGTAGATGTCCATGGCCACTTCCGGGCCCAGGAAGGAAAGGGTGACGACGGCGGTGCTCGCCTGCGCATGGACCCGTACGTTGGCCAGACTCGCTTGGGCGGCCCGGAGCAGGGCCGTTTGGTGGGCGCCGGGGAGTTCCACCGGCACACCTTCGACGTCGAGGCGGCAGCGCAGCCCGGTACCCCGCGCGGCGGTCTCCGCCTCGGTCTTTTCACACAGCCGGAGGAGGCCGGACACCAGGGAGCCGTCCTCGAGATCGGGGGACTGGAGCGCCCGGACGAAGTTGCGGGCCTCAGCAAGATTGGCGGCCGCCGTGTCCCGGACAATGCGGAGCCTTTCCCGTGCCACGGCGGGTTCGCCGTCGTCCAGGGCCTTCTCGGCCGCGCGCCCCATGAGCACAATGCTGGACAGACCCTGGGCCAGGGTGTCGTGGATTTCGCGGGCCAGCCGGGTGCGCTCAGCCAGGGTGCCGGCATTGTGCTGGGTTCGCGCGAGTTCGGCACGGGTGCGGCGGAGCTCCTCGGCGGCCAGCCGCTGGTTTTCGGCCTCCAGGAACAGTGCCCGGTAGGCCAGCCCGGTGACCACGGCAAAGGCTGCGCCGAACGCGGGCCCGAGCACCATGGGCAGCTGCGGCGCCACACTGGCGGGATCCGGAGATGCTGCACCGCCGTTGTGGAACCAAAGCGCTCCAATGACAAAAAGGGTGCTGAATGCGATCGCGGGCAGCGCCAGCCGGCGCCGGAAGACATGCAGCTGCAGGAAGAACAGCGGGAAGGCCAGCCAGACGAAGTCGGCGCTGGTCCAGATCAGCAGCAGCCACAGGACGCACACGCCGCACAGCCACCAGGCCGAGTAGGGCCGCGGATCGAACCGGGTCCGGTGGGTGGCGTGCCGCTTCTCCAGAACGGTGCCCACCAGGTAGAAGGCGGCGAGCAGCAGGGCCAGCAGCAAGGTGAGCCAGCTCTGGCCCGTGATTCCGCCGGTCAGGAGCCGGACCAACGCCACCAGGAGCAGCACCGCGAAGCCGACGTGAAGGCTCACGCGAAGAACGCGCAGAATGACGGCCGCCCCGGTGGGCTCCGTACCCGCGTGCTGATGGCCGCCATCCGGCGTGCCGCCAGGCAGCGTGCCGACGTTTCGTGTGACCCCGTTGCCAGTGCCGTCGTGAGTAGTGCCGTCGTGGCTAGTGCCGTCGTGGACCGTGTTGCCGGCGTTGCCCTCCATGCTTCCAGCGTAGTGCCGGCGGGGCGGGGCTCCTGCGGAAAACGGCCCGCCAGCGGCGGAATCAACCTTTCGGTTGACCGCGTGGCCGTCCGCGCGGTTCCGGCGGTCCAACCGGGCGGCCGATGCCTCGGAGCCAGGCGGAGGGAAGGCTGGAAGCAACGCCGCAAACGTCACAAAAAAGGACAACCATGTATCTCGCCATCCGCGATATCCGCTTTGCCAAGGGCCGGTTCGCCCTGATGGGCGCGGTCGTCGCGCTCATCACGCTGCTGCTCGTCATGCTTTCCGGGCTCACGGCCGGACTGGGAAACCAGTCGACGTCGGCCCTCGCCGCCCTCCCGGCCGACCAGCTGGTCTTCGGCGCCCCGGCCGGGAGCACACCCAAGGCCTCGTTCACGGAATCCGAAGTCACGCGCGCCCAACAGGCGCAGTGGAGAGCACGCGACGGCGTCGCCCGGGCCGACGCCTTGGGGATCACCCAGAGCCGCTTCCAGGCGCTGGGCGCCGGAGGCGTGCCGGCACGGACGGCAAGTGTTGCGGTCTTCGGCACCGAGCCCGGCACACCCCTGGCTCCCGTCCCGCTGACCGAGGGAACCATCGCCGTCGGAGCGGGACTGGCGAAGGACCTGGATCTCAGCATCGGCAGCCGCGCCTCGGTGGGCGGCACCGAACTCGTCGTAACCGCCGTGGTTCCGGAGCAGTGGTATTCACACACCGGAGTCGTGTGGACCACGTTGGCCGATTGGCAGAAACTGGCACATGTTCAAGCGGGGGGCGCCGCGACGGTGCTGGCCGTAACGTTTGACCCCGACGCCGGACCCGGGGCGGATACGGGCGCCGCCAACGCAGCCGCGGGCACCGTCAGCACCACTGTTGACGAATCCTTCCAGGCCCTCGGCTCCTACAAGAGCGAGCACGGCTCGCTGCTGCTGATGCAGGCGTTCCTGTACGGCATCTCGGCCCTCGTGATTGTTGCCTTCCTGACGGTCTGGACGGTCCAGCGCACCCGGGACATCGCCGTTCTGAAGGCACTCGGCGGGTCCGCCCGCTACATCCTGCGGGACGCCATGGCGCAGGCAGCCCTGGTCCTGCTGGCCGGCGCCGCGGCGGGTGGGCTGGCCGGCGTCGCCGGCGGGGTCGTCGCGTCCCAGGCGGCGCCGTTCCTCCTTACGCCCGGGACCACGCTGCTGCCCATCGCCGGAATCGTGCTCCTGGGCCTAGCCGGGGCAACCCTCGCGGTCCGCAGCGTGGCCCGCGTAGATCCGCTCATCGCCCTCGGCGGCAACTGACCGGGCCCTGACCCTCCTCCCGTATATTCTTCGAAAGGCATATTTAGTGAACTCCGCACTGAACAATTTCGTCCCGAACGCCTCCAAGCTGAACAAGTCCGCCCTGAACAGTTCCAGCCTGAACCAGGCCGCTCTTAACCTGGTCAACGTCACTCTGGAGTACCCGGACGGAGACGGCACCCTCAAGGCCCTTGACGGCGTGAGCCTCAAGGTTCACGCAGGGCAGTTCGTGTCCCTGATCGGCCCCTCGGGGTCCGGAAAGTCGTCCCTGCTGGCCGTCGCCGCCACCCTCGTCCGGCCCTCCGCCGGCCTGGTACTGATCGACGGCCAGGATGCCGGCGGACTGCCCGACGCCGGATGCACCGCACTGCGCCGGGACAAGATCGGCATCATCTTCCAGCAGCCCAACCTCCTGCCCTCCCTCACGGCGATGGAGCAGTTGGTGATCACCCAGCGCCTGCGCGGAGGAGCCGCCCGGGCGGCAGCCGAACGGGCCGCGGGTCTGCTGGATCTTGTGGGTCTCGGGCACGCCCTCGCGAAGCGGCCCCACCAGCTCTCCGGCGGGCAGCGCCAGCGCGTCAACATTGCCCGGGCACTCATGGGAAACCCAGCCGTGCTGCTTGTGGACGAGCCCACGGCGGCCCTTGACCACCACCGCAGCGAGGCGATCGTCCGGTTGCTGCGGGAGGTCACGGACGAGTTCAGCGTGGCGACCGTCATGGTCACCCACGACACCGATTTCGTCCCGCTCACGGACGCCGTGGCGAGCATGCGGGACGGACGGCTGTCCGCCATGGCTGCTACGGCGGCTGAGGAGACGCGATTAGGGGCCCCGCGGTTGGGTTAGGGGACCCGGTAGCCGAGGCCCGGAACGCCGAGCCCGAACATGTCCTTGAGGGCATACCTGGCGGCGTGGAAGCCGGGCATCCCGGTGACGCCGGGGCCCGGCGGGGTGGAGGACGAGCACAAATACACGCCGGGTAGCGGCGTCCGCCATGGAACGGGGCTCAGCACCGGCCGCCGCAGCACGCCCCAAAGGTCCATGCGGCCGGCACCGAAGTCCCCGCCGACGAAGTTCACGTCGTACGCCGCCAAACCTGCCGCCGTAGTCACTTTGAACTCGACCACCAGGTCCCGGAAGCCGGGTGCGAAGCGCTCCATTTGCGCCATGACCGCGTCACTCATATCCACTGCGGAGCCGGCCGGGACATGGCAATACGTCCACAGGATGTGCCGGCCGGCCGGGGCTCGGCGGGAATCGAAACGCGAGGGCTGGGAGACCAGCACGTAGGGCCGGTCCGGATGGCGTCCCGCCGCAACCAGGCGCTCCGCTTCCGCGGTTTCTGCCCTGGTGCCGCCCACGTGCACAGTCCCGGCATCGGCGAGGCCCTGCGCCGCCCACGGCACCGGTCCGGAGAGGATGAAGTCGACCTTGCAGGCCGCGTTTCCGAAGCGGAAGGACTCCAGGGAGCTCCGGTAGCGTGCCGGGAGCCTGCCCTCCGCCAGGTGCAGCAGCGCGGGGGCCGCCACATCCAGGAGGGTGGCCCGCGTAGGCGGCAGCTCCGCGAGTGAAGTGATCCGCCTCCCGGTCTCGATCACCCCGCCATGGGCTTCGATGTCGGCGGTCAGCGCCTGGGCAATCGCGGCCGATCCGCCGCGGGGAATAGGCCAGCCGCCGGCATGCCCCAGGGCCGCCAGCATGAGGCCCGCGCCGGCTGCGGCCACCGAGGGCAGCGGCGCCACGGCGTGGGCGGCGACCCCGCTCAGCAGGGCGGGGGCCAGGTCCTGGCTGAACCTCGCGTTCCACAGCGGCGAGCCCTGTTCGAGCGCCCGGAGCCCGAATACGGAGGCTGCCACGGGATCTCCTGGAATCCGCAGCAGCTGGTTCAGGGTCAGGTCTGCGACTCCCTCCACCCGCCGCACGAGTGGCTCCATCAGCCGGCGGTACGCGGCTCCGTCCCGCCCAAGTTCCGCAACAGTACGGTCCAGGGAACGGTAGGCCAGCGCCGCACGGCCGCCGTCGAGCGGGGAACCGTATGAGAGGTCCGGCACCTCCAGGGGCACGCGCCGGGAGAGCTCGAACCGGCGGAAGAATGGTGAAGCCAGAACCATGGGGTGCACGGCCGAACAGACGTCGTGGAAGTGGCCCGGTTCCATCAGTTCGGCGGTGCGGAGTCCGCCGCCGGGTGTGGCGGCCGCCTCGAAGACGTGGACTTTGAGTCCGGCCCGCGCCATGGTCACCGCCGCGGCCAGCCCGTTGGGGCCCGAACCGACGACGGCGACGTCAGTCATGTGCGGGAGCCTTCCGCTACGGCACCCTTCCGCCACGGCACGACGGACGTAGCAGGCCGGCGAAGATTGATCCGCAGCCAGTCCGGGGCGCCATCGAAGGGTCCACCATGCGGATCATCGATCCGGTGGCGGCGGATCACGTCGTAGGACGGGTCCCAGATGTCCCACGCGACGCGGGCCATCAGGTAGGCGGTGGCGAGCATGTGGGCAACCACTGCCAGGACGTAATACGGCATGTCGATGTTGTGCTGGGTCGAACCGCCGCTGGTCGCCTGCCCCAGGTACATCCAGATGGCGCCCCAGTGCAGCGCTTCGATGGTCTGCCAGATGAGGAAGTCGCGCCAGCGGGGCCGGGCTAGGGCGATGAGGGGTATCAGCCACAGCACGAATTGGGGCGAGTACACCTTGTTGGTCAGGATGAATGCGGCCACGATCAGGAACGCCAACTGGGCGATCCTGGGCCGCCGGGGTGCTGTCAGTGCGAGGACGCCAATCAGGATGCAGGCCAGGAGGAACAGGTCCAGGGCCAGGGAGTTGATGGCTTGGGCCTCAAGCGGGTTCCAGCCCAGCCGTTCGGCCACCAGGTTGTAGGCGAACCAGGGGGAGCTGTAGCCTGCGGGCCGCTCCTGTGTGAACTGGTAGAAGTACTTCCAGCCGTCCGGATTTGCCGCGGCCACAGGGACGTTGACCGCCAGCCAGGCCGCGGTTGCGGCGCCGGCAGTGATAAGCAGCGCCCTGATGCGCCCGCTCCGAAGCGCCAGCAGCAGGACGGCGCCGAGGATTAATAGGGGGTAGAGCTTAGTGGCCGTGCCCAGTCCGATGAGGATTCCGGCGAGGACAAGCTTGTTTCGCGAAAAGAAGTACATGCCCAGGGCCAGCATGCACACGGCCCACATGTCCCAGTTAATGACACCGGCCAGGACAATGCCGGGGGCAAGGGCAACCATCGCCGCGTCCCAGGACCGCGGCCGGTTTGTCCGTGCCGTGGCCAGCACGGTGACGATCCAGACCGCGGCGATCAGGGTGGCGTTGATGTCAAAGTAGCCGAGGACGCGGGGATCCCCGGTGCCGGCGCCGGGGACCAGAAGCGCCGTGGCGCCCGCGATGAACCCCATCAGCACGGGGTACTCAAAGAGGCTTCCCTGGGTGATGAAGGGGAAGGCGCCATCGCCGAGGCCGCGGTTACGGAACAGTTCCGGAAAGTCCGAGTAGCACGTGGCGTAGAACTGTCCGGGTGTTTCCCAGCCGTGGGTGCGGCAGAAGTTCTTGAGCAGGATCCCGGCCAGGGCCGCGATGACTGTGAGGATCACCAGAACACGCTCCACCGTGAAGAATCCTGGCGAAACGATCCCGGGCGCCGAGCGCTGGCCCAAAGGACCGCCTACCACTTCCGTGAAGTTTCGGAGAAAAGGGTCGCTGCGGCTCGGGATGACCAATCGGATCCGTTTGCGCTCCGGCGGCTTTGTCTCCTGCATGTCCTTGAGCTTACCGGGGGCGGTTGCCCCATGCGGCGCGGTGGCGTTCCTGGCACGTCGGATCGCCTCCCGCGCACAATCCGGGGAGGCGAAGGGACTTAAAAGGGGGAGCCCGCGCGTCGCCGCGCGGGCTCCCTGGGATCGGTTCCGATGGCACTCATCAGGTTCTCCTTCGCTGCGGACAGTCCTTCCGGTAACGGGTTTGGTCCGTGCACGGGGTTGGTCCGTGCACCGGTGGCGGAAGTGTCCAGTACTCAGCGGATCAGGCCGGCCTGATGCATGGCGAGGAAGGTGTCGTCTCGCCTTTGGTCCAGGAGTTGGCCGTTGAAGCGGGTCGGCTTCCGGTGTGCCAGCTTTCGGAACAGGACCGTATAGAGCTTGTTCATCATGGTTCTTACCTCCCCTCGGGGGCTTGATCGGTGCGTCTTGGCAGCGGGGACGGCGGGGACGGCGGCGCGCTGGGTTGAAGCGGTGGTTGGGGTAGCCACGGGGACCTTTCATTGGGGGGATTGCTGCCTGGCCGACGGCAAACATGAGGCAAACGAGCGCAAACAGGCGGCAGGCAGGAATGGCCGGCCGAATCGGGCGGGGTATTTTGGGCGCGGCAAATAGAGCCATTAGTGCATTGAATTCGAATAGCCGATTCCGGGCGCGACAATTAAGCGCGCAATTCCAGGGCTTTAGTTAAGCCGGAATTCCGGAGACGGAGAAGTTATTCGATAGAATGGCCCCTGGACGCGGTAGCGCCGAGACCCCAACAAGAAGCTGGGTTCCGAACTATGGGGAAGCTGCGCAACCGCGTGGTTCCGCCTGTTCAGGCTGCTGTCACCGGGCGTTCCGTGGAGGAAGCCAGTTGCCGCCGGCCCCAGGTTGCATTACCTGGGACGGGGGAGCGGTCAGGAAACAGTCAGTCCGACATTTGGGCGCGGCACAGCGAACGAGGCCGGGGTGGCGGTGGTGGTGTACATCCATCCGCTAGTCAAAGTAATCATCATTTTCCCAACCTCCTTTTCTGTCCTGCCGTGGCTCCGGCTGACTGGCCGGGCGACGCGCGCCGTGACCCCGGCAAGTCGCTCTGGGGTCAGAAATAAAAATACACTACGAATGCGGCAGTTGCCTACCGAATTCATAAACTTTTTTTGACTTTGTTTTAAAATCCGGCTTTAGAGTCCCCAGCGCACGATTGCCGGGGTCTTTTTATCCCATCCCAGGGTGCAGACTTTGGCAGTTCCCAACACGAAGTGCCGGCCCTCGCGGGGGTCGAGTCCGAGCCACCGGGCGGTCAGGATGCGGGAGAAATGTCCGTGCGCGACGATCAGCACATTGTCCAGGCCCGATTCCAGAACCCGGGCCACGATCTTGTCCGCCCGGGCGGCGACGTCGTCGAGCGCTTCACCGTTGGGCACGCCGTGCGTCCAGATCAGGTACTCGGGGTTGTCCTTGCGGATGAGGTCTGAGCTGATCCCCTCATAGTCGCCGTAGTCCCATTCCACCGCCAGCGGCTCCAGCTGGGCGTCAGGGTAGCCGGCGAGTTCGGCGGTCCGGCGGGCGCGGCGCAGGGGCGAGGTCAGCACCAGGTCGAAGTCGACGGTCTCGAGCACCCTGCGCGCTTCCACGGCCTGCTGCTCGCCTTCCACCGTGAGGGGCATGTCGGTGAGCCCGGTGTACTGCCCGCTCTTGGACCACTCTGTTTCGCCGTGCCGCAGGATCCACAGTTGGGGGCGGGGGCCGTTAGATGGTGCAGACACTTAGGACTCCTCAGGGGTGGAAGTTTCGACGCCGGCGGGCGCCGCCTCGGGCTGGACCGCCCACCATTCCCGCAAGCGGGATTCGGCGACTGCGGGATCGAGCGGACCGTGCTCCATGCGTTCTTCGAGCAGGAATTTGTAGGCGCGGCCCACCACGGGACCGGGCTTGAGACCGAGCAGGGCCATGATCTGGCCACCGTCAAGGTCCGGGCGGACGGCGTCGAGGGATTCCTGTTCCCGCAGTGCCGCGATCCTCGTCTCGAGGTCGTCATAGGCGAAGGATAGCCGGTCCGCCTTGCGTTGGTTCCGGGTGGTCACGTCGGAGCGGGTGAGCCGGTGCAGACGCTCCAGGAGGGGCCCGGCGTCGGTGATGTAGCGGCGGACCGCGGAATCGCTCCAGCCGGCCTCACCGTAACCGTAGAAGCGCATGTGCAGCTCCACGAGCCTGGCTACGGCCTTGATGGTGTCGTTGTCAAAGCGGAGCGCCTTCATCCGCTTCGCGGTCAGCTTGGCGCCCACCATGTCGTGGTGGCGGAAACTCACCGCACCGCCCGGTTCAAAGCGGCGCGTGGCCGGCTTGCCGACGTCGTGCATCAGCGCCGCGAACCTCAGCACAAAGTCCGGGCCGGGAACCGGGCCGTCCGCCTTCGATTCCAGGGCGGCGGCCTGTTCCAGGACCTGGAGCGAGTGCTGGTAGACGTCCTTGTGGCGGTGGTGTTCATCGGATTCGAGTCGCAGGGCCGAGACTTCCGGCAGCACCAGGTCCGCGAGTCCGGTGTCGACCAGCAGGTCCACGCCGGCCCGCGGTTGGCCGGCGCAGATGAGTTTGATCAGTTCATCGCGCACGCGTTCGGCCGAGATGATGCTGATCCGTTCCGCCATCCGGACCATCGCCTCGCGCACCTCGGGGTGCACCGACACCCCCAGTTGGGCCGCGAACCTTGCGGCGCGCATCATGCGCAGCGGGTCGTCGGAGAAGGACGTTTCCGGCGGTCCCGGGGTATTGAGGATCGAGGCGTGCAGGTCGCGGGCGCCGCCAAAAGGATCGACGAGCTCCAGCGTGGGCAGCCGCAGTGCCATGGCGTTGATGGTGAAGTCCCGCCGCAGCAGGTCATCCGTGAGCGATGTTCCGAAGGCCACTAGCGGCTTGCGGGACTCCGGATCGTAGGCGTCGGCCCGGTAGGTGGTGATTTCGATCTGGAAGTCGCCCTTGCGCATCCCGATGGTGCCGAAGGCGCGCCCGATCTCCCAGTAGTTGTCCGCCCATTTCTTGATCAGGGCAACGGTCTGGTCCGGGGTAGCGTCGGTGGTGAAATCGAGGTCGGGGGAGATCCGGCCCAGAAACAGGTCACGGACCGGGCCGCCCACGAGGGACAGCTCGTGGCCGGCGTCGACGAACCGCTGCCCGAGCTCCAGAACCACCGGATCCACCTGGAAAGAAACGGTGTGGGAGTCAGTCTTGTGATGTGCGTGCGCCATAGTTACTTAAGCTTGTCAGAAAACCGCGCCAGCACCACACCGGAACCCTCACAGATCCGGCCGGTTCGTCACGATTGCAGACGAACCGCCGCGGGCCGACTTTCCCGGCAGTCCACTTTCCGGCCATGTTTAGGTCATCAACAGCGGGCAAGAGTCGTTAGAGTGGACCTCATGGCCCATCCCGTACCGAGCGCTCCCGGCAGGAGGACAAACGCACCGTTGCCGTCGGCAATAGGTGCCAATGTCGCGCCTGTCCAGCACACGGGCCACGCTTCCCTGCCCACCGTCGAGGAAATCTCCGCCGGCGGCGTCGTGGTGGACATGTCCGACGCCGACCTGCGGGTAGCGATCATCGCGCGCCTCAACCGAGGCGGCCGTCTCGAGTGGTGCCTGCCGAAAGGCCACCCCGAAGGCAAGGAAAGCAACGAGGAAGCTGCCGTCCGCGAGATCGCCGAGGAAACCGGCATCGAAGGCAGGATTCTGGCACCGCTGGGAAGCATCGACTACTGGTTCACCGTGAGCGGGCACCGCGTCCACAAGACCGTGCACCACTACCTGTTGCGGGCCACCGGCGGGGAACTCACCATCGAAAACGATCCGGATAAAGAAGCAGTCGACGTCGCGTGGGTTCCCATCCAGGAGCTGGCCCGCAAGCTGTCCTTCCCGAATGAGCGCCGCATCGCGGATCTGGCCAAAGAAGTCCTCCCAGAAGACCGCTGAAGGCCGCAGGTGCGGCCGGTCACGGCCACCGATAGCGACTAATGCCCCGCGCGGGTGAGACGATGAAGACGATGTCATCAGCCAAACCCACCCCCGTACCCTCCGGCCCCGCCGATTCCAAAGCTGTCCAGTCCGGAGAAGCCCGTTCCAGCGCCATCATGGCCGCCGGCACCCTCGTTTCGCGTTTCCTGGGCTTCGCCAAGACTTGGATGCTGGCCGCCGCCCTGGGCCTGGGCTCGACGGTCAACGACACTTTCATCAACGCCAACAACCTCCCCAACCTGATCTTCCTGCTGGTCGCGGGCGGGGTGTTCAACGCCGTTCTGGTGCCGCAGATCATCAAGGCCAGCAAGGCGCCAGACAAGGGAGCGGACTACATCAGCCGGCTGCTGACGCTGGCGGTGCTGGTGCTGCTGGTGCTCACGCTGCTGGTCACGTTGCTGGCGCCTTCCGTTATTCAGCTGACCACCCAGGGCTACTCGCCGCAGCAGAAGGCACTCGCGGTCTCATTCGCATTCTGGTGCCTTCCCCAGATTTTCTTCTATGGCCTCTACGCCCTGCTGACCCAGGTCCTCAACGCCCACGGAGCCTTCGGGCCCGCGATGTGGGCGCCGATCATCAACAACATCGTGGCGATCGCCGGTCTGGGCATGTTCATCGCCATCATGGGCGCCAACGCCGTTAATCCCCACACGATCGACAACTGGGGGTCCTTCCAGACCATCCTCGTGGCCGGGTTCTCCACGATCGGCGTCGTCGCCCAGACCGCCGTCCTGCTCATTCCCGTGTTCAGGCTCCGGCTGGGGCTGCGGCCGCGCTTCGGCTGGCGCGGGGTGGGGCTGGGCCATGCCGCGAAGCTGAGCGTCTGGACCTTGGCGACGGCGGCCGTGGGACAGCTGGCATTCCTTTACGTCATGCGCATCGCCACAATCCCGGGCGCGGAGCGGCTCCGCCTCCAACAAGCAGGGGACCCCGCGGCAGCGACGATTCCGGGTAATGCCGTGCTGGAGGTGGCCAGCCAGCTGTATCTGCTTCCGCACTCCATCATTGCCCTGTCCCTGGCGACAGTACTGTTCAACCGGATGACCCGGGCATCACAGGACGGGGACCGGGTTGCGCTGCGCAACGCCCTCTCCCACGGGCTGAGGACCATGGCCGTGGCAACCGTCTTCGGTGCACTGGCGCTCTTTGCGCTGGCCGGACCACTGGGCATGTTCTTCTCAGGCAACGTGCGCCAGGACGGCGTCATGCTGGCCCAGACCCTCACCATACTGGCCCTTAGCACCCCCTTCATGAGCGCCAACTTCATGATGTCGCGGGTGTTCTACGCCAATGAGGACGCCCGGACGCCGTTCTTCATCCAGCTGGTGCTGGCGCTGGTCAATGTGGCGGCCGCGTTCGCGATCCAGTTCCTGCCTTTCGATCAGATCATCTTCGCCATCGCCATCCTCTATACCGGTGGCAATATCCTCTCCGTGATCGTCAGCGCGACGTTCCTGCGCCGGCTCCTGGGTCACCTGGACGGACCTCGGATCGCCAGCTCCTACATCCGCATGGGCTACGCGGCCCTGGGTTCCGCCCTGGCCGGAGCCGTGGCCCTGTGGATGCTGGGCAGCTACAACCCGGACGGCTACGCCTGGAGCGACCGGCTCGCCGCCCTGGTGACGATCGTCGTCGTCGGTCCCGTCATGATGGCCGCCTACTTCCTGCTGTTGAAGCTCTTCCGGGTCACCGAGCTGCAGGACCTCCTGCAGCCTCTGCTTGGGCGGCTCCGGCGCCGCGCCGCGGGGCCGGCCACCGAGGCGGGCGCTGAGCCGCAGGCAGGCGGCGTACCGGAGGTGCGAAGGGCACCGGAGCGGGCCACCATCTCGGTGGATACAGGTCTGATTCCGCGAATCTCCGGTGAGTTCGACGCCGAGTCGTTCCGCGTCGGCCCCGACATCCGGGAAGAGGACTCGTTCCCTTACGGGCGTCCATCCGGTCCTGAGGGCGGATATCTGCCGGCCGAGGACCTCCCCAGTACCGCTCTAGGCGGTTTGGGCCGGGGCGATGCTCCCTTGCCGGGCCGCCGGACATACCAGGGCCCGGCCGGTCACAACCCCTATTTCCCGTTCAGCCGGAAAAAGAAAAAATGAGCCCGGCCCCGTTTCAAACCACCGTGCTCACGCGGCCTGGACAGAGCATCGGCTAGGATCGAAGACTAACAAGGGAAGTTGCGGACCAGCGGTCAACCGGCTTACCGGAGGGCACACGGTCGCTCTCAGAGTGACCACGTCGGCAGGTCCCGGACAGTCTAGGAGGAGCCCGTGTCCCACCCGATCGATGTCGGATCAGTACTCGGTGGCCGTTACAAGGTCACTGCCACCGTACTGACCTCACATGACCAGGATCTGGTGCTGGACGGTGTGGACCAGGTGCTGAACCGTCCCGTGAGCATCCTCGTCGCCGGCCCGGGCAACGCCGATCAGGTGGCCCAGAGTGCCCGCGAAGTGGCCACGGGCGAACGTCCCGGCAGCGTGCAGATCCTTGACCTTGGCGTCAGCGATTCCACCACGTACCTGATCACCAACCACACCTCGGCGGCGGATCTCCTGGATCTTGTGGTGTCATCCAACCCGCCGTACGTCGAACCCTTCTTCACGGACACCCTGGGCAGCGAAATCTTTGGGCAGGCCCGCTCCCACGAGCCCGAAACCTACGACGGGCTCTACGACGACGAGGAAGTCGACGCTGGGTACATCGACTACGGGCAGACCCAGGCTGCAGCCGGACAACCGCCGGTTTCCCCCGCGGGGCCCTCCGCCGGAGTACCGTCCCGCCCCGCGTCGGCTCCCACCGCCGCGGCTGGCATGGCGGCCGGAGCGGCAGCAGCTGCCGCCAGGGCCCAAAAGGCCCCCACCACCGCACCGCAGGAGACCGCGGGACACACGACGGCGCCGCAGCCCGTCCAGGGCGGCCAGGCGTCCCGCCAGGCCCAGCCGGCAGCGCAGCAGCCGGCAACCGCCGCGGCACCTAAAGTTTCCCTGTGGTCCGACGGCGACTACACCGGCGACGACCAGCGTGGCCTCGAGCACCACGGCGGCGCAGCAGCAGCCGCAGGAGTGGCCGGAGCCGGCTTCGACACCGCGGATCGGGCTCCAGGCAACTTCCCCGCCTCGGCACGTGCCGCCGTCGATGAGGATGTGGACGAGTACGAGTACGAAGACGAAGACGAGCCCAACCGGGAGCCGCGCTCCATGCGCTGGCTGGTGGGCGGCCTCTTGGCTGTCGTGCTGGTGGTAGGCCTCATCTTCGCGGTCAGCAACCTTGGCAGCCTCTTCAAGAGCGGCCCTCAGACCACCGCCGCCTCCTCCGCGCAGTCCAGCGCACCGGAACAGACCACCGCACAGCCGACGTCGACCGCCAGCCAGGCACCGGTCGCCGGACCGCCCGTCATCGAGGGCGTGACGCGACTCGGCAACTTCGATTTCGCCGGAAATTACGATTCCGACCTCGTCAAGACCTTTGACGGGAACGGCGCGAGCTTCTGGTCCGATATGGAATTCGCCACGGAAGACTGGGGCGGACTGGCTTCCGAGGTCCCGCTCGTCGTCAAACTGAAAGACCCCTCCAAGGTCTCCTCCGTCACCCTGAGCCAACTCGGCGCCTCCGGCGGCAGCATCAGTGTCTTCACCAATGACAGCCCGTCCCTGGACGGCGCGAAACAGATTGGCAGCAACAGCTTCACGTCTCCGGACCTGACCATGCCGTTGGCCGAACCGGTGACGGCGCAATACGTGATCGTGTCCATCAAGACGCTTCCCAAGCTCGCCGCTCCCAAGACCCGTTACGGGTACGGCCTCCGCCTGGCCGAGATCAAGGTTCAGTAGTAGACCAGTTCCGTAGTAGACCAGTTCCGTAGCGGCCCTCTGTAGCGACCCTGTTCGGTGGCGGGCTGTACAGTCGCGGCCCTGTGCGGTCGCCGTCCTGTAACCGGGGCCCTGTCCGGCCCCGGCAAACCGGTACCCTGAGTAGTGGTGTCGCTCCGTGACGCCCATTTCGGCCGGAATATTCAATGCCCGGCAATAGTTGTGCCATGTGGCCGGCCATAGAGGCGGGCGCATCGACAAAGGAAGAGGTTCACCGTTCAGTGAGCAACGCAGAAAACACTGCCTCCGAAGTACGTGATGTCATCATCGTCGGCTCCGGCCCGGCAGGCTACACCGCAGCGGTGTACACGGCGCGCGCGAACCTGAAGCCGCTGCTCCTGGCAGGCTCGGTAACGGCCGGCGGTGAACTGATGAACACCACTGATGTGGAGAACTACCCGGGGTTCCCGGACGGCATCATGGGCCCGGATCTCATGGAGAACTTCGAGAAGCAGGCCGAACGCTTCGGCACGGAGATCCAGTTCGAGGACGTCACCGAACTGGACCTCGACGGCGACGTCAAGACCGTCACCATCGGCACGGGGGAGACCTTCAAGGCCCGCTCCATCATTCTCTCCACCGGCTCGGCTTACCGTGAGCTCGGACTGCCGAACGAGAAGCGGCTTTCAGGCCACGGTGTCAGCTGGTGTGCAACCTGCGACGGTTTCTTCTTCAAGGATCAGGACATCGCGGTAATCGGTGGCGGCGACTCCGCCATGGAAGAGGCCCTGTTCCTCACCAAGTTCGCCAGGACCGTCACCGTTGTGCACCGCCGCGACACCCTCCGTGCTTCAAAGATCATGGCTGACCGCGCCTTGGCCCACGAGAAGATCAGCTTCGTGTGGAACACCGGCGTGGAGGACGTCCTGGGTCAGGACAAAGTCACCGGATTGCGGTTGAAAAATCTCCTGGATGGCGCGGAAACCGAGCTGGCGGTAACCGGAGTGTTCGTTGCAATCGGCAATGATCCCCGTACCGATCTGGTCAAGGGCAAGCTCGAACTGACCACGGAGGGAACCATCGCGGTCGACGGCCGCACGTCCAAGACCAGCATCCAGGGTGTTTTCGCCGCCGGTGATGTGATCGATCCGACGTACCGCCAGGCGATCACCGCTTCCGGATCCGGTTGTGTGGCGGCCCTCGACGTCGAGCACTATCTCGCAGATTTCCACGCCTAAGCAGCGTGCAGCAGCAACCAACGGAAGAGAGACAAAGGCAATGAGCAACGCAAAAGATGTAACTGACGCCAGCTTCAGCACTGACGTACTGGCCTCCGAGAAGCCGGTCATCGTCGATTTCTGGGCCGAATGGTGCGGGCCGTGCCGCAAGCTGGGGCCGATTCTCGACGAGATCTCGGTCGAGTACAGCGAGAAGGTTGATGTGGTCAAGGTGAACGTTGACGACAACCCGGCCATCGCAGCCGAGTACGGCATCACCTCCATCCCGGCCGTTTACCTGTTCCAGGGCGGCGAGGTCAAGAGCACCGTTATCGGCGCCCGGCCCAAGCAGTTCTTTGAGAAGGAATTCGCAGACGTGCTGTCCTAGGCTGACTGAAAATGGCCCCCGCCTTTGGTGGGGGCCATTTTTTGTTCTGATCCTCGATCACTGAGAGGCGCTGGAATGCCCGGATCGAGAGGGAATCCCTTCCGAATTGAGAGCACAAATTTCCAAGGTTGCCTGACGATGTAATTTTCTGCCCGCTCGCCGTTCGCGCCGAAACTTTGTTGGCCGGCCGCAGTTGGGATGCTGACGTGCGGCATCGGGCGCGGGGTAGCGCTGCAATTGGGCAGTTTGGCCCGGACTTGGATCGCCGGTTTTCGTGGTCGCCATCAAACTCGCGTTTCACGTGAAACATGCTGACCGGGGACTCGCTTTTGCTTGTGCCGACGAGGGCGTTTTCACGAAACGTAAAATGTTGGGACAAACGCAGGCGCGGCCCTGGTTTGGCCTTACCCACAGCCACAGCCACAGCTGCACGGCCCCCTGGTGAGGGAGGACGTACAAAGCCTGGACGGTTTCACGTGAAACATCGAATCCAGACGCGAGATTCTAGTGAACGGGATTCGGCGGAGGAGATGGCGCAAAGGCCGAACAGATTCGAGATCAGGGCGGAGGCTGTCGAGATTCTCGACGGCTGCTGTACTCATCATCAATGACTTACGACTGCATACGGTCAGATGTTGTTGGCTGGATCGCGCCCTATGCGGCCACAAGGCGACACTCGTGGCGGCGTCCCCACATTACGACGCCACCAAAATGCGCGGTTCATTATGGGAAGCCGAGCCAAATTGGGTACGTGGGCGAAAATCGGGGCCAAACACCTAACGCACCTCGAACTCCGGACCGACCAGTCAGGTCCTGGGCTTCATCCAGGCTCACCGGTGATGTCTTGCTCGCTGCCGCCTGCCACCAGCCACGAGGGCGGCTCGGGAAATCCTAGAACCGATGTTTCACGTGAAACGTCCGTCTGACGCCTCATTCGGGATTTGGCCAAGCAAGGGGCGCCGCTGTTTCACGTGAAACATACTGGTGCTTCCCGCGCGAAGATCAGGAGAGCTGCCACGATGTTTCACGTGAAACCGAGATCCGCGAAGAGAACTCCCGCGGCCAGCATGCTGAACTGACAGTTGACTCTTAGATAGTCGCTCGTACGCCTATCCCAACATCTTGTTCAGTAGGCAGATGAGAGAAGGAGCGTCACTTTCGTCCCTGTTGGACTTCGAGCCGTATTCTCTAGCCGCCAAGAGAGAGGCCTACTTGGGGGTGCAGCTACTGTCCTGCAGAACTCCTCAAAGATAAATGGGCGAAGCCGCACGTTTCATGTCGTTCATTTCCGGCGGAACCGCTCGATTATCTGCGGGCTCAATTCCCTCCATTTCCTATTTCTGTTCCTCGCGTACGATCACCGCGATCAGTGCCAGCTGCAGCACCTGGTTTCACGTGAAACATGGCCACGTATTCGAATCAGTCTAAGGGGACGCAGTCGCCGGAGACCTGGATTGTAGGGTCCTGGTGGGGGAGGAATGCCACATTTCCAGGGCCCGCCGGCCGCCCAATGACTAGGCAGCCGGGATATCCGTTGGGCAGGTGTGAACTCTCGGCTTGGCCGGGCCGATTCCCTGCCTTCAGGCGAATAGCTGATTCATCTCACCCTACGGCAGTGCACATGAAAGGGTCTGGGTGCCTACCACCATAGATTGCCAGGGCAGCGAAGCGCAGCCGGCCGCGCGGTCAGCCGCCATTCGACTGAACCAGGACCTGCGGAAAGAACCACGAGGGGACCCCCGCGCGTACTGGTATCTCGCAAATGGTGCGTGATTCGACGACCAGTCCGGACACCGACGGTCGAATCCTGGAGTGAGTCGGCGGTAGGCACCGGCGAAAAGCCTCCTAGTCAGTCCCCGCCGGTTCAGTCCACGGGCGGTGCCTAGCAGGCACTCCACGACAGCTCGGATGCGGAGGGCGGAGCTCCTTTCCCACCGACTGTTTGCCCGCCGCACAGACCTCGGGCGAAGACGGGCCTCGCCGGCTAGGTCCGCAACCGCTTCAACGGCGGCTGAACCGGCAGCGGACCTGACTAACCCTTCAGTTCTTTCAGTCCCGTGTCCCCGTCAGTGACTTATGCGTCCCGGGATCGTTCGGCAACGGCCAGGTTCAGAGTCCGGCCCGTTTGTTGCCGGCTCATCGACTCTCATCTCGATTCAGACTCCGGCCCATTCGCCGCCAGCTCCTCGACTCTCTTGACGGTTCATACCTCGGCCCGTTCGTCGCACCTCGTCTGTCGACTCTGCTCAGGTCTGCTGAACCGGACAGCCAACATCCGGTCATGTTCGGCCTCGAGCTCGCCCTCAGGCGCAATGGCAACGCTCCACCTACCCGCGCCCCAGCCAGCCATTCTTCCTTGCCTGCTGAAGAGCGGACCGCCTAGATGGCGGTTCTGAGCCACGTCGAGCACCCGCGGTTCTTCGTTCTTTGGATAGGAGGCGTGCACATTCTCCTCAACCCCGGGTTCGATTCAGGGCGTCGCTTTTCGAACCGCGGTCGGTGCTGCGGCACCTCGGACGTCCTCATCCCTGCCGCTTCTCGCGGAACCACCGGCTGCAGTCAGTGCGGGTTCCCTCGGAAGGAGATCCTTGATCGCTCCGTGTTCATGAGCAATTCCAGACTGCCCTGGGACATACCCCGGAGGACAAGCAGTCAAGAAATGTGCCCTCACTGCAGCTGTTCGATTAGCCAAATTGAGGTCAACAACAGACGCCATACCCGCACGTCCTGCACCTCCAGGAGCCGGCAGGAACCATCGCGTCAAAGATATCCACTACGTTCTCGACAGAAGTTATTCACATGGTTATCCACAGGCCATGAGAGATTATTCACACCCCCGCACTGGCGTCCCGCGAACGTCGTCGCGCCCTCCGGCGATAACCAATTGACCGGCTGCCTGCAGTGCATTGGTCCTGCCGCGTAGAACGAATCAGAGCACCGTCGATCCGGAGACAAAAAGAGTCTTGAAGACCGAAAAATTAACCCTAGGACGGCGATTTGGTACGTCCCCACTAACGCTTTCGACCCCGTCCCTGCAACGGACGATCATGTTTCACGTGAAACGGAACACGGCCGCCCATAGGACCATCGAGGCGGACTACACGACAATGGCCCGTGTCCCACTCAGCCCGATCCACCGGGATTGAGTCCGAAACTAATCCACAAAGTTATCCACAGCGATATCCACCGCGATATCCACCGCTCTATCCACCGGGGTCGGCGGAAGAGCAGGGACAGTGGATGACTCCGAGAGCACCTTATGGCACCGTTCAGCAGTCACAACTCAGCCCCTTGGAGCGCAGTTTGCAAGTGCCCGGCCCGTTGACCATAGCGACTTCACCTTGGACAACGAGACCATTCATCACTCGATCCACCTGCCAGCCGAAGCAGCGCCGGCACCTCGTGCCCGAAGTTTCGAGGCACTAGCGGAGCGGAGTTGCTCCCCTTCTGGGCTCTCGGCTTCGGTAATCCGTCTCGTGGCCAAGTCTCATAGTGACCGGACCGCCGTCGCATGGGTGTACCGCTGCACCGGAGCACCGCTGACCGGCGTCAACACACACTCGGGGACCGTATCACCGAGGGGGACGCCGGGTGCAGTGAAGCTGGCTCGTCTACGCGCCTCGAATACAGCGACTTCGTGTCCACGCAAGGACCGTTAGCCGGCTTATTGTCTATGCATGATCACCGGCCATCTTCATTGCCGGCCAGTCCGGTCGTCCATGTCGCGATGGTGCCGGGCGTGGCCGGCGGAACGAAGGCCGGTGGTTGAGCTCCTTCCGGCGCGGTGAAGCCACGAAGCCTCCGGACTGCTGGAGCCAGCGCGGACCAACAGTCGTCGTCCCGAGTATCGAACGTGAGGACCGTCCATGACGCGGATGGCCATTCGCCCGTGACACCTGGGGATTGCAGTCCCCACCGAGGTTCCGGCGCCGGCAGTGAGCCGGTCCTCCGGTGGCACCAGGTCGCGACGTGCGCGTCTGACTGGGTTTAGGATAGGTTACGCCCAGACCACCGCTTACAGTACGAGCGCGCACGGTCAGTGGAACCTCGTCCGTGTGGACGTGATGAGGACGCCGGGTACTTCCCTCCCTGGCAGCTAACGAGGACCCCAGCGCATCAGACCATGCCGGCTTGGCTGATTCCGCTCCAGGCGCCGCCGATCCGCAATACGAATCGACGCAGCACGGATGCGATCTCCACACACGATTTCCTCGGCATCGTGCTGCGAACCCCATGCACCCTTCCTGCAGTTGGAAGGGCCTCCAAGGTTTCCCTAAAGCGGGGAGTGGCTGAATCAACTTCGCGCTGAACCCTCCCGGAGTCCAGCGGAGGCTGACAGGCAGGGCACAGTTGGCGAACTCGGTGGGGGAGCCACGCAGCGAACCGGCCGCTGCACCGCGTGTTGCCGTGCCGCATTTCGCCAGTCACTCCCAATCGTGTCCTGTGATCGTGTCCCGTGTTTGCGGGCTGTGCTGCGTTGCGGGCTATCCTGCGTTGCCGACGTGCTGACGCGCCGAGGATCCGCGATGCCGAGTTGCCAGCGTGCTGCCGTGCCGAGATGCGGGAGAAATCTGACCTAAATAACCTGACAACAGACTCGAACCGCATCTGGCGTCGGAGATGAAATGACATGTGGCACCTTGATGAATTCGGTACGGTCAGCGGGCCGTCGGGGGAGGTGGAAGGATGGGAACTGCGTACTGCCGGACGGCCTTGTCCGGCTTCCCGTGGGGAAGCGCCGCCGCATCACTACGAGGATTGGGTACTAGTACGGGGTCGGCGCAACATCAATATCCGTATCGAGTCCACATTGCAGCCCCCAGACCGACAGCGATGCCCATGACTACCGGCCAAGGCGGCGGCCCCACGCATCGTGGCAGCGTCTCCCAGTCCTCGGATAGGAGACCGTTGGCGGACCACCGAGTGTGTCGAGGACAGATGCCAGGGCACATAGCCGGGGCACCCACGTCCAGGGAGTTTGTGGCACCATCACCGCCAGGTCAGAATCATGGCATTCGAATCTCCGCAGTTGCCTTCCGGAGAGCGCTTCAACGACTAACAACTGGATGCAGAGGGTGCCGGCACTCTGGCAACGCTCCGCGCTGGACGGAAACCCCCTCCACATCACGTTTCCGCCACACCGGTGCTCTGCGGCTGGGCCCATTTGGCATTCATTCGATCAGTCGGGGGAGTCCCAGCTGGCGCAATCGGGGCGTCCGCCAGCGTCCCTAATGGCGCCACGGGATGCCACTTGGATGCCGCGACTGCAGATGGATCCTGGTCCTGCGGGAGGGTTGCCGCCGCCGAAAGTTTGAGCTCCTACCGAGGGCTTACGGCGATCCCCAGAGCCTCATGCATCGTGCGCTGTTTCTGCCTACTTCTGGTTGCGGGAATTGAGCGGTCTGATCGAACCGGGACCAGTCGACGGACCGGGCATGGGCAGGTGCCACTACACCGAGCTGGGCATTTCCCCCTGGGAGGCGAAACCCTTTCCGACGGAGCCCGTGGTGATCTGAAAGATCATCTGCAATCGGTCGACCGCCTGGCTGCAGTGCTCCGCCTGTTCGCAGCTGAATTGCCAGGCAAAAACTCCAGGGCCATTGCCAGTAGGAGTGCCAGGCCTGGCGGAAACCAGCGACGCCGGCCGTCGACGGCTGGGACGAAGGACCGGCACCCGTCGAGCGCATTCGCCACCATCAACAACTTCTTGTCCCTCGGCGTCCCGGATAGATGAGTGTCCTGGCTTCAACCGGCCGGTTCTGTTTCACGTGAAACAGTAGCCTGGCCGATCCTGTTTCACGTGAAACATGGATGGGGGACACCGGAGTAGGCGCTCTATGGACACAGGGATGGGACCATGATGACTGCTTCGCTGAGAAGCGATAGTGATGGCGCGGACTCTGCAGCGCGCCTCCCGCCCGCACGTGCACCGCGAGGTGACGCCATAAGCCGGAGCGACCAGAACCCGGGGTCTCCCCTCGTTGGGCTACCAGGCGGTCCGCCACGTCAACAGCGACGATTCCGCCCCACGAAGTGATGCCCCAATATGCCGGCAGCCACGGCGGACGAACGAGAGCGGGAACCCGTCCCTCAGAAGTCCCCGGGATCCGCGGTACTGAGGTTAACAAGAAAGGAGGGCCTGTTTCACGTGAAACAGACCCTCCTCGAATACTCAGTGATTGGCGACCTAGCTGGGCGCCCCGGGTGTCAGGACGTCCATGATGCGATTCAGGTCCTCGACGCTGGCGAACTCAATACTCACACGACCCTTACGGGCTCCGAGCGAGATCTTGACGTTGGTATCAAGGCGGTCAGACAGCGACGACGCCAGGTAGTCCAGCCGTTCGTGGCGGGCCCCCGGGCGTGGGATGTTGTTCTTGGCCGGCGAGGCGGGGCTCTGGTACAGGGTGACGGCCTCTTCGGTTGCCCGGACCGACATGCCCTCCGCCACAATCTTCTGCGCCAGCCGCTCCATGGCCGCGGCGTCCGGAAGTGCAAGCAAAGCGCGGGCGTGACCTGCGGAGATGACGCTTGCGGCAACCCGCCGCTGGACCAACGGGGGAAGCTTCAGCAGCCGCAGGGTGTTGGACACCTGGGGCCTAGAACGGCCGATCCGGTCCGCCAGCTGCTCGTGGGTAGTTCCGAAATCCTCAAGGAGCTGCTGGTACGCCGCGGCTTCTTCGAGCGGATTCAACTGGCTGCGGTGCAGGTTCTCCAGCAGCGCATCGCGAAGAAGGTCGTCATCGGTGGTGTCACGGACAATTGCGGGGATTGTTTCCAGGCCCGCGGCCTGTACTGCACGCCACCGTCGCTCGCCCATGACGAGCTCGTACGGTTCGCCACCCTCTTCGGTTGAGGTACGGACCACAATTGGCTGGAGGACACCGATTTCCCGCACGGAGTGCACCAGCTCCGCCATGTCATCCTCATCGAAGACCGAGCGGGGCTGTTTGCGGTTGGGGTGGATATCAGTGACTGGAATTTCGGCAAACCTGACACCGGGCACTTCTATGAGTTCAACAGATGGCTCATCACGGGGCTCCGACGTGGACTCGAACGCCAACTGCTCGCCGGCGTCGGCCGCGGACTGCTTGGCAGCAGTCGGCGACGACTTCGGGACAGCCGTCTTCCGAACGGGTGTCTTCTTGGACCCCGCACCGGCCGCGCCGCCAGCTACTTCGGCGTCGGCAGCAGAGCCGCCGGCTTCAGCGGCGTCAACAGTGACATCAGAAGGATCGGCCTTGACGGGCGCGGACCCCGGCGACTTGGACTGCTCGGCATTGATGCCCGGGAGCGCCTCGGCATCGGAAGTCTTTTTTCGGGCTTCGGGAAAGAAGAGGTCCACGGGCCGGGAAGGGGCAGCACCGTTTCCGGAGGCAGCCGCGGCGGAACTTGGAATGAGTGCGCCAAGTCCACGGCCGAGGCCGCGTCGCTTATCGCTCATGGATAAATCCCTCCAGTGGAAGAGCCGGGATTCACCTGGCTCTGGTTAGTGCAATTCTTGAAAAGATTCTAACGTTCCGCGATTTCCGCTGCGGCTTCCAGATAAGACAGGGCGCCGCTTGAAGAAGGATCATACGTCATGACGGTTTGCTGGTAGCTCGGTGCTTCGGAAATACGCACCGACCTCGGCACCACCGCACCGAGCACCTGCTTCGGGAAGTGCTCCCGGACCTCGGCTGCCACCTGGGCGGCGAGGTTGGTGCGGCCGTCATACATGGTCAACAGAATCGTGGAAACAACCAGATCGGCGTTCAGGTGCTTCTGGATCATCTCGATGTTCTTCAGGAGCTGGCTGAGGCCTTCGAGGGCGTAATACTCGCACTGGATCGGAATGAGGACTTCGCCGGCCGCGCAGAAAGCATTGACCGTCAGCAGCCCGAGACTCGGCGGGCAGTCAATGAAGATGTAGTCCAGTCGCTCTTCGCCATTCTTGGCGCGCTCCTTGGAGTACACATCGATAGCGCGGCGCAGCCGCTGCTCGCGGGCCACCAGGCTGACAAGTTCGATTTCGGCGCCGGCAAGGTGGATGGTGGCGGGCGCACAAATCAGGTTGTCGATGTCGGGGCACGGGGCCACGACATCCTTCAGCGGGACATCGTTGATCAGGACGTCGTAAATACTGTCGACGTCGGCGTGGTGCTCGATTCCCAGGGCTGTGGAGGCGTTGCCCTGCGGATCGATGTCGATCACAAGTACATTCAGACCAGCGGCCGCCAGCGCGGCGGCGATGTTGACGGTCGTCGTCGTCTTGCCGACGCCGCCCTTCTGGTTAGAGACAGTGAAGACGCGGGTCTTTTCCGGTTTGGGCAGTTGCCGGCCAAACAACCGCTCACGGCGCTTGTTTTCATGCGCGAGTTCCCGCGCGATAGGGCTGGAATCGTCAATGGAGTCCAGCACGTTCCCGGAATGTGGAAGAGAGGTTTCACGTGAAACACCGGCCATTCCGGTTGCTTTTACAACCGAAGCCGTGTGATTTCCGGAGAAGTCAAAAGCTACTGCAGGAGCCGTAAACGCCCGTGCGGACCCCAGGGACACAAACGGCGGGATCCGTTGTGTGGAGGCTTCGCTACTGCTCACTATGACACGCTCACTCTCATTCGGCTTTTACTGCCGGTTACTAGCCTAACCTCTTCCCCTCGGACTCCCCGGGCACCGGGGCCGGTGCTAGGTAATCTTTTGAGGCTTGTTCACTACGATTCGCACAACGGTGGTGGGTTCCTCAAGCAGGTCCTCACCCACCACCACCACGGACGTCTTAGTGCCGCCCAGTTTGCGGATAATCTTGGCGGCTTTTTCAATTTCCTCGCCGGCGCTCCGTCCCTTGATGGCAACGACTTCACCCTTGCCAGCCAGGAGCGGAATGGTCAGTCCGGCGAGGTTGGCCAGCGCGGATACTGCACGGGCCGTCACGACGTCGGCGTTCACGAGACCCACGGCGAGTTCCGCCCGGGTGCGCATGATCGTGACGTTCTCGAGGCCAAGGTCATCCACCACCTCCTGGAGCCAGATGACGCGGCGCTCCAGCGGTTCGATCAGGGTCAGTTCCAGGTCCGGCCGGGCGATGGCCAGGCACAGGCCGGGCAGGCCGGCACCGCTGCCGACGTCGGCGACGTGGCTTCCGTGGGCAATCTGGCTCTCGATGACGGCGCAGTTAAGCACGTGCCGGCTCCACAGCCGGGGTACTTCGCGGGGGCCGATCAGGCCCCGTTCTGTCCCGGACGTCGCCAGGTGCTCTACGTAGCGGGTGGCCAGGTCCAGGCGGTCACCAAAGATGGACTCTGCTGCTTTGAGTTCGGCGGCGGTAATTTCAACCATCAAGCTAGTCAACGGTTCAGTCTGCGGAGACAACGATGTGCCGGTCGGCGCCTTCGCCTTCGGACTCGCTGACGAGTCCCAAATCTGCGACGGCGTCGTGCACGATCTTGCGCTCGTAGGCGCTCATCGGGGCCAAGGCTACGGCCTCGCCGGAGTCCTTAACCGCGGCGACGGCGTCTTCAGCGATCTTTTGCAGGTCGCCGGCACGCTCCGCACGGTACCCGTTGATATCCAGGACCAGACGCGACCGGTTTTCCGTCGCGGAGAGCACAGCGAGCCGCGTCAGTTCCTGGAGCGCCTCGAGAACTTCGCCCTCACGGCCCACCAGGCTGTCCAGCCCAGCCGATTCCTCGTCGGCAACGATCGAGATATACGTGCGACCGTTGCGGACCTCGATGTCGATGTCGCCATCGATGTCCGCGATGTCCAGCAGCTCCTCAAGGTAGTCCGCAGCGACGTCGCCTTCTTCTTCCAGGCGGCTTGCGGAAACACTCTTGCCGATGCCGTTCTCCGCACCCTGGGCTGCGTCCTCAGGCGAGTCCTGAACCGTGTCCTGGTCGTCGTCAAACTCGGCGGAAATAGCGTTCTCGGTGCTCTCGGCAGACATTACTTCCTCTTCCTGTTCTTACGCTGCGGCTGGACGCGCTGGGTCTTGGCCTCCACGGCGGCGGCTGCGGCCGAAGCCTCGGCCGTCGCGGCTTCGTGCTTCTTGCCGCCCAGAAGGGGCAGGGCCGGCAGGCCCTTGGCGGCCCGGCGCTCGGCAAGAGCCTTGGCGGCAGGCGATCCCGGGGTAGGCATGCGGCGGATCACGAAGAACTGCTGTCCCATGGTCCAGAGGTTGGTGGTGGTCCAGTAGATCAGGACGCCAATGGGGAAGTTGATGCCGCCCACGCCGAAGACCACCGGCAGGATGTAAAGCATCATTTTCTGCTGGCGCATGAACGGGCTAGCCAGGGCCTCTTCGGACATGTTCTTGGCCATGATCTGCTTCTGCGTGATGAACTGCGAGGCTGTCATGGCGAGGATCATCACGATGGACAGGATCCACACCGACATTTGGTTGCCGCCGCCACCGTGCAGCAGCGATGCCGACAGAGGGGCGCCGAAAATGGTGGACTCGTCGAACTGCTTGACCTGTTCCGGGCTCATGGCACCAATGCCCTGGCCGCCCGCCTTCGCCGAACTGATGCCGGAGAGCACCTGGAAAAGCGCAAAGAAGAAGGGCATCTGGATCAGCATCGGCAGGCAGGCCGAGAACGGGTTGGTGCCGTGCTTCTTGTACAGCGCCATCTGTTCCTGCGCCATGGCCTGGCGGGACAGCTGGTCGGTCTTGCCCTTGTACTTGTCCTGCATCTTCTTCAGGTCCGGCTGCAGCAGCTGCATGCCGCGCTGGGCCTTGATCTGCTTGACAAAGACGGGAATCAGGGCCGCGCGGATGACCAGCACGAGCCCGATGATGGACAGGGTCCAAGTCCAGCCGCTGGCCGCCGGCATGCCGATGGCGCTGAGTCCGTCATGGAAGCCCACCATGATGGCTGAGACCAGCCACTTGAACGGGGCCAAAAGTGTTCCAAAGATGTCCATACGATTCCCTATTCGTCAGGCCGCAGAGCGGCCTTCTCCATCAGTCTGAGCAGCCAGGTACTGGTCCGGATTGTTCAGCACAACAATTGTGGGGGTGCGGCCGGCCGGCCATTCCCGGTGCCCGGCGGGGACATGGTCCACACCGCCGGCATTCCAGGGGTGGCAGCGCGAAAGGCGCTTGGCAGCCAGCCAGCTTCCCTTCACAGCACCGTGTACCGTGATCGCCTCAAGGGCATAGGCCGAACAGCTGGGGAAAAATCGGCACACTTGGCCGTACAGCGGCGAGACCACCTTGCGGTAGGCCATCAGCAGCAGGATGAGGATGTTACGGGGCAGGTTCCAGACGGCGGTCGCCAACCGGCTCAGCACCGATCCGGGCGCCGCAATGAACAGGCGGGGGACGACGGCGGCAGTTGAGTTACGCACGCGGGGTCCCTTCCTGTGTTGTCTCGTTAGAACCTGATGAAGCAGCCTTCAGAAGGTGGCTGCCCAGCCGCTTCATGGTCGTTTCCAAAGCGGCGTCATAGTCGGCCAGCAGCTGGTCCCAGCTGGCTCCCGACGCGGCGGGCAGTGCCCGGACCACGATGGCGAACCCGCTGCCGTATTTCTGCAACGACAATGCACCGGCTTCTCTCAGTCTCCTCTTAACGAGATTCCTGACAACAGCGTTCCCAACACTCTTGGAAACGATGAATCCGATCCGGCTTGGTTCATCGGCAGCGAGAGCTACCGCATATAACACTACGTTCCGGCGTCCATTGCGGACACCGGAACGTACAGTTGTTGAAAAATCGGTTGAAGTCCGCAGACGGTTCCTGGTGGCTAGCACCGTTCAACTCGCACAGGGATATGGACCGACGAGTCAGTTATTTAGGCCGACAGTTCGGTGCGGCCCTTGCCACGACGGGCTGCCAGGATGGCACGGCCGGCACGGGTACGCATACGAAGGCGGAAGCCGTGCTTCTTGGCTCGACGGCGGTTATTCGGCTGAAAAGTCCGCTTGCTCACGTTAGTTACTCCAGTGGATCAAAGGTGCGCCCACCCGATCAAGGGGAAGAACTGGCCGACGCTAAGTTTTGGTATGTGCCACTTCCCTCGTAACTCGCACGACGCGGGGCGTCAGGCGAGATTCAGATGAGGCGAAAAGCGTACACATGGGACTTCACAACGTTAGGGCTTGCCGCCCTCCCGAGTCAAACCGGGGGTCGCTCCGAAAGCTATCCCCAGCTGTGGCTAACTGCTTTCGCAGCCTGTGGATGAAGTGCGTCACCCGCCCCTTTTGAGAACCACAACGGTGTAATTATCCACAGGACTGAACCCAGCTATCTTCTAGCCTTTTCATCCCCTACAGTGGCTCAGTAACCCCTTATCCACGGACTGTGCATAACCCTGTGGATTGAGCCGGGCCGGTGTACCGCTCCGGACCGCGTGGATGCACGTAATGCAGGCCAGCAAGTTTGAGGAACTGATTGATGACAGTAGACGAAGCCAACCAAGCCAACACTGTCGGAAGTTCCTGGCGGCGGGTTGTGAGCCTTCTGGAGAACGACCACCGTGTCTCTCCCCGGCAGCGCGGCTTCGTGATCCTGGCCCAGGCCCAGGGCCTGATCGGCTCCACCCTTCTGGTGGCCGTCCCCAACGAGCTCACCCGCGAAGTGCTGCAGACCCAGGTCAAGGAAGCCCTCGACGACGCCCTCCGCAGCGTGTTTTCCGACGAGATCCGCTGCGCGATCGACGTCGACACCGATCTGGTGCCCCTGCACACAGAACCCGAACCCGACGTCGAACTTTCCCTGGCCGCCGACCCGACCGTGGAGTTGAAGCCGCAGCCGATGCTGCCGAGCACCTCGCACGAATTCGGCCGACTCAACCCGAAGTACGTCTTCGACACCTTCGTGATCGGTTCTTCCAACCGGTTCGCCCATGCAGCCGCCGTGGCTGTGGCCGAGGCACCGGCGAAGGCCTACAACCCGCTGTTCATTTACGGCGACTCCGGACTAGGCAAGACCCACCTGCTTCACGCGATCGGCCACTACGCGCGCCGGCTCTACAGCGGGATCCGGGTCCGCTACGTCAATTCCGAGGAATTCACCAACGACTTCATCAACTCCATCCGAGACGACGAAGGCACCAGCTTCAAGACCACGTACCGCAACGTGGACGTGCTGCTGATCGACGACATCCAGTTCCTGGCCGGCAAGGACCGGACGCTGGAGGAGTTCTTCCACACGTTCAACGCCCTGCACAACAACAACAAGCAGGTGGTCATCACCTCGGACCAGCCGCCGAAGCTGCTCGCCGGCTTCGAAGACCGCATGAAGTCGCGCTTCGAGTGGGGCCTGCTGACCGACATCCAGCCGCCCGAGCTGGAGACCCGCATCGCGATCCTGCGCAAGAAGGCCCTCAGCGAGGGCCTCTCCGCCCCGGATGATGCCCTCGAATACATCGCCTCGAAGATTTCCAGCAACATCCGCGAGCTTGAGGGTGCCCTCATCCGCGTTACAGCGTTCGCCAGCCTGAACCGGCAGCCGGTGGATGTGGCCCTGGCCGAGATGGTGCTCAAGGACCTCATCACCGACGACGGCGCCCAGGAAATCACCTCGGCCCAGATCCTCACGCAGACGGCCGACTACTTCAAGCTCAGCATGGAAGAACTCTGCAGCAAGTCGCGCACCCGCACGCTGGTGACCGCACGGCAAATCGCAATGTACCTGTGCCGGGAGCTCACGGACATGTCCCTGCCCAAGATCGGTCAGGAGCTGGGCGGCCGCGACCACACCACCGTGATCCACGCCGACCGCAAGATCCGCGAACTCATGGCCGAGCGCCGGGTCATCTACAACCAGGTGACCGAGCTGACCAACCGGATCAAGCAGCAGCAGCGTAATTCCTGAGCCGTCCGCCGGCGCACTCTTACCTTATTAACAGGGCCCTGTGGACAACCCTGTGGATACTTAAGGGGACAACCGCGGTTAATGGGCTTAAAACCCTTAAGGCGCCTGTGGATCAGCGAACCGGCCAAAAAACTTGTCCCCATCCACACCCTGTTTAAAACCTGCTCCACCCACAGTCCATGAACAGGGCATCACCGCGGATTCGCACGGCAGGATCGAGTTATCCACAGTTTCCACAGCAGTTATTAACACTACTAATCCCAAGAAAATGAAATTCCCTCAAACAACAATCTCCTTCCCACTTCCGAGCAGTGCCCAGGCCCGTTCCGGACCGGCACAGCAGACCGGCCCCGCGAACAACACTGATGTAACCCGGGGATGGGAGAAACGCTCACCTTGGGGCTAAGCTGTCTCCAGTGCGTCCGTCCTGGACATCTTTTGTGGTTCCCTGCGGGCCATGAGGCCCGGGGAGGGCGGACGATTCCCTTGTTGACGGAGTTCGGCGTCCCTGCCGAGGTCCGCGGCAGCTTGAGAAGTCTCAGCGATTTTCAGCACTAACAGCAGCAATGAAAGGCGGCACCCTTCCGTGAAGTTCAGAGTCGAACGGGACGTCCTGGCAGAAGCCGTGACATGGACCGCCCGGTCGTTGTCTCCGCGGCCGCCTGTTCCCGTACTTTCAGGCCTGCTCCTGAAAGCTGAAGCCGGTACCGTCAGCCTCTCGAGCTTCGATTACGAGACCTCCGCGAGGCTCGAAATCCCTGCTGACATCAGCACCGAAGGCACCATCCTGGTTTCGGGCCGCCTGCTCGCGGACATCTGCCGCAGCCTGCCGTCCGCCCCGGTCGAGGTCGAAACCGACGGCAACAAAGTGACACTCACATGCCGCCGAAGCAGCTTCCACCTGGCCACCATGCCCGAGGCTGAATACCCGCCGCTGCCGGCCCTGCCCACCATCAGCGGCACCGTTCCCGGCGATTCGTTCGCCCAGGCGGTGTCCCAGGTGATCATCGCTGCCAGCAAGGACGACACCCTGCCGATCCTGACCGGCGTGCGGATGGAAATCGAGGACGACCTCATCACCCTCCTGGCCACCGACCGCTACCGCCTGGCAATGCGGGAAGTCCCTTGGAAGCCTGTGACTCCCGGCATTTCCACGAGCGCTCTGGTCAAGGCCAAGACCCTTAACGAAGTGGCAAAAACTCTGGGCAGCAGCGGCGACATCAACATCGCCCTCGCCGATGACGACAGCCGGCTGATCGGATTCGAGAGCGGCGGCAGGACTACCACCTCGCTCCTGGTAGATGGCGACTACCCCAAGATCCGTTCGCTTTTCCCGGACTCCACCCCCATCCATGCCACCGTGCAGACCCAAGAGCTGGTCGAAGCCGTCCGCCGCGTCTCGCTCGTGGCCGAACGCAACACCCCTGTCCGGCTCGCCTTCACCCAGGGCCAGCTGCACTTGGACGCGGGCACCGGCGAGGACGCCCAGGCCTCCGAGGAACTCGAAGCCCAGTTGTCCGGCGAGGACATCACTGTGGCCTTCAACCCGCATTACCTGATCGAGGGCCTGAGCGTCATCGAAACCAAGTTCGTGCGGTTCTCCTTCACTACCGCACCCAAGCCGGCCATGATCACAGCGCAGCAGGACGCCGAGGGCGAGGACCAGGGCGACTACCGCTACCTCGTCATGCCCGTCCGGCTGCCCAACTAGCTGACAGTTGGGGCCGTTCTGACCCCTCAAAACGGCCCAACTGTGAGTCAGTTGAGTGACGTCACCACGAAGCACCCAGCGCAGAAAAGAGTTCATCCCGTGCACATCGGACTAATCGGCCTTGGCAAAATGGGCTTCAACATGCGCGAACGCCTGCGCAACGGCGGGATCGAGGTCACCGGCCTTGACCGCAACCCGGACATCACCGACGTCGCCTCTGTGGACGAACTCATCGCCGCCGTTCCGGCGCCGCGGCTCATCTGGGTCATGGTCCCCTCGGGCGACATCACCGATGCCGTCATCGCTGAACTCGGCGCCAAGCTCGACGCCGGCGACCTCGTGATCGACGGCGGCAACTCCCGGTTCACCGAAGACCAGAAACACGGCGCGGCGCTGGCCGAAAAGGGAATCAGCTTTGCGGACTGCGGAGTCTCCGGCGGCGTCTGGGGTCTTAAGAACGGCTATGGCCTCATGGCAGGCGGCGACGCCGCGGACATCGAACGGGCCCTCCCCGTCTTCGACGCGCTCCGTCCCGCCGGCGAACGCGCCGACAGCTTCGTGCACGTCGGCGGCATCGGTGCCGGCCACTACGCCAAGATGGTACACAACGGGATCGAATACGGCCTGATGCAGGCCTACGCGGAAGGCTACGAGCTCCTGGCCGCGAAGGACATCGTCGCCGATCTTCCCGGGACGTTTCGGGCGTGGCAAAAGGGCACCGTTGTGCGCTCCTGGCTCCTGGACCTCATGGTCAAGGCACTGGATGAGGACCCCGGACTGGAATCGATTTCGGACTACGTCGAGGATTCGGGCGAGGGCCGCTGGACCGTCGAGGAAGCGATCGCCAATGCCGTGCCGGCTCCGGCAATCACGGCTGCGCTGTTCGCCAGGTTCTCCTCCCGCGAGGACAACTCGCCGGCCATGAAGATGGTGTCCGCGCTGCGCCACCAGTTTGGCGGCCACGCGACCCGGCCCGCCAAGTAATCCTGCCCGGACAATTTATCTTGCCTGCGAAGTCCTGAATCCCGCGTGTACCTAGAAAAACTCTCGCTCACAGATTTCCGCAGCTACGCGCAGGTCGATCTCAGCCTCGAGCCTGGAGTCACCGTCCTGGTGGGCTCCAACGGGATCGGCAAGACCAACCTGATGGAAGCGATCGGGTATCTTGCCACGCTCAACTCGCACCGCGTCAGCACGGACGGGCCGCTGCTGCGCTTTGGCACCGAGCGGGCGATGATCCGGGCCAAGCTGGTTCGCGGCGATCAGGCCACCGTGCTCGAACTGGAAATCAACGCCTCCAGGGCCAACCGTGGGCGCATCAACCGGAGCAACCCGGTCCGTGCCCGGGACCTGCTTGGCATCTGCCAGACGGTGCTCTTCGCTCCGGAGGACCTGGCGCTGGTCAAGGGCGATCCGTCAAACCGCCGCCGGTTCCTGGATGAACTGCTGGTCAGCCTCATCCCGCGCCACGCCGCGACCAGGAGTGACTATGACCGGGTGCTGAAGCAACGGAACGCGCTGCTCAAATCTGGGCGGACCGGGAAATTCACTGCCGGCCATGAGGCGACGCTCGACGTCTGGGACCAGCACATGGCCCGGGCCGGAGCCGAACTGCTGCACGCGCGCTTGGAGCTTGTGGAGCGCCTGCAACCACACCTGAAAAATGCCTACGCGGAGCTGACCGACGGCTCCAAGGAGGCCGCTGCCGTGTACCGTTCCACGCTGCAGGACACTTTGGACGACGACGGCGCTGCGGCCAGTTCTGGGGCCAGACCTGCGGACGGCGCCGCCACGGAGGCCGGTGTCGTCACCGACGCGGCTGCCGCGCCGGCGGCGGAGGATCTGCGCCTGCTCTCCGTCGAGCAGCTCACCGACCGCTACATCCAGGCCTTTGCCGCATCCCGCCGCAAGGAACTGGAACGGGGCATCTCCCTGGTCGGGCCGCACCGCGACGAGCTTGAGCTGGTGCTGGGATCCGCCCCTGCCAAGGGCTATGCCTCGCACGGGGAAACCTGGTCCATGTGCCTGTCACTGCGCCTGGCCTCCTACTACGTCATGCTCGACGACGCCCGCACCGGGGGGTCGCCTCCGATCCTGATCCTGGACGACGTATTTGCCGAACTTGACGTCCAGCGGCGGCGTAAACTGGCGGCAATAGTATCCGGCGCCGAGCAGGTGCTGGTCACTGCCGCCGTCGAGGCCGATATCCCGGCGGAACTGACCGGCCGGCGGGTGAAGGTCATCCCGGGAGGAATCGATGAGCAGGAAAATCGATGAATAAGGATACCGACGGCGGCCTCCAACCGGGCCGCGACCCCGACGAGATCGACGCCGCGCAGGCCGCACTGAACAGGATGCGCGACGCCGCCGCTGCCCGCGGCGAAATCCGGCGCAAGGCTCCGCCGCGCCCCGGCGCCGCCGCGACAAAACCCGGCCGCACGGCGCGGGGAACCCGCGGATTCTCCCAGTTTCATGGCACCGGCCGGGATCCGCTGGGCCTGGGAAAGGTTGTGGGACGCCTCGTGGCCGAACGCGGCTGGAGCTCGCCGGTGGCCGTCGGCTCCGTCATGGCGCAGTGGGCCGTGCTGGTCGGTCCGGAGATCTCGGCACACTGCACCCCTGAGAGTTTCACGGACACCACCTTGCATGTGCGCACCGATTCCACGGCGTGGGCGACCCAGCTTCGGCTGCTCAGCAGCAGCCTACTGGAGAAATTCCGCACCGACCTGGGTGACGGTGTTGTCACCAGCATCCAGGTGCTCGGACCCGCCGCGCCGAGCTGGCGCAAGGGCCTCCGGACGGTCAACGGCCGCGGGCCCCGCGACACGTACGGTTAACCCTGGCCGCAGAGGCGCGCACCGGATCTGAAGCACTTCTTGCAAAAAACCTTGAAAAATCCGCAAGCGGCGTGTAGGGCGCTCGAACGCCCCGGAGTCGTATAGGCACCCTAGGGCTGGACCCCGAAACCCTTGCAGGGGGAGCCAGCGGCCTCCCAGCGGCACTTTCCTGCCCGTTTGGCGCCCTGGAATGCGGGTTTGGGTCCTATAACACGATAGAATCGGTGGAGATAACTGGGCGCCGGTGAAGCGTTGACTGAGTCCGTTTCCGACGCAATTTCAGCGTGCGGTGGACGGAATCCCAAGTCAGCGGAACACCCGGCGTCGTCAGTGACGTGCCTGTTGGCAGGAGCCTTTTCCACGGAAGAGGCAACGGCCGGCCTTCAACGAACATAGAGGAGTCGAAAGCGCCTGTGGCTAACGACAATGCAGAGATCCCGGCAGTGGAAGACGTAGCGGAAGCGGTAGGGCAAGTGGCGGCGGCAGCGCCGTCGTCGGGGACCGCGACATCGCGCGAATACGGCGCCAGCGACATCACCGTACTTGAAGGCCTGGAAGCTGTCCGGAAACGTCCCGGCATGTACATCGGCTCCACCGGACCCCGTGGTTTGCACCACCTGGTCTACGAGGTGGTGGATAACTCGGTGGATGAGGCCCTGGCCGGGTACTGCACGCACATCGAAATCGTGCTGCAGGCCGACGGCGGCGTGAAGGTGGTCGACAACGGCCGCGGCATCCCCGTGGACATGCACCCCACCGAGCACAAGCCCACCGTGGAAGTCGTCATGACGATCCTGCACGCCGGCGGCAAGTTCGGCGGCGGCGGCTATGCCGTCTCCGGCGGCCTCCACGGCGTCGGCATTTCGGTGGTCAACGCCCTCTCCAGCCGCGTCGACACCGAGGTCCGCCGCCAGGGACACGTCTGGCGGATGTCCTTCGCCGACGGTGGCAAGCCCCAAGGCGGCCTGGTCCAGGGCGAGGAAACCACCGAGACCGGCACCACGCAGACGTTCTACCCGGATGCCACCATCTTCGAGAGCACCTACTTCGACTTTGAAACACTGCGTGCCCGCTTCCAGCAGATGGCCTTCCTTAACAAGGGACTGCGCATCACGCTGACCGACGAGCGCCGTGCTCCGGAGGAACCGTCCGAGGACGACGACCTGGACTTGGACACTGTCCCCACTGAAGGCGAAATCCCCGCGGAATTCCACACCGTGGTCTACCAGTACGACGACGGGCTGCTGGACTACGTCAAGCACCTGAACTCCGGCAAGAAGGTTGATGTAGTCCACGAGGACGTCATCGCCTTCGAGACCGAGGACACGGAACGGCACATCGCCCTGGAAATGGCGATGCAGTGGACCAACGCGTACTCCGAGAGCGTCCACACGTATGCCAACACGATCAACACGCACGAAGGCGGCACCCACGAAGAGGGCTTCCGCGCCGCGATGACCTCGCTCATCAACCGCTACGCGCGGGAGAAAAGCATCATCAAGGAAAAGGACGACAACCTCACCGGCGACGATATCCGCGAGGGCCTGACGGCAGTCATTTCCGTCAAGCTGGCCGAGCCGCAGTTCGAAGGCCAGACCAAGACCAAGCTCGGCAACTCCGAGGTCAAGGGCTTCGTCCAGCGCGTTGTCACCGACGGCCTCGGCGACTGGCTGGAACGCAACCCCGGCCCCGCCCGCGATGTCATCCGGAAGGCCATTTCGGCGGCCCAGGCCCGCATGGCCGCGCGGAAGGCCCGCGACAACGCCCGCCGCAAGAGCCCGCTGGAATCCTTCGGCATGCCGGGCAAGCTCTCGGATTGCTCCTCGAAAGATCCGGCCAAGTGCGAGGTCTACATCGTGGAGGGCGACTCCGCCGGCGGTTCCGCCAAGCGCGGGCGCAACCCGGAGACCCAGGCCATCCTGCCGCTGCGCGGCAAGATCCTGAACGTGGAACGGGCACGGCTGGACAAGGCCCTCGGCAATGCCGAGGTCCAGTCCATGATCACGGCCTTCGGCACGGGAATTGGCGAAGACTTTGACATCGCCAAGCTCCGCTATCACAAGATCGTCCTGATGGCCGATGCCGACGTGGACGGCCAGCACATCACGACGCTGCTGATGACGCTGCTGTTCCGCTACATGCGGCCGCTGATTGAAAACGGCTACGTCTACCTCGCGCAGCCGCCGCTGTACCGGATCAAGTGGTCCAACGCCGCGCACGACTACGTCTACAGCGACCGCGAACGGGACGCCAAGCTGCTCTCCGGCCAGGCCGCCGGCCGCCGTATTCCGAAGGACAACGGGATCCAGCGCTACAAGGGCCTCGGCGAGATGGACTACACAGAGCTTTGGGACACCACCATGGACCCGGACCACCGCACCCTCCTGCAGGTCACCATGGACGATGCCCTCGCCGCGGACCAGACCTTCTCCACCCTGATGGGCGAGGACGTCGAATCCCGCAGAAACTTCATTCAGCAGAACGCCAAGGACGTTCGGTTCCTCGATATCTAGCGGCCAACAGCCCTGAATATTCCCGGACTGATATATACCTGAAACGGAAAATATAGACTATGAGTGACGAAACACCCGAGGTCCCGGCCGGCTCGGCCGCTGGCGAGCCCGTACTTGAAGGCACTGTCCTGGACAGCGATGTGCTGACGGACCGTGTGGAACAGGTGGATCTGCAGACGGAAATGCAGCGCTCCTACCTCGACTACGCCATGGCCGTGATCGTCGGCCGCGCCCTCCCGGATGTCCGGGACGGACTCAAGCCCGTCCACCGCCGCGTGCTGTACGCCATGTTCGACGGCGGCTACCGCCCCGAGCGTTCCTTCAACAAGTGCGCCCGTGTGGTGGGCGAGGTCATGGGCCAGTACCACCCGCACGGCGACACGGCCATCTACGATGCGCTGGTCCGCCTGATCCAGGACTGGACCATGCGCTACCCGTTGGCGCTCGGGCAGGGAAACTTCGGCTCGCCCGGCAACGACGGCGCAGCCGCCCCGAGGTACACCGAAACCAAGATGGCTCCGCTGGCCATGGAAATGGTGCGGGACATCGACGAGGAAACCGTCGATTTCCAAGACAACTACGACGGCAAGAACCAGGAACCCACCATCCTGCCGGCGCGGTTTCCCAACCTCCTGGTCAACGGCTCTTCGGGTATCGCGGTCGGCATGGCCACCAACATCCCGCCGCACAACCTCCGTGAAGTCGCCGACGGCGTGCAGTGGTACCTGTCCAACCCGACAGCCAGCCGCGAGGAACTGCTCGAAGAGCTGCTCCTGCGCATCAAGGGCCCCGACTTCCCGACCGGCGCCACGATCCTGGGCCACAAGGGTATCGAGGATGCCTACCGCACCGGCCGCGGCTCCATCACCATGCGCGCAGTGGTCAGCGTCGAGGAACTCCAGGGACGCACATGCCTGGTGGTCACCGAACTGCCGTACCAGGCCAACCCGGACAACCTGGCCATCAAGATCGCCGAACTGGTCAGGGACGGCAAGATCTCCGGCATCGCCGACCTCCGCGATGAGACCTCGGGCCGCACGGGCCAGCGCCTGGTCATTGTGCTCAAGCGTGACGCCGTGGCCAAGGTGGTGCTGAACAACCTCTACAAGCACACCCAGCTGCAGGACAACTTCGCCGCCAACATGCTCGCCATCGTTGACGGGGTGCCGCGCACGCTCAGCCTCGACGCGTTCATCCGGCACTGGGTCACGCACCAGATGGACGTCATTGCCCGCCGCACCCGGTACCGGCTGCGGAAGGCGGAACAGGAAGCGCACATCCTGAGGGCCCTTCTCAAGGCGCTGGATGCGCTCGATGAGGTCATCGCCCTGATCCGTGCGTCCACCACCACGCAGGCCGCGCGCGACGGGCTGATGGAACTGCTCGCCATCGACGAGCTGCAGGCCACGGCCATCCTGGACATGCAGCTGCGCCGGCTCGCCGCCCTGGAGCGCCAGAAGATCCAGGACCGCCATGCCGAACTCGAGGCCCTGATCGCCGAGTACAACTCGATCCTGGCCTCCGAAGAGCGCCAGCGGGAGATCATCAGCGCGGAACTGGCCGAAATCGTGGCCAAGCACGGCGACGACCGCCGCACCAAGGTGCTCATGGGCTTCGACGGCGACATGTCGATGGAGGACCTGATCCCCGAAGAGGAAATGGTGGTCACCATTACCCGCGGCGGCTACGTCAAGCGCACCCGCAGCGACAACTACCGCTCCCAGCAGCGCGGCGGCAAGGGCATCAAGGGCGCCCAGCTGCGCGGGGACGACGTCGTGGAGCACTTCTTCGTCACCACCACGCACCACTGGCTGCTGTTCTTCACCAACCTGGGCCGGGTCTACCGGGCGAAGGCCTACGAGCTCGCCGAAGCCGGACGCGACGCCAAGGGTCAGCACGTGGCCAACCTGTTGGCCTTCCAGCCGGATGAGCACATCGCCCAAGTGCTGGACCTTCGCGACTATCAGCACGCCCCGTACCTGGTACTTGCCACCAAGCGCGGCCTGGTCAAGAAGACCCGTCTGGAAGATTACGACACCAACCGGTCCGCCGGCGTGATCGCGATCAACCTGCGGGACGGCGACGAGCTCGTCTCGGCCCAGCTGGTCTCCGAAACCGACGACCTCATGCTCGTCTCCCGCAAGGGACAGTCCGTCCGCTTCACCGCGACGGACGATGCGCTGCGCCCGATGGGCCGCGCCACCTCCGGTGTGACCGGCATGAAGTTCCGCGAAGACGACGAACTGCTCGCGGCCGACGTCGTCAAGGACGGCTCATACGTCTTCATCGTCACCGAGGGCGGCTTCGCCAAGCGGACGGCAGTGGAGGAATACCGGCTCCAGGGCCGCGGCGGCCTCGGCATCAAGGTCGGCAAGTACCAGGAGGAGCGCGGGCACCTAGTCGGTGCCCTGATCGTCCAAGAAGAGGATGAAGTCCTGGTGGTCATGGAGGGCGGCAAGGTAGTCCGCTCCTCGGTCACCGGCGTGCCGGCCAAGGGCCGCGACACCATGGGTGTGATCTTTGCCAAGCCGGATAAGAACGACCGCATCATCGCCGTTGCACGCAACAGTGAACGCGGGCTGGAAAGCGAGGAACCAGCCGAAGGCGACAACACAGGTGAAGATACAAGTGACGACGCCGAAAATCGGGCTTCCGCGCCGGATGACGTAACGTTGGCTGAAAATGGCGGATTGCATGACAACTCCGCAACGGCAGAATCAGTACCGGCCCCGGAGTCAGATGAGTCATCAGGCAATGCCGAGCTGGACGAAGACAACACCGGAGGTAACGAGTGAGTAATTCCGACTCATATCCCAAGCCCAGCAGCGGCGTGCGGCAACCCGCAGCCGCACCGCGCGTAGGGGGAGCCCCCTCGCGTCCGCAGCAGCGCCCTGGCGTGTCCGGCGCGGCCGCAGGAACGGGACAGCGTCCACCCGCACCCGGACAGCGCCCAACGGTCCCGGGACAGCGCCCAGCCCAGTCCGGCGGGCAGGGCACAGCCGGGCTGATCAAGCCGGCTCCCAAGGCCAAGGTGCGCCGTGCCAGGCTCCTGGTCAGCAAGGTGGACCCCTGGTCCGTGCTGAAGATGGCCTTCCTGCTCTCCGTGGCGCTGGGAATCGTCACGGTCGTGGCGGCCATCGTGCTTTGGACCGTTTTGGATCTGACTGGGATCTTTGACCAGGTGGACAGCCTGCTAGGGACCCTCGCCGGTTCCGAAGGCGGCGGCTTTGAATTGAAGAAGGTGGCGTCGCTCGGGCAGGTGGCCTCGTTCGCGACCATCATCGCCGTGATCAACGTGGTGCTGCTGACGGCCCTGTCGATGCTTTCGGCGGTGCTGTACAACATTGCGGCGACGCTCGTGGGCGGTATCGGCGTGACCCTCACGGACGACTAAATCCCGCACTTTTCCGCGGAATACCGCGGGAAAAAGCCTCGATTTGAGATCGGGCCGGGATGTGCTGTACAGTCATATCTCGGCCCGATGAGGCATCGGGGCGTATAGCTCAGGCGGTTAGAGCGCTTCGCTGATAACGAAGAGGTCCCAGGTTCAAGTCCTGGTACGCCCACGGAACCAGTACTGGTTCTGATAGAGGTTAGTGAAGGTTCGTCGATGACTGAACCGGAACGGAGTGCATGTGAAGAAGTTGCTGGTTATCGCAGCCACGGTCGCAGGCGTTCTCCTCTACAGGAAAGTGCAGGAATCCGAAGCCCGGAAAGTGATCTGGAGCAATTCAACCGATACGGTTGACTAGCCCGGAAACTGGGAATGGACGCTGGAAATCAGCTCGCCGGACCTAGGGTATGATTGTCGGGTTGCTTCTTATGGGGGCATGGCGCAATTGGTAGCGCACCTGCTTTGCAAGCAGGGGGTTCGGGGTTCGAGTCCCCGTGCCTCCACCATAGGAAAAGCCCTGGACCGCGGAAACGCGGTCCGGGGCTTTTTTCATGCCCTTTTCGCAATCACTCCTCCGGTTTGGCGTAATCAGCCATGCCTTGCCAGTCGATGAACACATAAGGCTCGTCGCCGAGTACCCAGGCATCATGCCCCGGCGGGATGACGCCGAAGTCGCCGGGGCCGAATTCGAGTTCTTCGCCGTCATCCATGACGACTTTGATGCGTCCTGAAATCGTGTAGCCGATATGGCTGGCCATGCAGCTGTCAGTTTTGGCGATCGGCTTGACGTGATCTGACCATTTCCAGCCCGGGAGGAATGTGGCCCGTCCGACCGGGCCGGAGTCCAGGTTGACGAGGTCCACCCGGCCCATCCCCTGGGCAACAGGACGTGATTCTTCGGGATTGTCCAGGCTCTTGCGGATCATTGACGCCATGATGGTCTCCTTCTTCGATGATGGCGAGACCGGGATGTGAGACCGCGACTTAAGGGTGGCACTGGCGTATGTACCGGTCAAGGCGTAGCGGCTGTAAGGGACACGGAGGTCCGCCCCACTAGGGTTGGAACGTGAACTTCTTACTTGCAGCCGTGGGGGTACTCGGCGTGGCCTCGTCCGGGCCGCTCATTGCCGCCACGTTGGGCGCCACGTCGGTCAGTGCCCTGGCCATCGCTTTCTGGCGTAACGCCATCGGAGCAGTGGTGATGGCCGGTCCCGTTGTGGTCCGCAACCCCCGTCAGTTCGCACGGGTGACCGGAGCAGAGTTCCGCTGGTCGCTCGCCGCCGCGGTGGCCCTGGCCCTGCACTTCGCGTGCTTCATTACCTCCCTGCAGCTGACCTCAGTCGCGGCGGCGACGGCGCTGGTGTGTCTTCAGTCAGGCTGGATCGCGATCTTCCAACTCTTCCGGGGAGTCCGGCACCGCTGGCCGGTGTTGGTAGGGCTGGGGCTCGCCTTCGGCGGTGTCGTGGCGATCACCGGTTTTGATATGGGCACCTCACCCGGAGCTCTCGTAGGCGATCTCCTGGCCGTGGCAGGCGGCGCCCTCGCGGGCATCTACACGCTCGCCGGAGGCAAGGCGCGGCAGAGCCTGGGCACCGGGGTCTACACGACCCTGTGCTACGGCATGTGCGCCGCGATTGTGGCGGGGATGGCCCTGTTGGCTGGGCAGCCGCTGGCCGGGTTCGAAGCCACCGGTTGGCTGGGGATCCTCGCGATCACCGTGTGCGCACAGCTGGTGGGGCACACCGCGTTCAACTATCTGCTGGCAACCATGAGCCCGCTGCTGGTGTCCATGATTATCCTGCTGGAAATCCCCGGAGCGGCGCTTTTGGCTGCGGCCTTCCTGGGCGAGACGCTCCCGGCCGGGACCTATGCCGGACTGGCCATGATCCTGGTGGGGCTCGCCGTCGTGGTCCTTGGACAGCGCGGCTCACGCTCCGCCCGGAGCATGGCCGAGGGGCACACTGCAGAGGGGCCCGGTCCGGAGCGGCTGGCGGAGCTCGGCACGGACTAGGCCGGCTGGGCCGCGAATTTTTGGCGGCGCCTCGTGGCCGTGGTGGTGGGGCGGGCTATTGGCCGCCGCGGCGGGCTGGCTGGGGTGCGTTCACCGTGTGAATGGCGCGGAGCAATTTTGCCGGGAAATAGACCGAGAAGAAGACCACCATGGGTGCCTTCAGTGCCATCTTCTTGACGTTGTGGGCCTTGTAGGTTCGGTCAAAGCGCGTCACGTAGTAGCGGTAATCCCGCGGGGAGTCCTCGAGCCGCCGGGCCGACATGCCCGAGATCATCTGCGGCCAGTACTGGATCCGGAGTTCGTGGTCGGCCAGGTGCAGCGAAAGATCGATGTCCTCGTGCATCTCGTCCTGCTCGTCCAGGCAGGCTTCTGCACGGATGGTTTCCCAGGCCGAGCGGCGAAGCGCCATGTTGGAGCCGAAGAGAAAGTGATACTGGTGCTTGGCAAGTCTGAGCATTAGCTGACGCATTTTGTCGTCCGCCTTGAGCCCAAACCGGCGCATGGGCATGTCGTAGTAGACCACCGGCCCGGTCGCGGCGTGCACAGACTCGTCACCGAAGGCGTTCTGTACCTGCTCTACCCAATCCGGTTCCAGGACGGAATCGGCGTCGATCCGGCCGAGGATGTCGCCCGTGGCGTGGTCCAGGCCAAAATTACGGGTGGGGATAAGTCCCTGATCGCGGTTTTGGCTGAGCAGGACGATGGGACTCTCCGGGTACTCCAGCTGCATCTGCCGCACGATTTCCGCCGTGCGGTCCTTGGACAGGTTGTCCACCACAATGATTTCGTGGGCAGGCACAGACTGATATACCGCGGCGATCAGACACTGCCGGATGACACTTTCCTCGTTGTACGCCGGGATCACAATAGATACAGCCGGTGGCGGAGCAGTAAGCAAGGCATCCTGAGGTGATCTATGGGGTGACATCACCACAAATTTAGCATCTAGCCTGCACTTTGAAGGGAGACCGCGACGAGCCTCCACGCTCCGTGCAAAAGCAGCCGCGTGAAACCTATCGTTTAAAACAAAGGGAGGGATCCCGCCGTAGCGGAATCCCTCCCTGGGAAAATGCAGGACACCTGCCGGCTGCCGGGCGGCCCTTGGCAGGGTCGCGGCTCAGCCGGCCTGTGCCAGCCGGAGCTACTGGCCCGGCTTGTTTGCCCCGTTATTCAGGTTGGCCGCAATGTTGCGGACGGCCGTCTTGGCATCGGTGGCAACCTTGGCGGCAGTCTTCGCGGTGTCGTCGGCAGTGTCCTTGGCCGCTTCTGACGCCTTGTCCGCCGCGGCAGCTACGGAATCGGAAGCCTTGGCCGATGCCTCGGCGGCAGTGTCCGCTGCCGCAACAGCCGCGGAGCCTGCCTTGTCGGCGGCGTCCTTCAGCGTTTCGCTGGCAGGGGCGGCAGGGGCAGGCGTCACCGGCGTCGGTACCTTCCAGGGGTCCTCTACAGGCCGGGAAGCCTTCCAGGCTGCGGCACCGGCGGCGACTGCGGCAGCGATGATGCCGAAGATCAGCAGGCCGCGGTGCTTGGATTTCTGCTGCTTGGCGAGCTTCGCATTGGCCGTCTTGCTAGCTTCGGTGGCGGCCGCTTTGATGTTCTTTCCGGCCTTCTTGGCATGTCCCTTGGCAGTCTGGGCCTGTGCCTGGACGCCGTGGACCACGCCGGAATCTACAAGCTTCTGTGCGACGGCGTCCACGTGGGCCGGAGCGTTTTCCAGCGTGCGGTGGACGGCCACGGAAGCCTGTCCGATCTGGTCGGAAAGCCTGGGCAGGTACTCGACTACCACCCGGTCCCGTGCGTTGAGGATCACCGGTGCCGCCTTGTCTACAGCCTCGTGCAGTCGCGGAGTCGCGCTTTCCGCTGCGTCGTGGATCTTCGGCGCAAGCTGGGCCAAGCCATCCTGGAGGCGCGGGGTGACGGTGGCAACGCCGCCGGCCAGATTGTGGGCCGCCGACTTGAGCCCCTCCTGGATTTTGGGAGAGGCTGTATCCAGCCCATGCTGCAGGCGGGGAACAGCCCAGTTCACGGCAGCCTCAACCCGCGGTGCCGCCCAATCCTTGGCGCTGTCTACTCCGGTGCTGACTGACTGCTCCAGGTCACGGGCAATACGATCCGTTTTCTTCACAACTACCTCCCGATTAATGTGACGGTTCTGCTGTTAGCCTACGTGTCTAGGAACGCACCGGCTATTCTTCAGACCGATTTCCAGTGGATTTCACCCAGCGCGGAACTGACTGTGCGGCCCTACGTGGGCGGAGCCGTCATGGAAGAATAGGCCCCATGACTGCCAACGCAACCGCAAAAGCCACTATCCACACGAGCCTCGGCGACATCGTCGTCAACCTCTATGGCAACCACGCGCCGAAGACCGTCGACAACTTCGTCGGGCTGGCCACCGGTGAGAAGGCCTGGACCCATCCGGAAACGGGCGAGGACAAGACCGGCACGCCGCTCTACAACGGCACCATCTTCCACCGCATCATCAAGGACTTCATGATCCAGGCCGGAGATCCCCTGGGCCGCGGCACCGGTGGACCGGGCTACAAGTTCGACGATGAAATCCACCCGGAACTGACTTTCAACGAGCCGTACAAGCTGGCCATGGCCAACGCCGGGGTCCAGATGGGGCGCGGCACCAACGGTTCGCAGTTCTTCATCACCACCATCCCCACCGGCTGGCTGCAGGGCAAGCACAGCATCTTCGGTGAAGTTGCCGATGAGGACTCCAAGAAGGTCGTCGACGCGATCGAAGGCGTCCGCACCGGCATGGGCGACCGCCCTGTCGAGGACGTCACCATCAACAGCATTGATATCGAACAGCTCTAACCCCACACCATGAGCTACGGAGTTCCGGCGGCAGAGCCGTCCGCAGAGGTCCCGGTATGCCCCAGGCACCCGGACCGGCCCGCCTATGTGCGCTGCCAGCGGTGCGGGCGCCCTGCGTGCCCCGACTGCCAGCGGGCGGCCGCCGTCGGATTCCAATGCGTTGATTGTGTTAACGAAACCAAACGCACGACGCCGACAGCCCGGACCGTCTACGGCGGCGCCGTGACCGCCGGCAAACCCGTGGTCACTTACGTGATCATCGGGCTGTGCGCCCTTGTCTATGCACTGCAGTGGATAGTTCCCAACGACGGGATCTATCAGCAACTGGCGTACGCTCCCGCCCTGACCGACGTTGAACCGTGGCGGCTGCTCACCTCGGCGTTCCTGCACTCGCAGGGATTCCTGCTCCACATCGTCCTGAACATGTATACGTTGTGGATTTTCGGCCAGATCCTTGAGCCGCTCCTTGGCTATGCACGCTTCTTGGCCATCTACCTGCTCTCGGCCGTCGGCGGCTCGGTCGGGTTCCTCCTGCTGACCCCGGTGTACCCCGTGAATGGCCCCGTGGGTCTCGTGGGCGCCTCCGGCGCTATCTTCGGTTTGTTTGGCGCGCTGCTGGTGGTCCAGCGGCAGCGCGGCGGGGAAGTCCGCCAACTCATTGTCCTGATCGCCATCAACGGCGTCATCGGCTTCATGGTGCCCCAGATTGCCTGGCAGGCCCATCTCGGCGGCCTCGTCACCGGTGCCCTGAGCGCTGCAGTCATTGCCTATACCCCCCGCGGCCCCCGGCAGACCCTCCTGCAGGCCATCGGCCTTGCCGGGGTCCTTGCCCTTGTGATCGTCGTGTCCGTCGTCCGGATGGCCGGCGCCAGCGCCTAGTCCGCTCCTTAGCCTGCGCCTGCCGGTGTCCCGGCCCGATTTAGCAATCTAGTTTTTTGGTGTCCGCCCCGCCGTTCACTCTCCCCTTAGGTCCCCTCCTCGCTTCCCAGAGGTGGGGACCTAAGCGCGCGGTCCCGGGCCGAGCCCATCGCCGGCATTCATTCCCACGCCCGAATTCACAGGGGCGGCCCGAAAAGTTTTCCACAAGGGTTATCCACATTGTTAATAACTTACAACCGTGTAGTTCACGGTGGCCACCCGGGTCTGACCGCCCGGGCTGGCGATTTTGCCGTGGTCAAGTGCTGCGGCCGGCCTGATCTCCACACCTGTGGATAACTTCTGTGGGCTGCCCTGTGAGTAAGTGGACAACTTTGCTCCGCGAGCCCGCGCCTTCCGCCGGCCGGAACCCCGTCTTGCCCTGTCTTCGTCGCGGCAAGTGTCGCGGCGTCTACGTCGCACTGCCCCTGCTCCATGGCATGCCTGCTGCTGGCCGGATGGGAGCGCCACAGGGGCCGCCCATAGGTATGTACGGTCCTGGGACGGCCGCTGGGGACAGCCGCTGTGTGTTTCAACAGGGTTATTCACAGTGTTAATAACTTGATGGTTGGAGTCTCCGGGGGAACTAACCCGGCTCATGGCCCCACAGCGGGGTCGCGGCCCGCAATCTCTCCCTGTTATCCCCAGCTGTGGATAACTTGTGGGTAGCGGGGTGTTATTAAGTGGATAACTCATCCGTTGCCTTGCCGGCCCGGGCGGGCGGCTTCAGTCGGGGACCGGGCCGCCAAAGGAGGACGACGCAGCACCACGCGAGTTCTGCCTGGGCCCAGTTGATGGCCTGCCGTACTTCTCCACAGGCAATCCACACTGTTAATAACTTACAACCCTGTAATTCGACTCCCGCCGGGAATCTCACCATCCGCACGGGGCCCGGCTGTGGCCTTTAAGCCGAGCCGATACGCGCGAGGACCCGGGAACTTATGAACAATGTGGATAAGTTTCCCCAGACTTGTACACAGCTGTGGATAAAGTCGGGTCGCCCATCCAACCCGGCCGTCAGTGCGGCCAGACGCCCGACGTTCCGCGCCGGTGGCTGTCCAGCAGATGGGTGTCCACCATTCCGATAGCCTCCATGAGCGCGAACATCGTGGTGGGCCCGACGAAGGCGAAGCCCTTCTTGCGCAGAGCCTTCGAGAGCGCAATGGACTCGGCCGAGGTGGTGGGGACCTGGTCGAGGGAGCTGGGCCGGGGGGTGGCAGTAGGCTGGAACCCCCACACGAAGTCGACCAGGCCGCCGTCGTCCCTCAGCGCCAGAGTAGCCCGTGCATTGGTGATGGTTGCCAGGATCTTTAGCCGGTTCCGGACGATCCCGGCGTCCAGCATGAGCCGCTCCACATCGGCGTCCGTGAACAGGGCCACGAGTTCCGGGTCGAAGTCCTTGAACGCCGCGCGGAAAGCAGGACGCTTGCGCAGAATCGTGGCCCAGGACAGCCCCGCCTGAAACCCCTCGAGGCTGATCCGTTCGTAAAGGCCCTGCTCATCCCGGACCGGCATGCCCCACTCGTTGTCGTAGTACTCGCGGAGCATGGGATCCACCGACGCCCACGCCGGCCGCGCCAGTCCGTCGTCGCCAATGGTTGAGCCGCTTACTGCCGGGGTCATCTGGATTCCTTCGCTGGGGCCGGGATTGGTGTCGGGGTTTAACGACGGCGGGCCGGCACACTGTGTGTACCGGCCCGTCAGGGAAATTGCGCCGCGGGGCCTTGTTCAGGAACGCCAGCGCGTGGTCATCAGGAAGCCGATGATCGCGATTCCGAATCCGGCGACGATGTTCCACGAGGCCCAAGCCTGAACGGGGAAGGCGCCCTCGGTGATGTAGAACGTGATGATCCACAGCAGGCCAATGATCATCAGGCCAAACATGACGGGCTTGAACCAGACCGGATTGGGCTTGTAGGCCTCCGCAGCAGAAGTCTGCGGGGGCACATGGGCAGTCCTTTTACGCGGCTTCGACTCGGGCACTGATCCTCCTTGGCGGGCTGGAACAAGAGCGGCAACGTGGCTTGATATCCTGCAGGAAGTGAGCCCCGCCGGCCAAAGCGCTCTTGGTCAGGTTTGAATTCTTTTATCGGAGCCAATTCTAGCTGTAGTTCCGGACACACCGTGGACTCCGCAATCGCCTGAAGGAGAACCCGCCGTGCTGCACTTGGAGCAGGGATCCGGCCCGGCGGCCCGCAGCCGCCGCAGTCCGCTCCTGCGCGGCGTCCGGATCGCGGGCGAGCTGCTCATAAGTGTCGGCGTCATTCTCCTGCTCTTTGTGGCGTGGCAGTTGTGCTGGACGAATGTGGCCTCCGATGCCCGGCAGCGCGACGTCGTGAAGGACTTTGCCCGCGGGACGTTAGACGGCAACGGCCCGGCGGCCACTGCCCCCGGGGCCGCCGTGGTGCCCAAGCCCGGTGCTGCCCCCGAGCCGGCAGAGGGCGCGACAATCGGCATTCTGTATGTCCCCCGGTTCGGCTCCGGATACACGCGTCCCATCGTTCAGGGAACCACGCCGGCGGTCTTGGACACCCTGGGCATCGGGCACTACCAGGGCACGGCAATGCCGGGGGCCGCGGGAAACTTCGCCGTGGCCGGCCACCGGCAGACCCACGGGGCAGTCCTGGACCATATCGACGCCTTGGTGCCCGGGGACCGGATCTACGTTCAGACCCGCGAGGGCTACTATGTCTACGTGTTCCGGAACAGCCAGACAGTCCTCCCCTCGCGGACCGATGTACTGTTGCCGGTGCCGACGCGGCCGGGCGCCGCGCCGACGGATAGCTACCTGACCCTGACGAGCTGCAACCCGCGGTTCGGTTCCCAGGAACGCTTTGTGGCCTACGCACTGCTGGCGCGGTGGCAACCTGTTTCCGCGGGCCCGCCGGCTGAAATTGCGCAGGCGGTCCGCGCGGCCAGGGAAGGCTGACGGATGTATGGCTGGCTTTTCCGCCACCTTCCCGGTCCCTTGTGGCTCAGGATTGCGACTGCGCTGGTGCTGGCGGCCGGAGCACTGGTATTGATGGTTCAGTTCCTTTTTCCCTGGTTGGCACAATTTACCCAGTTAACAGACTCAACGATTGGTTCAGCAAAGCACCCATGAGTACAACCAAGATCCTGGTCGTAGACAACTACGACAGCTTTGTCTACACCCTGGTCGGCTATCTCCAGGAACTCGGTGCCGAGACCACCGTGGTCCGCAACGACGACGTCACGCTCGCCGAGGCGATTGAAATGGCCGAGGCACGGGACGGTGTCCTCATCTCTCCCGGGCCGGGGAATCCCGCCGGGGCCGGTGTCTGCATTGAGCTGATCAAATGGTGCGGCGGCCATGACAAGCCCATGCTGGGTGTGTGCCTGGGCCACCAGGCGCTGGCGGAGGCCTACGGCGGAACAGTGACGCACGCTCCCGAGCTGATGCACGGCAAGACCTCCCTCGTCGAACACCACGGAACCAGCGTGTTTGCCGGGCTGCCCTCCCCGCTCACGGCCACCCGTTACCATTCGCTGGCCGCCGTCCGCGAGAGCATCCCGGCTGTCCTGGAGATCACCGCGGAAACGGGCACGGGCGTTGTGATGGGCCTGCAGCACCGCACCGCACCGCTGTGCGGTGTCCAGTTCCACCCGGAATCTGTCCTGACCGAAGGCGGCTACCAAATGCTGGGCAACTGGCTTGAGTCGCTGGGCATGGCCGGCGCCGCTGAACGGGCAGCGGACCTGAGCCCGCTCATCAAGCACTGACCCGACCGGCCTAGGGGAACAGTCCTTCCAGGACCGCGTCCTCCTTGGACGTGGTCTTGGTGGGAGTCGGCGTGGGCGTGGGCGTCGGTGCCGGGGGCGGCGCTGGTGCCTTCGCCACGGTCACGGCGATGGTCTTGCCCTGTTCCACGAGCGAATCCGCGGCATCGGACTGGCCTGTCACCTTTCCCGGGGCCACCTGGGAATTCTCCACTTCGGTGACGTTGAGCTTCAGGCCCTGCGCCGTCAGTTTCGCCTCCGCCTCCGCCCGCGGGAGCCCGATCAGCTGCGGCACAGCCACCTTCCCGGTGGAGACGACGATTTCGACGGCGCCCGCGACGGCCACGATTTGGCCCGGGGCCGGGTTCGTGGTGATGACGATGCCGACCGGGACCGTGGGGTTGTTGGACATCTTCGTGGTGAGGGAACCCGTCAGTCCTGTCTGGTGCAGGAGATCGCGTGCCGCCGCCTCCGTCCGGCCGGGCAGGTCCGTGGGGATGGTGATGGCGCTGGGTCCTTCGGAAATGTTGAGGACGATGTCCGAGTTGGCGTCCATGGAACTTCCCGATGCCGGCACGGTGCCAATGGCGGTGCCCTTGGGGATGCTCTCGTGCTGCAGCCGTTGAAGCTGTGGCTTGAAGCCGGCGTTGTACAGCCTCTGCAGGGCTTCTGATTCCGTCAGGGACGTCACCGTGGGAACCAAGACCTTGGTTGCCTGCGGCGGGGCCTGATTCATAATGTTGTACAGCCACAATCCGCCCCCGGCCAGTACCAGCAGCGTGAGGACCACGAGCGTCGCGATCCAGGTACGGCGGCGCGACTTCTGGCGTGGAGAGTGCTCGCGTTCGACCGGCAGCGCCAGGGGCAGGCTGCCGGTGTCCGCCGTGCCATAGAGTTCGGTGCCTGCAGGCGGCAGCAACTGCTCGTCGTCGGGCGTTTCCTCGGCGGGCCGGAGCCGGCCGCCGGGCGAATCGTCGAGGAACTTGGCCCCGGTCAGGGAGAACGCTGCTGTGGGCGCCAAGGGGTCATGCCGGGGAACGGCGTTGGTGGGGTCGGTGGGGGCCTCGCTGGCGGCCGGTGCCATCACTGGAACGCCACTGCGTGCGGCCCGGAGGGCACGGCGGAATGCGGCCGCGTCCTGGAAACGGTCCGCGCGGTTCTTTTGCAGGGCCTTCATTAACACGCTGTCCAGCGCCTCGGAGACATCGGGGTTCAGGCTGCTGGCGGGCTCGGGGATCTCCCGAACGTGCTGGTAGGCCACGGAGACGGGACTGTCGCCGATGAACGGCGGCCGGCCGGCCAGCATTTCATAGAGAAGGCAACCTGCGGAGTAGAGATCGCTCCGCGCGTCGACGGTTTCGCCCCGTGCCTGTTCGGGGGACAGGTACTGGGCTGTGCCCACGACGGCCTGCGTCTGCGTCATGGTGGCCGACGAGTCCGCCATGGCGCGGGCGATCCCGAAGTCCATGACCTTGACGCTGTTCGAATCCGGGCAAAACATCACGTTGGCGGGCTTGATATCGCGGTGCACGATTCCGGCCTTGTGACTGTAATCGAGCGCAGACAGCACACCGAGGGTGAAGTCGATCGCCTGATCGATGGTGACATCCTTGGCCCGCACCATGTCGCGGATCGTCTTGCCGGAAACGAATTCCATCACGATGTAGGGCACCCGGACGCTGTCATTGTGGTCACCGGGGACCGCGTGGTCCCCGGTGTCGAAGACAGCCACAATCGAAGGGTGGTTGAGTGCCGCGACCGCCTGGGCCTCGCGTTTGAACCGGGCCTGGAACTGTGGATCTCTGGCCAGGTCGGGGCGGAGCAGCTTGACGGCCACGGTGCGTCCCAGCCGGGTATCGACGCCGCGGAAAACATCCGCCATGCCGCCACGGCCGATCAGCTCACCCAGCTCATAGCGCCCGCTGAGGACGCGCTGCGTGTTCGCCGGGCGTTCCTCCCTGTGCGACGGAGTGCGGGGTGTATTGCTCATGATTGTTTAGGGTCCGGACTTGGTAGGTGACGGTGTTGAGGCGGCGGCTTCGGCCAGGTGGTAGGTCACGACGCTGCCGGCCGTCACCTTGGACCCGGAAGGAGGCGACGAGCTCACGAAAGTGCCCGGATCTTCGTTCTTGTCCGTGGGACTGACGTCGGCCCCCTTGGCCCACCGCAGCCCGGCGTCCTGGATGGCCTGCTGGACCTTAGCCTCGCTTGCGCCTGCCTTGATGGACGGGACGGAAACCATTTCCGGTCCCTTGGAGTAACTGACGGTGATGGTGTCCCCGGGCTGGACCGCACCGGAGGGATCAATGTTGGTGACCGTGCCCGGCGTCGCGTCGTTGACAACCTCGGCGCCGGTGACTTGCAGCCCCTTGCCAATCAGTTCGTTGCGGACGTCGTTGTATGGCCGCCCCAGATAGGCATCCGGAATCAGGTTGATGGCTGCCGGAGTGGACTGCGTGGGTGTCGCTGAGCTGGCGGTGGGGGTGGGGGTCTCTGAGGGGGTCGCGGACGGCGCCGAGGGGGTGGCACTGCTGGGCTTTGCGATGCTGGACGTGGCACCGGTGGTTGCCGGCGCCTGCGAGGGGAAGATATTGCCGGCCTGGCTCAAGACCACGCCGGCCAGGACGAACACCACCAGCAAGATCAGCGCAATGAGCGGCCAGGTCCACGGGCTACGTCCGCGGCGCTTCGGCTCCTCCTCCGGTTCGTCGTAGTCTTCGTCCTCTTCTTCCTGCACCCAGGTCCGCTCGGCGGCCAGGGCATCGGCGCGGTTGAGCGCGTTGCGGGCACCGTAGCCGCTGGCGGCGGCCGCACCGGCGGCCAGGCCGGCCGCGGCGCCGGCGCCGGCTGCGCCAACGACGGGCAGCGCGGACGTTGCGGACGTCGATTTGGCCTCCGCTGCGCTGGAGCCAATGACGCTGGTGGCCGCCGTGGGGACGTCGACGGGGGCCGTGATGGGGCCCGTGGCTGCCTCGAAAAGCAGCATGCCCGGCACGGCCGCGTGCGCGGCGGCGATATCACCGTTGCGGATGGCCTCGGCTGCCTCGGACAGCTTGATGGCGTCGGCCGGGCGGTTCTTCGGATCCTTTGCCAGCATGGACATCAGCAGGGCGCGGACCGGCCGGGGCAGCGTGTCCGGCAGCGGCGGCGGCGCATCGTTGACCTGGGCCAGCGCGATGGCGATCTGGGATTCCCCGGAGAACGGCCGGTGGCCCGTGAGGCACTCGTAGCCGATCACGCCAAGAGAGTAGATGTCCGAGGCACCGGTGGCTGTCTGCCCCGTGGCCTGTTCCGGTGCCAGATACTGGGCGGTTCCCATCACCTGGCCGGTCTGGGTCAGCGGAACCTGGTCGGCCAGGCGTGCGATGCCGAAGTCGGTGACCTTGACGCGGCCGTCCGGGGTGATGAGCAGGTTCCCCGGCTTGATGTCGCGGTGCACCAGGCCCTGCGCGTGGGCGACGGCCAGGGCACGCGCCGTCTGCGCCATCATCGAAAGGGTGCGGTCCGGGGAAAGCACCTGTTCGTGCTCGATAATGCTGCTCAGCGGCTGGCCAGGGACCAGTTCCATGACCAGGTAGGCCGAGCCCTCCTCCTCGCCGTAATCGAAGACGTTGGCGATGCCCACGTGGTTCAGGAGGGCGGTATGGCGGGCCTCGGCGCGGAAGCGCTGAAGAAATCCGGGATCACCCGTGTATTCCTCCTTGAGCACCTTGATGGCGACAATGCGGCCAAGGATCAGGTCTTTGGCTTTCCAGACTTCTCCCATGCCGCCGATCGCAATGCGCGTGGTCAGCTGGAATCTGCCGCCGAGGGTGATTCCCGAAGTAGGCCTCACTTATTCAACACCGCCTCAAAAATCTTCTTCGCGTTCGGACTGGTTAGGTTTGCGCCAGTGGTGATATCTACGCCTTCCATGACGATGGTGACAGCCACTTGCGGGTCATTTGCCGGGGCAAACCCGGTAAACCATGAGTTGTTCAGGCCGTTGCCGAGTTCCGCGGTACCGGTCTTGCCGGCTACCGGGACACCGGGCACGGCGGCCCTGCTGGCGATGCCGTCGTCGACGACGCTGACCATCCACTCGTTGATCTGCCGCGCGATCTCCGGGGTCGTGGCGGTGCGCAGAGCCTGGGGTTTCGGTTCGCTGATCGCCCGCAGGTCAGGGGCGCGCACCGCCTTGATCAGGTTCGGCTGCATCTGCACTCCGTCGTTGGCGATTGCCGCCGTCATCGTGTTGATCTGGAGCGGAGTGGCCCGGACGTCGCGCTGGCCAATCGAGGACTGCGCCAGCCCGGCGTCGTCCAGCGGTTCGCTCGGGAAGAAGCTCGCCGCGTGGTCCAGCTTCAGCTGGTCGCCGAAGTCCTGTCCGAAGCCGAACTTCTCTGCCTGGTCCCCAATGGCCTTCTGCCCCAGGTCCGTGGCGATGCTGGCGAAGGGCGTGTTGCAGGACTGTTGCAGGGAAAACGCGAACGACGCCGTGGTGCGGGTATAGCAGTTGCCGCCCGCGTAGTTGGGGAGCTTGTAATCGATGCCGGGGAATGACATCTCCGCCGGGTTGGGCAGGACGCTGTCCTTGTTGTACTTGCCCGAGTTCAGCGCCGCGGCCGTGTCAATGAGTTTGAAGACCGATCCAGGCGCCAGCAGGGCGCCAGTGGGGCCGCTGACGTTCTGGTTCAGGTTAATTCCGGGAACCTTGTTCAGTTCGGTGTAATTGGCCTGTTCGGCAGCCGGATCCTGGGTGGCAATCAGGTTGGGGTCATAGGACGGTTTGGAGACCATGGCCAGGATCGCGCCGGTCTTCGGGTTGGTGACCACGATCGAACCGCGCTGGCCGTCGGGGATGAGGTCGTAGGCCAGCTTTTGGATCTTGGGGTCCAGGGTCAGCTCTACGGACGCGCCCTTGGGCTGGTTGCCGAGGAACAATTGGCCCACCCGGTCGAGGAACTGCTGGTCCGAGCTGCCTGCCAGTTCGTCGTTCATCGACTTCTCAAGCCCGGTGAGGCCGTAGTTTTTGGAGAAGTATCCGGTGATGCCCGCATAGAGCTCGGGCTGGGAGTAGGTCCGCTGGAATTTGCAGCTCTCCGTGGCAGGAACAGACTCCGCCACCGGGGTGCCGCCGACAATGATTGCGCCGCGGTCGTTGCAGTAGTTCTGCAAGATGGCGCGCCTGTTCCAGGCATTGGCTTTGAGCTCGTCTGCGCCAACCACTTGCACGTAACTGAGCGCACCGAAGACCAGCACGAACATCGCGATGGCGGCGATCCATGAATTGCGGATGGCCTGGTTCACAGCTGTTTCACCGCCTCGGTGGGTGCGTCTGGACTGGTTCGGGGATCCGGTGCCGGTTTGGAGGGCAGCACGGGGAAGTTTTTGCGGATACCCGGTTCCTGGCCGGGCGGCAGCGGTGTCGTATCCACCGGACCGCGCGCGGTGTGCGAAATCATGAGCAGCAAGCCCACAATGATCCAGTTCGCCAAGAGTGAGGACCCGCCGGCGGCGAGGAACGGCGTCGTGAGTCCGGTCAGCGGGATGAGGCGCGTGACGCCGCCAATCACCACAAAGCACTGCAGCGCGATCGCGAAGGAGAGCCCGGTGGCGAGCAGCTTGCCGAACGCGTCGCGGGTGCCCAGTGCGGCGCGGAAGCCCCGCGTGAACAGCAGCAGGTACATCAGGACGATCGCGAAGACACCGATCAGCCCGAGTTCCTCACCGAAGGAGGCGATGATCATGTCACTGTTGGCAAACGGGACCAGGTTGGGCCGGCCCTGGCCGAGGCCGGTGCCCACCAGACCGCCGTTGGCCATGCCAAACAGGCCTTCGACGATTTGGAGGCTGCCACCGAACTGCCGTCCGTAGACCTCATCGGTGAAGGCATTGATCCAGCCGTCGATCCGCAGCGCGACGTGGGAAAAGACGCGGGCTGCCACGAAGCCGCCCACCACAATCAGAATCAGACCGATGATCACCCAGCTGATGCGGCTCGTGGCGACGTAGATCATCACCAGGAACAGACCGAAGAACAGGATCGAGGAGCCGAGGTCGCGCTGGAAGACCAGTACGCCGATGCTCACGAGCCACGCGGTGATCATGGGGCCCATGTCCTTAAACCGGGGGAACTGCACGGGGCCGATCTTCCGGCCTGCCAGCAGGATCAGGTCACGGTTCGAGGACAGGTACCCGGCAAAGAAGATGGCAAGCGTGATCTTGGCAATTTCACCGGGCTGGAAAGTCATGGAGCCGATCTTGATCCAGACGCTGGCGCCGAGGACCTCCCCAGCCGAGATACCGGGAACCAGCGGCAGGATCAGGAGCACGGCGCTGACGGCCAGCGAAATGTAGGTGAAGCGTCGCAGGATCCGGTGGTCCTTGAGGAACCAGATGACCGCAATCGCGACCGCCATGGCAACCAGTGTCCAGCGGAGCTGGTTGTTGCCGGTGTCCTCGCCCACCCTGTCCAGACGGTGGATCATGGCCAAACCCAGCCCGTTAAGGGCCACCACGAGCGGAAGTATTACCGGGTCGGCATATTTTGCGCGGATCCGCAGAACCACGTGAAATGCCAACGCAGCTGCCGCCAGCAGGCTGGATTGGAACCAGAAATCGGTATCGAACGCTTTTTGCCGGTCCACGCCCACTAGGGCCTGGGCGCCAATACCGACCGCGAGGGCAAGGACAAGGAGGACCAGCTCCACGTTACGTCGTGGCCTGGGCACGGGGTCGATGGGTGTCATTTGTCCCCCTCGCAATTCGTAGTCGGGGTGGCGGAGGGTGAAGGTTTGGCCGTCCCTGCGGAGGCCGAGGTGCTTGGTTTGGCCGTCCCTGCGGAGGCCGTGGCGCTTGGTTTGGCCGTCCCTGCGGAGGCCGAGGTGCTTGGTTTGGCCGTCCCTGCGGAGGCCGTGGCGCTTGGTTTGGCCGTTGCACCGGGGGTGGCACCGGCTGCCGTCGCTGTGGGGGACGGGGTGAGGCATTCATCCACCGGGGCGGTGGTGCCGGTGCGTTCCAGATTTTTGACGATCCGCTGCGCGTCGTAAAGATCGCGCGCCGGCACTGTCTGCAGCACCCGCTGCTGCGAAAATTCGGGAAGGTCGGACATCTTGATATCGGTCACCGCTTCGAGGGTGGAAAGCTGGATGGGCCCGAGGCGCTGGGAGACGCCGTTGAAGATGGCCACATGCTGATCGTGCTCGCCGATGTAGTAGCGCGTCTGCGTCCAGGCGTAGCCAAGCCACAGTCCGATGCCCAGCAGCGCGACGATCGCGGCGGCAATGGACACCGTGAGCCACCGCCGCGGCCGTCCGGTGGCCCTGAAGTCGTCGGTGTCCTCCCGGTCCTGTTCCGACTTGTGCGTCAGGACGGTGGCCGCGCGCCGGGCCACGGTGCGTCCGGCGATTGACGGAATGGACCCCGATTCCGCTGCTGCGGCGGCGGCCCCGACGAGTTCGTGGGGGCGCATGGAAAGCTCTTCACGCAGGACTTCGGCCGAGAGGTGTTCGCCCAAGTGCGGGTCGGTGGTGGTCTCTGGTTCCTTGCTTCCGGCATCCTCCTGCGCGGCAGCGGCCGGCGTGCCGTCAGCCGAGGCCCCAGCAGGGGCAGGGTCGGTGGCCGGCCGGCCCGATCCACCCCCGGCCGCGCCCTGCGCGGCGGGCCCGGCGTCGTCCTTTTTCCCGGACTCGCCGGCAGGCTTCGCGGCACCAAAGGTGCTGCCGGTCAGCGCTCCGGCTGCGGCGCCGGGCGTCGAGGTCCCGGTGGCCGGCGCGGGCACGACGTCGACGGCGGCGGTCCGGACGTCATCGCGAGTCGGCTCGGCGATGTCGAGCACCACCACCGTCACGTTGTCCGGGGCGCCCGCCTCCAGCGTCAGTTCAACCAGGAGATCGGCGCATTCGCCCAGATCTTTCGTCTCCCGGACCGTGCGTTCCACGACGTGGCCGGCCACGTAGTTCAGGCCGTCCGAGCACAGCAACCAGCGTTCCCCGGCCTGGACAGCTAAGGTGTCGAGGTCCAGTTCCGGGCTGGCATCGACGTCCCCCAGCACACGCATCAGGACGTTTTTGTGCGGATGCGTCTCGGCCTCTTCCGGGCGCAGACGGCCCTCGTCGATCAGCCGCTGGACAAAGGTGTGGTCGATGCTGACCTGTTCGAACTCACCGTCGCGCAGGCGGTAGGCCCGTGAGTCGCCTATGTGGGCGAAGTGAAGCTTGCCCTCCGCCAGGAGGAGGGCCGTGACCGTGGTGCCCATCCCGGCGAGCTTGGGATTGATGTGGACCAGCTCGGACAGCAGGGAGTTGGCCGTCTGGATTTCGTCGGCGAGGACAGTGCCGGCGTCGCCGTCGTAGTCATCATGATCAAGGTGGATCATGTCCAGGACGGTCGCGGCGGAGGCGACGTCGCCGCCTGCATGGCCACCCATGCCGTCGGCAACGACGGCGAGGTGCCGGCCCACATAAGCGGAGTCGTCATTCTTGGCGCGGATGCGGCCGACGTCTGAACGCGCGGCGTAACGCATGATGAGCGGCCGCTTCAGGGGCGTAGTTTTACCTTCGGCCCTGTCTGCGGGGCGATCGGGGGCAGCCATGGCTACGGCCTCAATTCAATGACCGTCTTGCCGATTCTCACGGGGACGCCCAGCTCCACCGGGAGGGCCCGGGTCAGCTGCTGGTCTGCCAGATACGTGCCATTGGTGGAGCCCAAGTCCTCGATGAACCAGCGGCTGCCTTGCGGGAACAGACGGGCGTGGCGGCCCGAGGCGTAGTCGTCCTCCAGGACGAGGGTCGCTTCCTGTGCCCGGCCAAGGAGAATGGGGCTCGCCGCTAGGGGGATAGTGGTGCCCTTGAGCGGTCCCTCGGTCACCACCAGTTGGCGGGCCTGCTGTTTGACGGGGGCGGGCGCGGGCTCGGCGAGGTCCGGATTCTTGCGCACCTGGCGTGCCGTTGGGGCCCCGGCCGCCGCCTTGCGACCGATCATCAGGTCGCGCCGCATGGCAGAAACAATGCTGAAGATCAGCACCCAGAGGAGGATAAGGAACCCGAAACGCAGGGCCGTGATGGTCAGTTCGCTCATGCGCGGCCGCCTGTGTTGGCGGGCAGAAGGCGGAAGATGATTTTGGTCCGTCCCATCATGATCGTGGCGCCGTCAGCAAGTTCGGAACTGCCCACGATCTTTTGGCCGTTGACGTAGCTGCCGTTCGTGGAGCCGAGATCGATCGCCTGGGCCGGGCCAGACCCCGTCCGGATTTCCAGGTGGCGGCGCGAAACGCCGGTGTCGTCAATGAGGATGTCTGCTTCCGAGGACCGTCCGAGGACAATCGAAGGCGCGTTCAGCGAGTAGCGCTGACCGTCGATGTCCAGTACGGGTTGAAGCTGTGCCGGCTGGCGTGTCGGGGCCGCCGGTACGCTGCCGTGAGCTCCCGGCTGGGCAGGGGCCGAAGGGGCGGAGCTTTTCTCGGTCCGCGAGGTGATGTCGAAATCCCCGGCGCGGTGCTCTTCGTCGCGGCGGAAACTGATCCGAACCGGTCCCTGGAGGGTGTAGCCCTGGCTGCGGACATGGTTGATGACGACGTCGCACAGTTCTTCCGCGAGCGGAGTGCCCCATTCCTGGGCGCGCTGGAAGTCGTCGCTACTAAGGAGCACGTCAAAAACGTTAGGGGCCAAGGTGCGTCCCGCGGCGATCGTAATGGCCTTATTGTCCACCTCGGTGCGGAGCCGGCTCGCGATCTCGACAGGCTCAACCTGGGCGCGAGAACCGGTGGAGAAGACTCCGCGGACGGCCTTTTCGATGCCGCGCTCGACTTTGTCCAGCAATCCCATGGTCCTTCTCCTTTCCTGTTGGCTGCAATGCAGCGCTCGTTCCGGAACTCGGTTTCCAACTTTTGCGAGCCCGCGCTCAGCGGACACTCCTACATCAGATACTACTGGGCGTGTCTGGGAATGGCCTCAATGGACGCCGCCGGGCGGCCGCCGAAATGAGCGCTGGCTGCGCTCTGACGTGCGCGAACATCGCCGACGGGGCCACCCCCGCGGGGCCCAGCGTGACGTTCGACTACAGGGCTTGATAGGCGGGAAATACACCGGGACCCGGGACCTGGACGGCTCGATTGGTGTTTTCCCGCAATTGTCCGTTATGCTTGATCTCGCTGCTTTTACGAGGTTGGCGGTCCGGGAAACCGGCCCTATCCGAGTGGAAGAAGTTGCGCGCGAGTGGCGGAACGGCAGACGCGCTGGCTTCAGGTGCCAGTGTCCGAAAGGGCGTGGGGGTTCAAATCCCCCCTCGCGCACGCAATCGAAAGACCCCGGGAAATCAACGATTTCCCGGGGTCTTTTTTGTCTCCACCCATGCCAGACGCCTGTTCGCCCACGTGAATCCCGACACGCGACCGCGCGCTGGGGGCCCGACCGGCCCGCGTCATGAGTTAGCCAGTGTTTCCAGGGCCCACCCGGTCCACCGAATTCAACGACGAGCGGGACCACCTCACTCCGTCAGCCTGCCGAGCTCATGCTCTGCCTCGATGAGCGTTGCGGCAAGGCGCCCGGGGTTCGTGAGGTGCACCATGTGCCCCTCGTCCAGGGTCAGGACGGGGATCCCGTGGGACCGTAAGTCGATGGCGGTGTCATCGAAGAACTGTCCGCGGGCGCAGTGCACGAACACGATTCGCACGGTGCTCAGATCTCCTGCCTCGTCGGGAAGCTTTTCGTCGACTGCCTTCCACAGCATGGGTGTGAGCAGCGGCGCGGCCCACTCGCGTAGCTGCGGGTCCTCGACTCCGAGTGCCTCGAGCGGGAATGGCGCAAACAGCCATGGACGGTCGGGCAGAGCCAGGCTGGCAAAGGCGTCCCGGAGCGACGGCAAGATGTCCAGGGCGGACTGCCCCGGATTTGGGACGAATGCATCCACGTACACGATCCCCGCGATCCGCTCCGGAACACGGCCTGCGACACCGGCAACCACCATTCCGCCGTAGCTGTGCCCCACCAGGACGACATCCCGAAGATCGTTCGCCTCGACAAGGCTGGTGATCTGATCGATGTGGGACAGCAACCCCACCTCCGGGGTCGCCTCGCCCGCGCGTTCTCCGACGCCGGTGAGCGTCGGCGCGTAAACCTCATGCCCGGCAGCTTCCAGCAGAGGGACGACTCGCGACCAGCACCAGGCCCCGACGAATGAACCGTGCACCAGCACATAGATCCTTGATGTCTTCATGGATTTCATTGTGCTCTTCTGCTCAGGTACTGGGAACGGGTGAAGAGATACCGGGTGCGGACAGCCCTCCTACAGCCCGCGAGGGAGCAGCCAACCCGTACTGGCGCACGTTCGCGCTCTAAGCCACAGCCCGGCGCCCGCCCCTAAGCCGCCCGCAGCGCCCCGAGTCCGGCGAGGAGTGCTTCGAGTCCCAGGCTGAAGGCGACGTCGGCCGGTTTTTCATGGCTGTCCTCGGCCAGGCGCTCGACGGCGGCCGTGAAATGCGGCGTCGAGGCGGCCATGGTCCCGGAATCGAAGATGTCCGCCGGTGCCGTGACGTCGTACGCGGAGCCAAAGATGAACGATTCGATCGCGACAATGGCCGGGACGATGCGCTCCTGGGGAAAGCCAGCCCGGCTGAAACCCGCGCTGACGGCCTCATACATGGCCAGCGTCTTGGGTGCGTCCGTCACCGGCAGCACGGCGATCACCGGGATCAACGGCGTGTGCTTGGAGAACACATCACGGTAGCTCCAGGCCCAGTCCCTCACCGCCTGCTCCCACGGCCCGGTCTCAAACGCGGCGACGTCCACGAACGACGTCAAGTGGTCCTGGACGAGGACCAGAACGTCCCGCTTGGAGGAAACGTGGTTGTACAGCGCGGAAGGCGCCACATTGAGGGTCCTCGCCAGCGCGGCCATGGTGAAGCCGTCGTATCCGCTCTTGCCGATCAGCTGCAGGGCGGCCGCGGTGATGCCGCCCTGATCCAGAACGGCCGCGGCCGGCCGGCCCACGCGGCGGCGGGGCTTGGCGGCGGGGCTGTGTTGATCTGTGGGGCTGTGAGGATCGGCGGGGACGCTGGTTGCTGCCGTCATTCCGGGCCTTTCTTCTTTGCTTGGCTGTCGTTCCGGGACTCAGCCCATTCTGCCCCCAACCTTACGGAAGAAATCCACGTGGCAGTGGGTCTTCCGGGTCTTCCCTGAACCGCAACGAAGGTCTATCATCTAAATGAACGGCATTCATTTAGTGGTCCGCATCACTCAAGCGGCCACGGAGAGGACATCATGCTGGAACTTGACCGCGACGTCGTTATCGTAGGGGCCGGGCCTTCGGGACTGACCGCAGCCCGCGAGCTGAAGAAGGCCGGATTGACTGTGGCTGTGCTCGAGGCACGGGACCGCGTGGGCGGCCGGACCTGGACCGACACGATTGACGGGGCCATGCTCGAAATCGGCGGCCAGTGGGTCTCGCCGGACCAGACGGCACTCCTGGGGCTTCTGGATGAGCTCGGATTGCAGACCTATTCCCGCTACCGCGACGGCGAATCCGTCTACATCGGCGCAAACGGCAAACGCACCTTGTACACCGGTGACACCTTCCCCGTCGGCGAGGCCACAGCCGCCGAAATGGACAAACTCACGGTCCTACTCGATTCCCTCGCCGAGGAGATCGGTGCCGAGGAGCCGTGGGCACACCCCAAGGCCCGCGAGCTGGACACCATTTCCTTCCACCACTGGCTGCGGCAGAACTCAACGGATGAGGAGGCGTGCAACAACATCGGCCTGTTCATCGCGGGTGGCATGCTGACCAAGCCCGCCCATGCCTTCTCCGCCCTGCAGGCCGTCCTGATGGCTGCCTCAGCCGGCTCCTTTAGCAATCTCACGGATGAGGACTTCATCCTGGACAAGCGGGTTATCGGCGGGATGCAGCAGGTGTCGCTGCTCCAGGCCGCTGAACTGGGCGGGGATGTGGTCCTCGACAGCCCTGTCCGGACCATTAACTGGACCGAGGACTCGAGCGGGGGACACCGCGTCACGGCAGTCTCCGAACGGGCCACCGTGACCGCCCGCTTCGTCATCATGGCCGTGCCGCCGAACCTCTACTCCCGGGTGTCCTTCAACCCGCCGCTTCCCCGCCGCCAGCACCAGATGCACCAGCACCAGTCCCTTGGTCTGGTGATCAAGATTCACGCCGTCTACAGCTCGCCGTTCTGGCGCGAGGATGGCCTCTCCGGGACGGCCTTCGGCGCCGGTGCGATTGTGCAGGAGGTTTACGACAACACGAACCACGAGGACCCCCGCGGCACGCTGGTGGGCTTCGTCTCCGACGAGAAGGCCGACGCGATGTTCGAGCTCAGCGCCGAGGACCGGCGCCGCGCCATCCTCGAATCGATTGCGTCCTTCCTCGGCGAAAAAGCCCTGGATCCCGAGGTCTACTACGAGTCCGACTGGGGCTCTGAGGAATGGACCCGCGGAGCTTACGCCGCCAGCTATGACCTCGGCGGCCTCCACCGGTACGGGAAGGACCAGCGCAAGCCGGTCGGCCCCATCTACTGGTCTTGCTCCGACCTTGCGGCCGAGGGCTACCAGCATGTCGACGGCGCCGTCCGGATGGGGCAGATCACGGCCGCCCGGATCGTCGCAGCCGCGGACCGCGCTTCCGTCTCCCGGTAGGCAAGTCGACCAGCAGATAACCCCAACGGTTCAGTTCAGTGAGGAGAGGGACCAGATGCGTTACGTAGTAGGGTATTCAGCCGATGACAGGGGCCATGATGCGGTCAATCTGGCCGTCTCCCTGGCGCTCGGGCGTGGAGCGAGCCTGGACCTCGTGCTCGTGGTACCTGAAGTGCAGCAGTCAGGGCACGCCCTCGCACCCAAGGCTGGCTTCGAAAATCTGCTCAATGAGCAGGCCCAGGAGTGGCTCGACCAGGCGCTGGCACTGGTTCCCTCGAGTGTCCCGGCGCAGGCGCACATCCGCAGCCACGATTCGGACGCGCACGCGCTGATCGAGGCGGCCGAGGAACTGGGCGCGGACATGCTGATCATTGGGGCAACCAGAAGCGGGATCTTCAAGCGGTTCACGATCGGGTCGGTGGCCAGCGCTCTGCTCCACGCGTCGACTGTTCCGGTGGCCCTGGCGCCGCACGGCTATCACCGCCAGGATGCCTTGACCCGGATCAGCTGTGGGTTCGGAACCCGGGCGGGTGCCGAGAAACTGCTCGATTTCGCCCTTGGCATGGCATCGAACAGGGTCGTGCCGCTGCGCGTGGTCTCGCTTTTGGCGCTCCACGGCGGCGATGCCGCCGATGCGGCCGGCGCAGCGGATGCGGCCCGGGAGTACGCGGAGACGCACCTTGCCGCGGCCCTGCCTGACGGCGAGCAGCAGGCCCGGGAGGCAGCCAAGACCGACGTGGTCGTCGCGCAGGGCCGCAGCATCGAGGAAGCAGTGGACCGCCTGGACTGGGAGGACGGCGAGGTCCTGTTAATTGGGTCTAGTCGGCTTGCCAAGGGCCGGTCCATCTTCCTCGGCAGCACGGCCAACCGCATTCTGCGCGCCCTGCCGGTGCCGATGATCGTGGTCCCCAGTGACTATGAACTTAAGCACCTCAACCAGTCAGCATCCAATGACGTTCCCCGAGAGGCAGAAAAATGAGCACCGAACACGCGATGTCCCAGGCCTCGCATCCCGGCCAGAAGCACGACCAGCACGGGCTCAGTGAGAAGGGCCTGAAGGCCGGATCGGTGGGCCTGATTGGCGCCGTCGTCATCGGTATTTCCTGTATCGCCCCGGCGTATACCCTTACGGCGGCACTGGGCCCCACCGTGGCCGAGGTCGGCCTGCACCTGCCCGCGATCTTCCTGGTGGGCTTTATCCCCATGCTGTTGGTGGCGCTCGGCTACCGCGAGTTGAACAACGCCATGCCCGACGCCGGCACGTCCTTCACGTGGGCCTCGCGGGCGTTTGGACCGTGGATTGGCTGGATGGGCGGGTGGGGGCTGATTGCTGCGACCATCATCGTGCTCTCGAACCTGGCGGCCGTAGCGGTGGATTTCTTCTACCTGATGCTGGCGCAGCTGACGGGTAACCCGGACCTCGCTGACCTCACTACGAACCTGCCGCTAAACATCGCCACCACGCTGGTGTTCATTGCCCTCGCCTGCTGGATCTCCTACCGCGGCATGGAAACCACCAAGACTGTCCAGTACGTTCTCGTGGGATTCCAGCTGCTGGTCCTTGGCTGGTTCTCCGTGGCAGCGTTCAGCCACGTCGCCAACGGGACGGCCTTTGACGCCACTGCCATCGCCCCGGACTGGTTCAATCCGTTCGCGGTGGGATCCTTCTCCGCTTTTGCCGCTGGCGTTTCGCTGTCCATCTTCATCTACTGGGGCTGGGACGTCACGCTGACCATGAATGAGGAGACCAAGAACCCGGAGAAGACCCCGGGCCGTGCGGCCACCCTCACCGTGATTGTCATTGTGATCATCTACATGACCGTTGCCCTGGCCACGTTGTCCTTCGCCGGCGTCGGCGACACAGGCCTCGGTGCCGGCAACCCGGAGAATCAGGGCAGCATCTTCGCGGTCCTCGCGGGGCCGGTGATGGGGCCGTTCGCCATCCTGATGTCGCTGGCCATCCTGAGCAGCTCCGCCGCATCGCTGCAGTCCACATTCGTCTCGCCGGCGCGCACCCTGCTGTCCATGGGCCATTACAAGGCCCTGCCGCAAAAATTCGGCAACATCAGCCCCACATACAAGTCGCCGAGCTATGCCACGATTGCCTCGGCTGTGGCTGCCGCGGCGTTCTATGTCATCACCCGCACGACGTCGGAGAATGCTCTGTGGGACACCATCACGGCGCTGGGCATGATGATCTGCTTCTACTACGGCATCACCGCGCTGGCCTGTGTCTGGTTCTTCCGCGCCGAGGCGTTCAGCGGGGCGAAGGCGTTCTTCTTCAAGTTCCTGGCTCCCCTTCTGGGTGGCGTCATCCTGCTGGTCATGTTCGTCAAGACGGCCTATGACTCCATGGACCCCGCGTACGGTTCCGGCTCGTCAATCGGTGGCGTGGGCCTGGTCTTCATCCTGGGCATGGGTGTCATCCTGCTGGGCGTGGTGCTCATGCTGGTGATGGCCAAGCTCCGCCCCGAGTTCTTTAGGGGCAAGGTCCTGTCCCGGGGGCACTGAGCCCGCGGCCGGTTTCAGGAGGGTCTCCGTCCGGCAGCCATTGGAAAGTAAGCACACTTACCAATAGGCTGTTCGGAGGGGGACCTTCCTCCGTTGGAACCAGGACGAGGTGAGAGCATGTCGGATGCCGGAAGCATCAGCAAAGTCACGGACATCATCAACGATTCGCACATCGGAATGTTCACCACCATCAACGAAGCCGGCGCGCTCGTCAGCCGGCCGCTGGCCGTCCAAGAGGTCAAGGACGACGGCGACATGTGGTTCTTCACCTCGGCGAACACCTCGCAGGTGGCCCACCTCCGTGCCAACCCGGCGGTGAACGTGTCTTTCGGCAAGCACACCGAGTGGGTCTCGGTGGCCGGGACTGCCGAAGTGGTGACCGACCGGCAGCTGATCCATGACATGTGGAACCAGGTAGTGGATGCCTGGTTCCCGGACGGACCGGACACCCCCGAGGTGGTCCTGCTCCACGTCGACTCGGACTCCGCCGAGTACTGGACCAGCCCGGGCGGCACGGCGGCCACAGTGCTGCAGTGGATCAAGTCCAAAGTCACCAACAGCCGGATGAGCGTCGGCGAAAGCGGAACGGTCGAGCTCTAGGCCCGCGGAACCGGCGGGCCGCTGCTGGCGAGTATTCGTCCAGCACCGCAATCAGCCACTCCCAATATGCCCCGATGACGGGATGGGTCCTGCCCCGAAAAGCCCAGTGTTTCCAAAGGTCTTCCACGCATAGTAATGGCGTCAGCGGCGGAGGGCCTAGCGAAGCTGAGCCCACAGGGTAGGGAGTTTCCTCGTGATCACTCTTCAATTTAGGGATCGACGTGCAGGGGATGGTGGCCTCGGGCCGCAGGACGGCCCTTCGGCCCCACACGAAGGGGGCGCGGACTGATGGCTGGGCAATCTGCAGAAGAAGGCGGGGTGTCCCGTAGAACCCTATTGAGGTTGGGGGCGGCCGGAGGAGCCGGTGCCGCGCTGGTTGCCGCGCAGGGCCTGGGGGTGCCGTTTCTTGCACAAAGGGGCCTGCTCACAGCGGACGGCGCGTTCGCCGCGACGTCGGCAGCGCTAGGTGACGCGTTGTTCTACATTGAGAAGTTCCCGACGAGCCCGCTGATCCTCTCGCCGTTCAGTGACCAGCTGCCCATCCCGAAGTCGCTCCGCCCGATACCGAAGTCGGTGTACAGCGCCTGGCCGAAGCCGCCGGGGCCCGGACCTGGTCAGCAGAATTCGCTGGGTAACGAGCGGCATCAGATCTGGCCCAGCCAGATCGGCTATCCGGATCCGATCGTCTACAAGATCGACGTGCAGCTTCGGACCCACTCCTTCACCACGTCGCAGGTGTTGCCGATCGACTCGGAGGGACAGCCTACGGAGTCGTTCGACTCATCCGGCAAGAAGTACCCGGCTGGCACGAAGCGGACACTGCCGCCCAGCACGATCTACGGCTTTAACGGCGCCTTCCCCGGCCCGATGATCAACGCCGAGTACGGCAAGCCCGCGCTCGTCCGCTTCGAGAACCATCTGGACGAGAACCCGCTCAACCTTGATCGCCAGGATTTTGGCTCCCCGGACTGGTCCTTCCTGACCCACCTGCACAACGGTCACACCGCGCCCGAGAGCGACGGCAACCCGCACTACTCGATGGTGTCCGGGCCGAAGCACCCGGGCTTCAGGCCGCAGATGTTTGTCGACAACCTGTACCTGAACTGGCCGGCCGGTGGAGACGACCGGGAGAAGCAGAGCTTCTTCTGGTTCCACGACCACACGATGGATCACACCGGCTCAAACGTCTACAAGGGCCTGGTCGGCCTGTATCCCATCTACGACCCGAAGAACGGCCTGGACATGGGGGACGAGCGGCGGGGCCTCCGGCTGCCCGGCGTCCGCACCAACAACTCGGACGGTTCCTTCGACGTCAAGTACGACATCCCGCTGGCCTTCTCGGACTTCCGCCTTGACGACGGCGACACCGTTCACAAGGACATCCACGACGTGCAGGGCGAGTTCCCGGCCGCCAAGAACCCGGCCAAGCACCCCGAGTGGTGGGGCAAGACGTTCTACAAGCACTTCCCCAACCACGGTTTTGTTGGCGACATCTGCACGGTCAACGGGACGGCCTTCCCGGTCCTGGAGGTGAAGCGGCGCAAGTACCGCTTCCGGTTCCTGGACGCCTCGGTCTCGAGGATCTACGACTTCAAGCTGATGAGCTCGACGCAGGGTCCCAAGTCGTCGGCGTCGCTCGGCTTCGTCGATGACGAACTCGAGGGCCAGTACCGCATCCCCGACGGCCAGCAGTCCATGCAGTTCACCCAGGTCGCCTCCGACGGTGGGCTCCTCCCGTTCCCGATCAAGCGGGATTCGTTCGAACTGTGGCCGGCCAAGCGGCGCGAGGTCATCGTCGATTTCACCAGGTACCAGGACGGCACGCCCACCACTAAAGGCGACGTCATCTACCTCACCAATGTCATGAAGATGCCCAACGGGCGGATGTGGTCCAACTCGTCCCGCTTCTTACCCGATCCGGCCTACAAGGTGCCCCTGTTGAAGTTCGTGATCGGGGATAGCGCGCCGGACGACAGCGTGATCCCGGCTGCTCTGACTCCTTTGCGTCCGCTTCCGCCACTGCCGAGCAACTGGCGGAACTTGTTGGACAACCGCCTGATCTTCGAGGTGAAGCGGGGCGCTCTGGGCGGTGAGACCGAGTGGCTCATCAACGGCAAACCCTTCGACCCGACGACGGTGGCGAGGAGTCTGAAAAACAAGGCAGGCGCGACGCCGCTGGCCGCGCAGAGGAAGAACAGCTTCAACCTCTGGGAGGTCCGCAACGGCGGCGGCGGCTGGGTGCACCCCTTCCACCTGCACATGGAGGAGCACCGCACCGTCATGCGTAACGGCAAGGACGTGACTGTTGCAGCAGATGCCGGGCATCCCGACGACGTCTCGAAAGAAGACCTGGCGGCGCTCGACCCGAACGATTCGGTGATCCTTTACCGGGGATTCAGGGATTTCGTGGGGCCGTATGTGGCGCACTGCCACAACCTTGCGCACGAGGACCACGCCATGATGTTCGGTTGGGAGATCACACCATGACGGCCTCCCGCCCCCAAACGAAATCCTGGGGTTGGGGCCTGTCACACCAGACGGGCCCCGGCTCCGACAGCGGACATGCGAGGCAGCGGGATTTGATCGAGGACAAGCGGCTCGCCGACGCCAACATGGACCGCAGCGGTTCGGTCCCGGGCCAGCCAACTGTTCCGTGGCTGACGGTTGTATCCCTGTCTGTTGTGATGGCCTACGCTGACGGATTTTGGATGATGTCGCTGCGCGGTGCCGTTGGGGCCATTGAACGCACGGAGGAGCCGTTCGCGGGCTGGCTTCGTGAGTCCACCCTGGTTCTGCCGGTTTTCGTCTTCGCGGTGCTTGGGGCCCTGGCGCTGGCACTCCATCTATTCGGGCCGGTGCTGCGCAGGTCGGGCACGATCCTGACTGCGCTGCTGATTGTTGCGGCCGGAACCGCCGTCGGCGTGGCACTCATCACGGTCAGCGCGGCCTACGACTATCAGCTGCAGTCTTCCCAACTGCAGCTGATCGGCTCGATGAGCCATACCTGCGCGGAGGGGGACTGCCTGGCGCTGCAAGAGCAGGCGTCGCTGGGGCTCCAGGTGCGCGCTGTGGGCTATGGCAGCGGGATACTCCTGGTCACGAACCTCGTCCTGGTCGGCTGGGTTGTTGCGATTCGGGGCGGCCGATTGAACGTCAGCAGCACCCGGCAGCCAACTGCCCGCGGAAGCGGGATTGACCATCGATGGTTGTTTCTGGCTGCGACGCTGCTCGGCAGCGCGGCCATCCACGCTGCAGTCGTACCGGAGCATCTCAGCGAGTGGGCCGGCGCCGGTGTCTTCTTCGCCGTTCTCGCCGCAGCCCAGATTGCCGCGGGCCTCTTATCGCTCGGACGGCGGCACCGCGCCGTGCTCGTGGCCGTCACGGCAGTTTCGATTGTTCCGCTGGCGCTGTGGTTGTGCTCCCGGACCGTCGGACTGCCTTTCGGACCAAACGCCGGTGTCCCCGAATCGACCGGTCTGGCGGACATCGCCTGCTGCGTCCTGGAACTGGGCACCCTGCTCGCTGCAGTTGCCCTACTCCGTGACAAGGGCCGGCTCCCCGCACGACAAGCAGTGTCAGCCCACATCCGATCGCTCCCGGTTGTGGCGGCGATCGCCATTGGCGTCTTGGGTCTCGCCGGAACCGGCCCAAGCTGGTCCGGCAACCCGGGTGGCTCCGGGAACGAGTCGGTCCAAGTCCACCACCATTGAGGTGCACCGGCTCAGTTTCCGCTAGTCGATGATTTTCAAGCCGGTGCCCCAGTTGAAGGTTGGATACGCGGGGTTGGCCTGCAGCCCCATCACCAGCAGTTGGAAGCCCTCCAGCTCGCGGGCGTGGCGTAGCCCGCCCACTTGGAGCGGACGGAGTCCGGCGGCTTCGGCGAAGGCCGCGACCTCGTTGCGGGCTTCTTCGGAGTCCGAGGCAATGAACACATCCATTGGCGGCCCGCCGTCGGTCACGGAGCCGAGCGGGCCGGCGAAGGTGGTGTTGAAGGCCTTCACTACCTGTGCGCCCGGCAGCAGCGCGGCGATTTCCTCGGCCGCCGACGTCCCCGGGGCGACAACCAGTGAATCGAAGGTCTCGGTGTCGATCGGATTGCTGATCTCCACCACGGTCTTGCCGCTGAGGGTATCGCCGAAGTGCGTGGCAACTTCCTTGGCCGGGCCGTAGTACAGCGCGAGGACGACGATGTCGCCCTCGGGAACCTCGCTCAGGCCGCCGGGGCTGGTGTTGCCGCCCAGTTCAGCAGCGAGCCTGGCGGCATTTTCCGGCGTCCGGTCCAGAACCTGGACGGAACGGCCGGCAGCGACAGCCCGGATGCCGATCGCCCGTGCCATGTTGCCGCTGCCGATAATCGTGATGTCAGTCATGATGGAACCTTTCCGAGGTTGCCGGAAACTGCTGGGATCAGCAATTCCGCGAATTAGCTGTGCGCGTGGTCCGGACCAGGCAGCCCGGTGTGGCTGACGCCGGCCGCTCGTTCGGCGGCAGCCAGGGCATCTTCCAGCCGTTCCACAGCCGGGGCGTAGGCGGCATCGGTAGAGGCACGATCCGCGGTGCCGCCGAGGCGCTCGGCGGCCTTGATCGCCCGGATCAGCGCCGCCGTTTCCGGCTGCCGGGGGTCGCTCATCGCGGGATAGTCAATCGAAAACCCCGGATCCAGTTCGTACTGCTGCCACCGGGCGAGGGCACGGCGGTGCCGTGCGGCCGCCGCCTCGTTCTTGAGCTGGGTCTCACGGCCGGCACGGCGGGCATCCTGCCTGGCCAGCAGCCGGGGAGCCGCCGCCAGTGCCGCCCCGCCCGCCCCTGCGGCCAGCATCCCGAGGGCCAGGCCGGCCCAGGGCCAGGCGGAGGAGGCAAGGATGATGGCAGGAACAACGACGGCGAGTCCGGCGAAAACGTCCCAAAACGCGCCGTCGGCGCCTTCTGAGAGTCCGTCCTTAATGGCCAGGTGCTTGCGGGCGAAGTAGACCGAGGCGAAAGCCGCTCCGGCAACCAGGATGGCGAGGGCGAGGAACTGCCAGGCCGCGAGGGCACCGGATAGTGAAAGCGTCATTGCACACACCTCCCCGGAACGGTCCCGGGCGGGCGCTGTTCCGCTAGTTCCATTGGAATCCCTGGCGGCGGGGCCGTCAATGCCCCGCCGGCCGAGCTGATGTCGGCCGCCACAATGGGAGCCAAGGCCGGCTGCGAGGGCTGTGCCGCGGTTCCGTCACGGTTCCTCCCGGCGTAGCCTAGGGGCCATGCGACTGAAAATGTGCAGTATCCACGTCAAGGATCCAGCCTCGGCCCATGAGTTCTACACAGGCACGCTGGGCTTCGAAACGCTGATGGCCATGCCGGAGCACAACCTCTTCATCGTCAAGGATCCGGATGGTGCCGGGGGCGCCGGACTGCTGCTGGAACCCAGTGACAACCCGATCGGCGCTTCCTACATGAACGCCCTGCACGACGCCGGGATTCCAGCGATCGTCTTTGGCGTGCCGGATGTGCGCGCCGAATACGACCGGCTGGCGGCCAAGGGAGTGATGTTCCAGGCGGAGCCGTCCGACGGGCCTGGCGGGACCAGTGTGGTGATGGACGACGGCTGCGGTAACTTCGTGCAGCTGCACCAGGACTAGCTGCCGGGCCAACCGCACCCTGGGCGTGGCCTAGTGGCGCAGTTTGTCCTTGTCGGGGTGCTCGTCGCCGATGTGGCCCGGGGGGTGCGGCCAGAACGCGCGCCACGAAGGAGGCATACTCCTCCATATAGTGGCCCAGCAACTTGGCCGTAAATAACTTGGCCGTAAATAGGGTCCGGAAGGCGGCGCGTGCCGCTATTCGGCCTTGGCGCGGGCTTTCTTGGCGTCCTTCTTGGCGGCCTCGTCCTTGACGCGCTGGGCCTCGGCGCGGACGGCGGCGTGGGTGGCGCGCTCGGCGACCAGCCATGCCGGGGGAGCCTGGAGCAGCGCGGTGATTTCCGCCGTCGTCAGCGCTTCCTCAACACCACCGCGGGACAGGCCGCTGATGGAGATGTTGAGCTTCTGCGCCACCACGGGACGCGGGTGCGGACCGTTGCGGCGCAGTTCCGCGAGCCACTCCGGCGGGTTGGCCTGGAGTTCGGCGAAATCGGCGCGGGTGATGACCGAATCCTGGAACTCCTGGGGTGTCGCCGGCAGGTAGATGCCAAGCTTCTTGGCAACGGTGGCCGGCTTCATGGACTGGGAGTTTGCAGAGGTCATAGTTCAAGGGTATCCGGCGGGCCGCCCGCAGGGCGCCAGACCAGTACCAAAACAGCGCCAGACCAGTACCAAAACAGCGCCAGACCAGTACCAAAACAGCACCAAACCAGCTCGGTGCAGCCGTCGGGGCGGACCCCCGCGCCGTTCCGGGAGGTACTGTGAACATGTGTCCGCAGCAGAAGAAGCACCCCAGACCCCCGACGAAACCGCCGTCGACCCAGCCGTTGCCGTTGGGCGCGAGCTGCGCTTCGCGTACGTCGCCGGTGTGACACCCGGAAAATGGATCCGGCGCTGGGAGGAGCGGATGCCGGATGTGCCGCTGCACTCCTTTATGTCCGACGACGGCGGGCAGCTCGCCGTGCTCCGCGACGGTTCCGCGGACCTGAGCTTTGTCCGGCTGCCGGTGGAACGCGAGGGCCTCAGCGTCATCCCGCTCTACGAGGAACAGCCCGTGGTGGTGGCGCCCAAGGGGCACGAGATTTCTTTGTTTGAGGAAGTGAGCCTGACGGACCTGTCTGCGGAGGCCTTCCTCGACGTACAGGAACTCGGCGGCCCGGAGACGGCCCTGCAGGTGGTGGCATCCGGTGCAGGGCTGGTGATCCTGCCGATGTCCGTGGCCCGGCATTTCAACGTCAAGGACACCGTTGCGCGGAAGCTCACGGGTGCGCCCGGCACGGAGATCGCCCTGGCCTGGCCGAGCGATTCGACGGACGAGGTGATCGAGGAATTCATCGGGATTGTCCGCGGACGCACCGCGGCGAGCTCCCGCCAGCCCTCGGCGCAGCAGGAGAAACCCAAACGCGAACCCAAACCGGACCGGCGCGGCACCGGAGCGGCCAAGAAGCCCAAGGTGGCGCAGCGATACGCGCCCAACCCGGACAAGGGCCGCGGCAAGGGTTCCCGGAAAAAAGGGAAGCGCTAAGGCGCAGCCCGCTCCCGGCGTGCGCTACTTGGCGCAGGCGTCCTGAAGAGCCTTAACCGATTCGGCCGGAACCTGGTCGCCGGAGTCGGCGATCTGGCGCAGCGGGGTGGTGATCTCAGCGGGTGCACCCGCGGCTTCCGCACTGGTGACAAGACCGCCCAGCAGCTCCTTGTCCTTGGCGCTGACCAGGCCGTTCTGCACGATGGCGCAGGCCTGCTTCTTCACTTCATTGCCGGCCGCCGTCGCAGCCTGTGACGCCCCGTCGTTCACGGCCTTTTCGGTAGCGTCCTGCACTTGCCCACAGCCGGTAAGTCCGATCAAGAGGGCGGCAGCGGCAAGGGCGGCGAGACGTCGTTTCATCCACCCACCCTAACAAGCGCGGCTTGTGCCGGACTGAGGAAAAAGGGCAAACGCCGGGCCGTAGCCGTGCGGGCACCGGCGCGCATAGGCTCGGTGAGTGGACATCGTCGAGTTCCTGACCGCACGCATTACAGAAGACGAAGCCGCCGCCCTGAAACTGCTCGGCGACCCCACGCTCGCCGTCTCCGGCGAGTGGTATGAACGCCGCCTGCTCCGCGAGTGCGAGGCCAAACGCCAGCTCATTGGCATCATTGAATCCGCCCGCCAGTCCGTGCTGGCCACTTTGGTCAGCGAGGAACCCGCCGACGCCGGATGGGTGCCGGACGTCATTGAATGGACCACGCTGTCCCTGCACACCCTGGCCCTGCCGTACGCGGACCACCCCGAATTCCAGGCCCGCTGGCGGATCACCGGATAGGGCGGTCAGCGGTCGGCTCCTGAGATGCTGACGGGTCCCGGAAACCTGCAGGAAATCTCCGCGGCCTACGCTGGTCACACCGTGGCATCCGCGGTCCGCCAGCCGGCCGGTTCTTGAAGGGATTCGTCATGCACCTCTTGCCCCGTGAGCAGGAAAAGCTCATGATCGTGGTCGCGGCGGACCTCGCCCGCCGCCGCCAGGCCCGCGGGCTGAAGCTGAACTTCCCCGAGGCCGTGGCCGTCATCAGCTACGAACTGATGGAGGGCGCCCGGGACGGCCGGACCGTGGCGGAGCTCATGAGTTACGGAACCACCCTGCTTGACCGCGATGACGTGATGGAGGGCGTGCCGGAAATGATCCACGACGTCCAGGTCGAGGCCACCTTCCCGGACGGCACCAAGCTCGTCACCGTTCACGATCCCATCCGCTAAGGGGCTTCCATGATTCCTGGAGAATACGTGCTCAGCGCCACGCCGCTGGTGATCAACGCTGGCCGCGAGGCGGTGACCGTCGCGGTGACCAACACCGGTGACCGCCCCGTCCAGGTGGGCTCGCACTATCACTTTGCCGAAGCCAATCCGGCGCTGCAATTTGACCGGGCGGCCGCCTACGGCCGCCGGCTGGACATCCCGGCCGGCACGGCCGCGCGGTTCGAACCCGGGGACAGCAGGACTGTCCGGCTGATCGAGCTCGCGGGCAGCCGGGAAGTGTACGGCCTCAGCAACGCCGTCAACGGCACACTCCGCAACCCCGGACTCCATGTTTCCCAAGGGGAAGGTGACGCACAGTGAGTTTCGAGCTATCGCGCAGGCAGTATGCGGACCTCTACGGCCCGACGACGGGCGACGCGATCCGCCTGGCCGACACGGATCTGTTTCTTGAGATCGAGAAGGACCTTACCGTTTACGGCGAGGAAGTGGTGTTCGGCGGCGGCAAGGTGATCCGCGACGGCATGGGCCAGAACGGCCAGCTGACCCGGGACGGTTCTGGCGGTTTTGGTTCCGGCGGCGGAGTCCCGGACACCGTGATCACCAACGTCGTGGTGCTGGACTACACCGGCATCTACAAGGCCGACGTCGCGCTCCGCGACGGCCATATCGTCCGGATCGGCAAGGCCGGCAACCCGCAGATCACCGACGGTGTGGACATCGTGATCGGCGCGAGCACCGAGATCATTGCGGGCGAGCGGAAAATCCTGACCGCCGGCGGCATCGACTCCCACATCCACTTCATCTCCCCGGACCAGGTGCCCGCAGCCCTGTGCAGCGGCGTGACCACGATGGTCGGCGGCGGCACCGGTCCCGCCGAGGGCACCAAAGCCACCACGGTCACGCCCGGAAAATGGCACATCCACCGAATGCTGCAGGCCGCCGAAGGGCTCCCCATCAACATCGGACTGTTCGGCAAGGGCCACGCGTCCGCGGTCGATCGGGCTGAAAGTCCATGAGGACTGGGGCTCCACCACGTCCTCGATCGACACGTCGCTGCAGGCCGCGGACCAATACGACGTCCAGGTGGCCATCCACACCGACACCCTGAACGAGTGCGGCTTCGTGGAGGACACCATCCGGGCCATCGACGGCCGCGTGATCCACACCTTCCACACCGAAGGGGCCGGGGGCGGCCACGCCCCGGACATCATCAAGATCGCCGGGCTGCCCAACGTCCTGCCGGCCTCCACCAACCCCACCCTGCCGCACACGCGCAACACCATCGAAGAGCACCTGGACATGCTCATGGTCTGCCACCACCTGAACCCCGACATCCCGGAGGACGTGGCATTCGCGGACTCCCGCATCCGTGCCGAGACCATCGCCGCCGAGGACGTCCTGCAGGACCTGGGAATCTTCGCGATCACGTCCTCCGACTCCCAGGCCATGGGCCGGGTGGGCGAGGTGGTCATCCGCACCTGGCAGGTGGCGGACAAGATGAAGAAACAGCGCGGCGTCCTCAAAGACCCTGACGGGGGCAGCCACGGCGCCGCGTCCGGTCTCGGGGCGGAAAGCGACAACTTCCGGCTCAAACGCTACGTGGCGAAATACACCATCAACCCCGCCATCGCGCAGGGCATGGCCGACTCCATCGGCTCCGTGGAGGTCGGCAAGTTCGCCGACCTGGTGCTCTGGGACCCCGCGTTCTTCGGAGTGAAGCCGGACCTTGTGCTCAAGGGCGGCCAGATCGCCTACGCCCTCATGGGTGACGCCAACGCCTCCATTCCCACCCCGCAGCCGCGCACCATGCGGCCGATGTTCGCCGCCTACGGCAAGGCCCTGCAGCAGTCCTCCATCACCTTCCTCTCCCAGGCCGCCATCGACGCCGGGGTCCCGGCCGAGATCGGACTGGAGAAGGTCATCCGACCGGTGTCCGGCATCAGGAACCTCACCAAGGCGGACCTCAAGTACAACGGCGCCACCCCGGACATCGAGGTGGACCCGGAAACGTATCAGGTGAGGGTCGACGGCGAGGACGTCACATGCGAACCGTCGGACGTCCTGCCCATGGCGCAGCGCTACTTCCTTTTCTAGGCTTCCAGAGGAGACCACCATGATCATCGAAAAGGTCCTCGGCAACACCCACGACCTCCCTCCCGGTCCGGACCCGTACTTGGGGCTGCACCGGGAAAAGGTGGTGCTGCCCAGCGCCCAGCTGGTCAAACGCATCCAGCGCGTCACCACCGATCACGGGAAGGAACTGGGCATCCGCCTCCCCGCCGGTTCCGGGGACCTGCGCGACGGCGACATCCTGCACGTGGCCGACACCAACATGATCGTAGTGTCGGTGCTGCCCACCGATGTCCTGGTGATCGCCCCGCGCTCCATCCACGAAATGGGGGTGGTGGCCCACTCCCTGGGCAACCGGCACCTGCAGGCCCAGTTCTTCGACGCTTCCTCGGAGTATGGGGCGGAGGTGATGGTCTGCCAGTACGACCACACCGTGGAGGACTATCTCAAACACGTCGGAGCGCCCTACGACCGCCAGACGCGCGTGATGCCCGTCCCCTTCCGCCATGCCGAGCACTCGCACTAGATCGGCGCCAGAAGCGCCAGCGGGTGAAGGGGGCCGTGCCCGCTACCAGCTCGCGTTGCAGCAGCTGACGGATTCCGCGCTGCCTACCGGGGCGTTTGCGCACTCGCTGGGGTTTGAAACGTACATTGAGCGCGGGCTGGTGCATGACGAGGAGTCGTTCGGGGTGTGGCTGGCGGCCTTCATTTCACAGCAGCTGACATACTCCGACGCCCTGGCCATCCGGTTCCTCTATGAGGACGTTCCGGTTGCCGAACTGGATGCGTTGCTGACCGCCCAGCTCCTGCCCCGGCAGCTGCGCGAGGCCAGCGTCAAGATGGGGACCCGGCTGCTGGAGATCGGGGCCGAGATTTTTCCGTCCCCAGGACTGGCCGAGTACCAAGATCTCGTGAGGTGCGGCCGTGCCGCCGGGCACCAACCGCTGGCGTTCGCCGTCGTCGCCCGCTCCCTGGCTGTCCCGCTGGGCGAGGCCCTCGCCGCTTACCTGTTCGCCGCCGTGACGTCGTTGACGCAGAACGCCGTACGGGCAATTCCGCTGGGACAGAACGCCGGCCAGCGGCTCCTGCGGAAGGCGGCCGACGACGTCGCTGCCGCAGTTGAGCGGGCCGGCCACCTCACGGCCGTCGACTTTGGCGCCGTCAGCCCCGGACTCGAAATTTCGCAGATGCGGCACGAACGCCAGCGCGCCCGCATGTTCATGAGCTAACCGAGCCGTCCAAGAAAGGCTGTACGAGAAATATGTCTGGAGAAGAATATGTCTGAGCCCATCAAGATCGGCATCGGCGGCCCGGTGGGCGCCGGAAAGACCCAGCTCGTGGAGCGGCTCACCCGCCACATGAGCCGGGACATCTCCATGGCGGCCATCACCAACGACATCTACACGATCGAGGACGCCAAGATCCTCGCCGCCAACGGCATCCTCCCGCTGGACCGGATCATCGGCGTCGAAACCGGCGGCTGCCCGCATACCGCCATCCGAGAGGACACCTCCATGAACACGGCAGCCATCGAGGAGTTGAAGAAGCGGCACCCCGATTTGCAGGTGATCTTCGTGGAGTCGGGCGGCGATAACCTCTCCGCCACCTTCAGCCCCGAGCTGGTGGACTTCTCCATCTACATCATCGACGTCGCCCAGGGCGAGAAGATCCCGCGCAAGGCCGGCCAGGGCATGATCAAGGCCGACCTCTTCATCATCAACAAGACCGACCTCGCGCCGCACGTGGGCGCGGACCTCGCCGTCATGGAAAGGGACTCACGCGAATTCCGGGGCGAGAAGCCGTTCTGCTTCACGAACCTCAAGACCGACGAAGGGCTGGAGCGCGTCATCGAATGGGTGCGGCGGGACGTCCTGATGCTCGACCTGGCGTCATGACGACGGTTGTGCCGGCTCCGGCGGCTTCGCCGGATTTGGGGCCGTGCCCGTCCCCGGCCGCTCCCAACTCTCGCAAGCTCGAGTCTGGGCCCTCGCGGCGGGGGGCCCCCCGCGAGGCCCGCCACGCCGCGGCCCCAAAATCCGGCCTCGCCGCCTCAGCGGTCAAGTCACCGATGGGGGAGCTCGAACTCGTCGTCACTAATCGTGCAGGACGTTCTGTTGCCACGCATCAGTTCCATCGGGGGGCTTTGAGGGTTTTGCGGCCGCATTACTTGGATGGCAGCGGGCAGGTTTGTTATGTGCTCGTCAATCCGGGCGGGGCGTATTTGGGGGCAGATCTGTATGTGATTGACGTGGAGGTGGCCGATGGGGCGAAGCTGCTGCTCGCCACGCAGTCGGCCACCAAGATCTACCGGACTCCGGGATCCTTTGCCGAGCAGCGGATGAGGCTGCGGCTGGGGGAGGGGGCGCGGCTGGAGCTCGCCCCGGACCAAGTGATCGCCTACCGGGAGGCCAGCTACCGGCAGAATACCCACGTCACGGTGCGGCCGTCCTCGAGCCTGATCATGGCCGAAATCATCACCCCCGGCTGGTCGCCGGACGGGGCCTCGTTCCGGTACGAGGAGCTGCGGCTGCGGACCGAGATCCGGGTCGAGTCCGGGGGAGCGGGCGGGCTGCTGGCCCTGGACAACGTGCTCATCCGCCCGTCCCTGGGCGATGTCACCGGCATGGCGTTCATGGAGGGCTTCAGCCATCTGGGGTCGCTGATCGTGGTGGACCCGCGGGTGAACCAGGCCCTTGCCGACGAGCTCCACGAGATCACGGCCGGGTATGGCGCCCGCACCGGCATCTCGCTCACCGCCGCCGTGCTGGGAACGACCGGGCTGGTGCTGAGATCGCTCTCGAACAGCACGGAGGAACTCCGGCGCGTCCTGGGAGCCGCCACTGCCCTACTGCGCAAGCGCTGGTACGGCCAGGATCCGCTGGATCTACGGAAGTACTGATGGCCGGGACCCGGCAGAGGGCCGCGCTGCACCGGCTTCGGGCGCTGACCACCGGGCCGCCGGCCTGATCAGAGCCGCCGCGCCCCCTCTGCCGGCAGGACGGCGAACACGTCCGGAACCGGCAGCCCGCGGGCGGCGAAGCCGGCCAGGACCGCGGACCGGGCCCGATCGGCGTCGCTCACCGGAACCAGGGCGATGGCCGAACCGCCGAACCCGCCGCCGGTCATTCGGGCACCGACGGCCCCGTTGGCGCGGGCGGTGTCAACGGCCAGGTCCAGCTCCGGGCAGGAGATCTCGAAGTCGTCCCGCATGGAGCGGTGGCTGGCGTCCAGCAGTTCCCCGATGGCAAGCGGCCCGTGGGTCCCGAGCAGTTCCGCGGTCCGGGCCACCCGTTCGTTCTCGGTGACGATGTGCCGGACCCGGCGGAACGTCTCGTCGTCGAGAATCCGCTCGGCCCGGGGCAGGTCGGCGGCACCGAGATCCCTAAGGGCGCCCACGTCCAGGGCCCGGGCGCCCTGGACGCAGGAGGCCCGGCGCGCGGCATACCCGCCGCTGGCATGGGCGTGCGAGACCCTGGTGTCAATGACCAGGCACACCAGCCCGGCTTCCGCCAGGCCAAGCGGCACCGGGCGGGAGCTGAGGTCGCGGCAGTCCAGGTAGACGGCGCAATCCTCGGTGCCCAGCATTGAGGCGGACTGGTCCATGATGCCGGTGGGGGCGCCGACCACGTTGTTTTCGGCGCGCCGCCCGATGTCCGCCAGGTCGGCGCGGTCCAGACCGGCTCCGGTGAGATCGGACAGGGCAAGGGCGACGGCGCACTCCAGGGCCGCGGAGGAGGACAGGCCGGCGCCGACCGGGACATCGGAGGACACGAACAGGTCAAAGCCCGGCACCGGAATGCCCGCGCGTTCCAGCTCCCAGGCCACGCCGGCCGGATAGGCGGACCAGCCCGCAGCCTGGTCCGGGGTGAACGTGTCGAGATCGAATTCGACCGGTTCCGCGCCCGGGAACCCGGAGGCCAGCCGCACCGTGCGGTCTGCCCGGGCTGCCACGGCGACGGTGGTGCTGCGGTTGATGGCGAAGGGCAGCACGAGGCCCTCGTTGTAGTCCGTGTGCTCGCCGATCAGGTTGACCCGTCCCGGTGCCTGCCACACGCCGTCGGGGTGCCCGCCGAAGTGGCCGGCGAAGGCGCCGGTCAGAACGTCCGCCAAAGCCGTTCCTTTGCTGTCGATGTTGGTCATGGGGTTCCTGTCCTGGCATCCCGGAGCCGGGCGGCGACCTCTTCGGGCGTCGTGTCGTTGATGAAGGCGCCCATGGCGGCCTCGGAGCCGGCCAGGAACTTGAGCTTATCCGCGGCCCGCCGGGGCGAGGTGAGCTGCAGGTGCAGGTAACCGGACCGTCGCAGCACCGGGTCAACCGGGGCCTGGTGCCAGGCGCTGATGTACGGCGTCGGGCTGCCGTACAGGGCGTCCAGCCGGCCCAGGAGCTCCGGGTACAGCACGGCGAGCTCGTCGCGTTCGGCGCCCGTCAGCGCCGCCAGGTCCGGAACCTGGCGGTGCGGGACGAGGTGGATTTCCAGCGGCCAGCGGGCCGCGAAGGGGACGTAGGCGCTGAAGTACTCACCCTCGAGCACCATGCGGGCGCCGTCGGCGCGTTCGCCCGCCAAAATGGTCCCGGTCAGGGTGGCCTTTCCGCCCGCCGCGTCGTGGAACTGCCGGGCGGCCGCGGCCATCACCGCGGCCCGCGGCGTGACATAGGGATAGGCGTAGATCTGGCCGTGCGGGTGGTGCAATGTCACGCCGATGTCCTGGCCGCGGTTCTCGAAGCAGAACACCTGCGCCACGCCCGGCAGTGCGCTCAATGCCTCGGTCCGGTGCGCCCAGGCGTCGATCACGGTGCGCACGCGCCGACTGCTGAGCGCGGCGAACGTCCCGGTGTGCTCCGGGGTGAAGGCCACCACCTCGCACCGGCCGCCGGCGATTCCGCGGGTTCCCCAGCCCGGCGATGCCGGGGTGGGTGCGAAATCCGGTCCCAGCGACGGGAAGCGGTTTTCAAACACGGCGACGTCGTAATCCGCGGCCGGGATCTCGGAGGGCCGCGCGTCGGTGCTCGGGCACAGCGGGCACTCGTCCGCCGGCGGCAGGTGCGTCCGGTGTTGCCGGTGCGCGGCGACCGCCACCCAGTCCCCGGTCAGTGCGTCGTACCTGATCTCCCCGGAGGGTCCGCGTTCGGGAAGTTCGCGGCGGTCCCAGGACGGGCGTGGCCGGGGACGGTCGGAGTCGTCGAAATATAGCAGTTCGCGCCCGTCGGCCAGGCGTGTGCTGGTGACCGCGGACACCGACGCCGGGGCGTCGCTGCGGCTGATGATGCTGGTCATGGGGTTCCTTCAGGGGGTGGGGACCGGGCGGTCAGAGGGCCTGGACGTGCAGGAGCAGGGCGTGCTCCGGGTTCAGGAGCGGCAGGGGCAGGCCGACGTGCCGCAGGAAGGCGCCGGTGGCAACGGCCCCGTCTTCCAGCCAGGCGGGCGGCTGGACCTGGGTGTAGGTGTGCGCGTAGTCGCCGTCGAGGGGCGTGGGTAGCTCGGCCCGGACGCGGTAGTTCCGGGTCGGGTCAAGGCCCGGCAGCGACACCAGTCCGGGGACCTCGGCCGGGGCCGACGCCAGGGACACGGCGGCGAACAGCGCCTCACCGGCGTCGTGCGCAACCACACCGTGAACACTCAAGGTGGGCTCGGCGGTGTCCGCGTTGACCCGTTTGCCGGAGTGGATCAGTGCGCGGTGGCGCTTGTACAGCGCAATCACGCGGCGCAGCGTTGCCCGCTCCTGGTCCGTGGCCGCGCGGATGTCCCACTCCATGCCGAAGTGGCCAAAGAGCGCGGTGATGGCGCGGAAGGAGATGTCGTGCGTGCGGGCCGTGGTGTGCGAGGTGGTGGGTCCGATATGCGCGCCGACCAGCTCCGGCGGCAGGATGGCTTGTGTCCAGCGCTGGATGGTCTGGCGTTCCAGGGCGTCGTTGCAGTCCGAGGCCCACACGCGGTCCGTGCGCTGCAGGATGCCGAGGTCCACCCGTCCCCCGCCGGAAGAGCAGCTTTCGATCTCCACGTCCGGGTGCGCTGCCTTGAGCGCGTCGAAGAGCCGGTAGGCCGCGAGCGTCTGCTCGTGGACGGACGGGCGGCCGCCGCGGCCGTGCTCGGTGAGGTCCCGGTTCTGGTCCCACTTGAGGTAGGCGATGTTGTTTTCGCGCAGCAGGGCGTCGAGGCGGCCGTAGATGTACTGCCAGGCCTCCGGATTGGCGAGGTCCAGGACGTGCTGATTGCGCCACGTGTGCGGGAGCCGGCCGCCGTCCTTGTAGGAAAGCACCGACGGGCCCACGATCCACTCCGGGTGCTCGCGGGCGACGTCGGAGTCCAGGTTGACCATCTCCGGCTCCACCCACAGGCCAAACTCCATGCCGTGCCCGGTGACGGCGTCGATCAGCGGCGTGAGGCCTCCGGGCCACACACCCTCGTCGACGAACCAGTCGCCCAGGCCCGCGTGATCGTCGCGGCGGCCGCGGAACCAGCCGTCGTCCAGGACGAAGCGTTCCACGCCGAGCCGGGCCGCCGATTCGGCGAGTTCCAGCAGGGGTTCGAGGCTGTGGTCAAAGTAGACCGCCTCCCAGGTGTTGAGCACCACCGGGCGTACCCGCCCGGACGTGGTGTCCACGTGCTGCGGCCGGGCGCGGAACCAGTGGTAGAAGGCCTCGGTGATGCCGTCCAGGCCATGGCCGGAATAGGCGGCAAAGAGCGACGGCGTCCGGTAGCTGCCGCCGGGGTGGAGCACCACTTCGCCGGAGCCGAGCAGCTCCGCGGCACCGAGCATGCGCCGGCCGTCGGTGAGGCTGTCGAGGTACTGCTCGTGGTTGCCGCTCCAGCCGAAATGGGTGGCCCACACCTGGCCCCGGCGGTTGGAGAAGCCGGCGGTCCCGGCGGCCACGAGCAGCGAGGAATCGTGGCCGGTCCGGCCGTGCCGGCCGGTGCGGACCCAGGTTCCCTGCTGGACGGCGTGCCGCTGCGGGTGGTTTTCGCGGCACCAGCGTCCGGTGAGATCGAGCAGTTCCGTGGCGTCCCGCGGCACCGGCAGCACCGTGGCGAGTTCTTCGAGCTGGTATTCTGCCGTGCCGTTGTTGGTCAGAGTGTGGACCAGCTCCAGGAGGCCGCCGGGGTGGAGGGTGAGCTCGGAGCTGACGTCCAGTCCGGCCTCGGAATCACGGTGGATGATCAGTACCCCGCGGCCGCCGTCCTGCACCTGGGCGGAAACCACCCGCAGGGCCGGCGAAAAGTCCTGGCCGGGGCCGCCGTCTGCGTTCCGGTGCCCGCGGAGGCCCGGCCGTCCGGCCCAGCCGGAGGAGGCCTGCGGGAGCAGCCCGGCGGTGACAGGGACATCGAGGGCGGAGTGGGACACGGGCCCGCGGAGGATCGCCAGATCGGGGAGGTGTTCGCCGAGGTCGGCGCCCCAATGGACGATCTCGGCCTCGCCGGAGTCGAAGGCCAGCAGGAGGCTGGTGCCGGCAGAACGCAGGTGCACGGGGTGCATGGGATTCGCTTTCAGTTGTGCGGAAGTCAGGTGCTGGTGCGCGGGATCCCGGCTGGGACCCCGCGCAGCGGGCGCCGCCGTTGCCGGCGGCTATGGCTTCAGAGGCCTACTTGAACAGGGCGTTGACCTGGTCGTTGGCTTCGGTGAGGGAGCTGGCAGGCTTCTTGCCGGACAGCACTGCGTCCATGGCCGGCTTCATGATGCCGTCCACCTTGGCTGCCTTGTCCGCGATCGGGAACAGGAACGTGGTGCCGTCCTTGACCTGCTGGGTGAAAGCGGAGACGTCCGTGCCCTTGGCCTTGAACGCTGCGGCTGCCTTCTCGGAGGAGCTGGTGATGGCCGGGAACACGACGGCCTTGGAGGCTACGACGTCCTGGCAGGCGGAGGAGGCGAGGTATTCGACCCATTTGACCGAGGCTGCCGGGTTCTTGGTGCCGGCCCAGATGGAGTCGGCCAGGCCGTTGAACATGCTGGCGCGCTTGCCTTCGGGGCCCTTCGGGGTGGGGGCGATGCCGGTCTGGATACCCTTGTAGCCGGTGTACTGGCCGATCAGCCAGTCGCCGGTGGTGTTGATCGCGGCCTTGCCGGCGCCGAAGTTGTCCGACATGCTGGCGCCTACAGTGGTTTCAAGCTTGGGCATGTAGCCCTTGTCCGCCAGGCCGGCCCACCAGGCAATGGACTCCTGGAACTTGGGGTCGTCGTAGTTGAACTTGGTGCCCCAGGGGTTCTTGTCGGTGTGGGTCCAGCCGGTGGTGCCGGTGAGGTAGCTCCACTGCGTCTGGCCCTGGCCCGAACCGGAGGACTCCAGGCCGAGGCCGTAGACGGCCACGTTGTTCTTGTCGAAGCCGGCCTCATCGCCGCGCACACCGTTCTTGTCCACGGTCAGGTGCGCGATGGCCTTTTCGTAGCTGCCGCCGTCCTTCGGGTTCCAGTCCAGGTTGGCCATTTGCTCGGCGGTCAGGCCCGCGGAGTCCGTCATGGCCTTGTTGTAGAAGAGGCCTACGGTGTCCCAGTCCTTGGGCAGTCCGTAGCGCTTCCCGTCCTGGCCGACCCAGAGCTCGGCCAGGCCCTTGTTGTAGCTGTCCAGCTTGATGCCGTCCTTGGCGACGGCGTCGTCGAGGGGGAGCAGTTGCTTCTTCGCGGCGTACTCGGGGTACTTGGAGAGGTGGTCGGTGAAGACGTCGGGGGCGGTGCCGGCAATGAAGCCGTTGGTCAGTGTGGTCCAGTAGTCGTCCCAGCCGCGCTGGGTGATCTTGACCTTGATGTCTGGGTTGGCCTTGGTGAAATCGTCCGCGCACTTCTGGTAGGCCGGGAGCTGGTTGGCGTCCCACAGCCAGTAGTTGATTTCGCCCTTGGCGTCGGCCGAGGGGGCGGAACCGCCGCAGGCGGAGAGGGAGATGGCGATGGCTGCGGCGGCAGCGACGGCGCCGAGGGTCTTCTTCATGGTGGACCTTTCATGGAAGTGCTTCTTTGAGGGGAACGCTTATTGACGGGGAGTGCGTGCTGGGTCGGGGTTACTTGATGCCGGAGAAGCCGATGGAGTTGACCACCCGCTTGCCGAAGGCGATAAAGAGCAGGAGGACGGGCAGGGCCGCGATCAGGGTTGCGGCCATCAGGCCAGCCCAGTCGGGGGCGCCCTGCGGGGACTGGGACTTGAAGACGCCCAAGCCCACGGTGAGGACGCGGACGTTCTCGTCCTGGCCCACCAGCAGCGGCCAGAAGTACTCGTTCCACTGCCCGATGAAGGTCAGCAGCGCCAAGGTGGCCAGCGGGGCCGCGGCGTTCGGGAGCACGATCTGGAAGAAGATCCGCACGTGCTTGGCGCCGTCGAGCATGGCGGCCTCTTCCACCTCGCGGGACATGGAGAGGAAGAACTGGCGCAGGAAGAAGATGGCGAAGGGGGTCATGAACAGGAACGGCAGGGCCATGCCGGCGAAAGTGTTGAGCAGGCCCAGGTTCTTGATCATCAGGAAGTTGGGCAGGGCTGTGAAGATTGGCGGGACCATCATGGTGGCCAGGAACAGGCCGAACACCACGTTCCGGCCCGGCCAGCGGAGCCGGGAGAAGGCGTAGGCGGCCATCGCGCTGAAGAAGACCTGCCCGGCGGTGGTGACGGTGGCGAAGATGATGGAGTTCCGCAGGTACAGCCAGAAGTTGATGGCGGCGCCGGAGCCGCCCTCGGCGATCGCTTCCTCGGGGCTCTGCAGCCCCAGGACTCGCTTGAAGGCGCCGAGGCTGAAGTCGGCCGGCAGCAGGTTGCTGGCGTTCGAGGCGAGGGAGGCGTTGCTGGATAGTGCGGTGCGGAGCATCCACAGGAACGGCGCGATCGTCACGGCGACGGCGACGGCGACGAGGGTCCAGGCGCCGACGCGGCGCCAGTTGACCGGCTTCCTGGGAGCTGTAGCGGTGGTGGCGGGATTCTTGCGGGAAGGGGCGGAGGTAGTCATGGCTGGGGTTCCTTAGTCCAGATCCGATTCGTTGCCCTTGAGGAACTTCATCTGGACGAAGGCCACAAGAGCGAGAATGACGAAGAGAATGACGGACAGCGCCGAGGCGTAGCCGAAGTCGGATTCACCGAATGCCTTTTGGTAGATGTACATCTGGATGACGCGGGAGGCATTGATCGGGCCGCCGCCCGTGGTCACTGCCACGGTGTCGAAGACCTGGAAGGAGCCGATCACCGTGACCACCAGGACCAGCACCAGCACGGGGCGCAGGAGCGGCATCGTGATGCTCCAGAAGGTCCGGGTCGGGGAGGCGCCGTCGAGCGAGGCGACCTCGTACACGTGCTTGGGGATGGACTGCAGGCCGGCGAAGATCAGCAGGGCCGTGTATCCCATGTGGCGCCAGACGTTGACGCCGGCGATGGTGGGGATGGCCCATTGCTCGCTGCCGAAGAAGGCGATGCGCGGCAGGCCCATCCAGTTGATGACCTCGTTGACGATTCCGAGCTGGTAGTCGAGCATCCAGAACCACAGCAGTGCGACGATCACGTTCGCCACCAGGAAGGGCAGCAGCAGGGCGCCGCGGATGAAGGTGGACTTGGCGACGTTGTGCATCAGGAGCGCCAGGCCGAGGGCGATCGCGGTCTGGAAGCCGATGTTCAGTGCCACGTACTGGACCGTCACGGCCATGGCGTTCCAGAACAGATCGTCGGCGAAGATCGCGGTGTAGTTCTTAGTGCCGATCCAGGTTGGATCGCCCAGGACGCTGTACTCGGTGAAGCTGAGGTAGACGCCGCGGATGCTCGGCACAAGGTAGAAGGCAACGAAGCCCAGCAGGGCCGGGGCGATGAAGAAGAGGGCGACCCTCAGGTCGCTCCGGGGTCGGCGCAGGCGACGGGGGGCAGCGTTGCCCTTTCCCGTTCCCGTGCCGGTCGCCTTGCGGGCCTGAACGGCTCCGCGGGCAGTTGTGGTGGTCATTGGTGGGTCCTCCGCAGTTACGTGGTGCTGTGACGTGGATTACAACTGGGAGATGAATCTACACGAGTAACTTTCCGATGCGCAACCGTTTCGTTCATGTTTCCGGGCTGAAAAATTCCGCTCATCATGATCTATTGACTCGAGTAGAAACCGGTGTGAAACTTGCGTGCATGACATTCTCACTAGGTATCGTTGGCGCCGGCCAGTTCGCAGGCGCCTTCGCCAAGCTCTTCAACGCCCACCCCGAAATTTCAGAAGTCCATATCACCGATGTCCTGCCGGAACGGGCCGAGGCCCTCCGGGAGCGGCTCGGCCTGGCCGGGACGTATCCCAGCTTCGAGGCCATGCTCGACGGCGGCGTGGACGCCGTCGCAATCTTCACCCAGCGCTGGACGCACGGGCCGCTGGTGCTGCAGGCGCTCCGCGCGGGCAAGCATGTCTACTCGGCAGTGCCGATGGCCATCAGTGAGGACGAGATCGCCCGGATCATCGACGCCGTCCGCGAGACGGGCCTGACCTACATGATGGGCGAGACCAGCTACTACAACCCCGCCACTGTGTATGCCCGCAAGCGCAGGGCCGAAGGCGCCTTCGGCCGCATTTTCTATGCCGAGGGCGACTACGTGCACGACATGGACCTTGGCTTCTACGAGGCCTACCAGTACAGCGGCGGGGCGGACTGGAAGCGCACCGCCAGCTACCCGCCCATGCTGTACCCGACCCACTCCACGGGCGGGGTGCTGGGCGCGATCGGCGGCCATGCCGTCAGCGTCAGCTGCATCGGCGTCTCCGACGAACGCGGCGACGGCGTGTTCGACAAGGACGTCAGCATGTTCGGCAACGACTTTTCCAATGCCACCGCGCTGTTCGAACTCTCAACCGGCGGCTCCATGCGCATCAACGAGATGCGCCGCGTCGGCTACCCCTCCCACCTGCGCGAAAGCCGCTTCCGGTACTTCGGCACCGAAGCCAGCTTCGAGCAGCTGGCCACGGTCAGTGTGTGGCAGGACAAAGAGTCAGTGACCGATGTCAGCGCCGAACTGGACACCCACGCCACGCTCGCTGCCGACGATCCGGCGCTGGCCGACGTCGCACCGGCCCTGCGGGACGCCTTCAGCTCCGGTCTGGCCGCGGTGCACGACGCCGGCCGGCTCCCCGCCGAGTTCCGCGGACTTCACAACGGGCACGAGGGCAGCCACCACTTCCTGGTGGACGACTTCGCCACCGCCGTCGCCACCGGAACGCTGCCGCCGGTCAATGCCTGGGAAGCCGCCCGCTACACCCTTCCGGGCATCGTCGCGCACGAGTCCGCCCTCCGCGGCGGGGAGCGGCTGCCCGTGCCGGACCACGGTGACGCCCCCGCCGGGCTGCCCGCGCACGTCTCCAGTGAGGAAGGCTTTGCCGCCGAACTCCGGCGGTAGCATGGTCCCTGTGCCACATTCGCCAGCCCCCGCCAGGCCCACGATCACCCGCAAAGACGTGGCCCGGCTGGCTGGCGTCAGCACCGCCGTCGTCAGCTATGTGGTGAACGGCGGACCCAAGCGGGTCTCCCCGGTGACGGCCGCGAAAGTGCGCGAGGCCATCAGCGCCCTCGGGTACCGGCCGAACGCCGCGGCGAGGGCCCTGAAGCTGGGCTCCAGCGAGATGCTGGGCATGGTGGTCCCGGACACCACCAACCCCTTCTTCGCCACCCTGGCCCGCGCTGTGGAGGAAGCCGCGGCGGCGCGCGGCTACGCGCTGCTGCTGGCCAACTCGGGCGGATCGGCGGCCAACGAACGCCGCCAGGTCCGGAACCTCGCGAGCCGCCGGGTGGACGGCGTCTTCCTCTCCAGCGTGCTGTTCGAACCCGACCTGACCGAGCTTGAGCACTCGGAGATCCCCGCCGTGCTGCTCAACCACAGCAGCGAGGTGCCGGGCTTCAACTCGGTCGGCGTGGAGCTGCTCGAAGGCTCCCGGCGGGCCGTTGAGCACCTGGTGGGCCACGGCCACCGCAACATCGCGTTGGTCATGGGAATGAACGCCGGCAATGACCTCGACGCGCGCGAGATCGGGTGGCAGCGAGGGCTGGCCGAGGCCGACCTCCCGGAAGGGCCCATCCTGCGTTGCGACTTCGACCGCCAGGGCGGCTACCGGGCCGGGCAGCGGCTGCTCGCTGCCGCCGACCGGCCCACCGCCGTGTTTGTCAGTTCCGACCTGCAAGCCGTCGGCCTGCTGCGCGCCGTGTATGAGGCCGGCCTGCGTGTCCCGGAGGACCTCGCTGTCTTCTCCTTCGACGGCTCGGCCGAGGCGGAGTACAGCTGGCCGCCGCTGAGCACGGTCGCGCAGCCCGTACAGGCCATGGCCGAGGCTGCCGTCGAGGCACTCATCGACTCCGACAGCGGCTCACCCACCAGGAACAGGACCTTCCCCGTGGACCTGGTCCTGCGGGCGTCCTGCGGCTGCGTGCCGTCGCCCGCCGTGCCGGCCAGGTAAAGTCCCTTCCTCTGACATCGTTGCCGTCCCCTGCGGGCGGCGGGGGCTAAATGGACTATCGTTAGCGCTAACAGCAGCCGGGAGCCAGGCGACCTGCGGGCGTCATGCGCCCTCCCAGAGGTTGATTCCATAGGTTGATTTCACGGTAAGTTCACACCGGCGGACGACATCGGAGCGAAGGGAGCCTCGCATGGGGAACAGCAATGACCGGCGGCTGCCGCGGCTCGAAGACGTCGCCGCGCTGGCCAAAGTTTCCCACCAAACTGTGTCGCGGGTGATCAACAACCACCCGAACGTCAGCACGGCAACAAGGGTGCGGGTGGAGGCAGCGATTGCCGAACTCGGCTACCGGCGCAACACGGCCGCCCGGAGCCTGGTGACCCGGCGCACCCAAACCATCGGTGTCCTGGCCTCGGAACTCGGGCAGTACGGCCCGGCGAACACCCTGTTGGGGGTCCAGCAGGCCGCCCGCGAAGCAGGGTATTTCGTGAGCATTGCCGCGATCAAAGGGGCCGGGGCGAAGGCCATTTCGGATGCGGTGCGGCACCTAACGGACCAGGGCGCGGACGGAATGATTGTGATCGTGCCGCACGACGGGACACTTCAGGTGCTCGAAGGCCTGAACCTGGATCTCCCGGTGATCGTCGTCGGCGGTGCCGGGGAAGGGCGTCTGAGCGGCGCGATGGTCGACCAGAAGCTCGGGGCGCGGCTGGCCGTGGCCCATCTCATCAGCCTTGGCCACCAGCAAATCGGCCATGTCTCCGGCCCGCTTGACTGGGTGGACGGCAAGGCCCGTGTTGACGGGTGGCGCGAGGAGCTGGCGGAAGCCGGCCTCCCGGACGACCTTTTGGTCGAGGGGGATTGGAGCGCGGGCAGCGGGTACCGGATCGGGAAGCTGTTGGCAGAACAGCGCAGCGCCACGGCGGTATTCGTCAGCAACGACCAGATGGCGCTCGGACTGCTGCGGGCGTTCGGCGAGAAGGGCATCCGCGTCCCGGAGGAAATCTCGCTGGTCGGCTTCGACGATCAGCCCGAATCCGCCTACTTCATGCCGCCGCTGACCACCGTGCGCCAGGACTTCGAGGAGCTCGGAAAACGCTGCATGGACTTGATACGCGCCCAGATCGAGGACGAAGCCGGCAGCGGCGCCTTGGTGGTCAAGCCTGAGCTCGTGGTCCGCGCCAGCACTGCGCCCCGCCCCCGCCTCTCCTAGGGCCGAAGCTTTCCGTTTCCGGCCAAGCACGACCGGTCTTCTTGACACCATGTTTGTTAGCGCTAACAATAAGGGAGTTCGCAATGTTGCGGAACCTATTGGAGGATTTGATGGACTTCTCAGTGGACGGAACCGACAACTTTGTCATCGGTGTGGATTACGGCACGCTTTCGGGGCGGGCCGTCGTCGTCCGGGTCCGGGACGGCAAGGAACTGGGCAGCGGAGTCTTTGACTACCCTCATGCTGTGGTCTCGGGCGAGCTCCCCGAGGACACGGCGGGCGCCGCCGGGATCCGGCTTCCGGGCGAGTGGGCGCTCCAGGTGCCCGACGACTACCGGGAGGTCCTGCGCCACGCGGTGCCCGCGGCGATCGCCGACGCCGGAATCGACCCGGCCGCCGTCGTGGGGATCGCCACGGACTTCACGGCCTGCACCATGGTTCCGGTCAAGGCAGACGGCACCCCGCTGAGTGAACTGCCCAACTTTGCCGACAGGCCGCACGCCTATGTGAAGCTCTGGCGCCACCACGCCGCGCAGCCGCAGGCGGACCGGATCAACGCACTGGCCGCCGAACGGGGCGAAAGCTGGCTCCCGCGCTACGGCGGGCTGATCTCCTCCGAGTGGGAATTCGCCAAAGGACTGCAGCTGCTCGAGGACGACCCGGAAAGTTACGCCGCGATGGACCGCTGGGTGGAAGCCGCCGACTGGATCGTCTGGCAGCTCTGCGGCAACTACGTCCGCAACGCCTGCACGGCCGGGTACAAGGGGATCTACCAGGACGGCCGCTACCCGTCCGAGGACTTCCTGGCCGCCCTGAATCCGCGGTTCAAGGATTTCGTGTCCGCCAAGCTGGAACACACCATCGGCCGGCTCGGCGACGCCGCCGGTTATCTCACCGCCGAGGCCGCCGCCTGGACTGGCCTGCCCGAGGGGATCGCCGTTGCGGTGGGCAACGTGGACGCGCACGTCACCGCACCGGCCGCCAAAGCGGTGGAGCCGGGCCAGCTCGTGGCGATCATGGGCACCTCCACCTGCCACGTCCTGAACGGCGGCGAACTCCGGGAAGTGCCGGGCATGTGCGGCGTCGTCGACGGCGGCATCGTGGACGGGCTCTGGGGTTACGAGGCCGGGCAGTCCGGGGTGGGGGACATCTTCGGCTGGTTCACCAAGTTCGGCGTTCCGCCGGAATACCACCAAGCCGCGGCCGCCGCCGGTCTGGGCATCCACGAATATCTCACCGAACTCGCGTCCAGCCAGGCGATCGGCCAGCACGGCCTGATCGCGCTCGACTGGCACTCCGGCAACCGCTCCGTGCTGGTGGACCACGAACTCTCCGGCATCATCGTTGGCCAGACCCTCGCCACGAAACCTGAGGACACTTACCGGGCACTCCTGGAGGCCACAGCCTTCGGCACGCGGACCATCGTGGACGCCTTCCGCGACTCTGGCGTCCCGGTCACCGAGTTCATCGTTGCCGGCGGGCTCCTGAAGAACAAGCTGCTTATGCAGATCTACGCCGACATCACAGGACTGCAGCTCTCCACCATCGGCTCCACCCAAGGTCCAGCGCTGGGTTCGGCCATCCACGCCGCCGTCGCTGCCGGAAGGTACCAGGACATCCGGGAGGCCGCGGCCGCCATGGGTGCTGCGCCGGGCGCGGTCTACACACCGATCCCGGAGAACGTCGCGGCCTACGAAGAACTGTTCCGGGAATACCGGACACTCCACGACTACTTCGGCAGGGGAACCAACGAGGTCATGCACCGGCTCAAAGCTATTCAGCGCAACGCCGTCCGTCCTCTCTTCACCGCCGGGGTGTCCGCATGAGCACGCTGCCGGAATCCATCGCCCGGCTCCGCAGCGAGGTCTGCTCGCTGCACGCCGAACTCACGCGTTACCAGCTCGTGGTCTGGACGGCGGGAAACGTCTCGGCCCGCGTTCCCGGCTACGACCTCATGGTCATCAAACCGTCCGGCGTCTCCTATGACGAGCTGACGCCGGAACTCATGGTGGTCACCGATCTCTTCGGCACGCCGGTGAGCTCGCTCAGCTCCGGAGCCGACGGCGCGACGGTCGAGTGGGCCAACCCGGACCTCACGCCGTCCTCGGACACCGCGGCGCACGCCTACGTCTACCGCCACATGCCCGACGTCGGGGGAGTGGTGCACACCCATTCGACCTACGCCACGGCCTGGGCTGCCCGGGGAGAGCCGATCCCCTGCGTGCTGACCATGATGGGTGACGAGTTCGGGGGGACGATCCCTGTGGGCCCGTTCGCGCTGATCGGGGACGACTCGATAGGCCGCGGCATCGTGGACACCCTGGCCCGGTCCACCTCGCCGGCCGTGCTCATGCAGAACCACGGGCCCTTCACCGTGGGCAAGGATGCCCGCTCCGCGGTCAAAGCCGCTGTGATGTGCGAGGAAGTGGCCAAGACGGTCCACGTTTCCCGCCAGCTCGGCGAGCCCGTGCCGATCGACCCGGCCCAGATCGACTCGCTCTACGCCCGCTACCAGAACGTCTACGGCCGCTAGGCCCAAAAACCGGCCGCTAGGCCCAAAAACCGGCCGCTAGGCCCAAAAACCGGCCGCTAGGCCGCCAACCCGCCGTCGCTCTCTACCTTCCCCAGGAGAAAACATGTCTAACGCCAACAACACGTCCCTTGAGCAGTACGAGGTCTGGTTCCTCACCGGCAGCCAGCACCTCTACGGCGAGGACGTCCTCAAGCAGGTCGCTGCGCAGTCGCAGGAGATCGCCGACGCGCTGAACGCCTCCGCCGACGTACCGGTGCAAATCGTCTGGAAGCCCGTGCTCACGGACTCGGACGCCATCCGCCGCACCGCCCTGGAAGCCAACTCGGATGACGCCGTGATCGGCGTGACCGCCTGGATGCACACGTTCTCACCGGCCAAGATGTGGATCCAGGGCCTGGACCTGCTCCGCAAGCCGCTCCTGCACCTGCACACCCAGGCCAACGTCGAACTGCCGTGGGCGGACATCGACTTCGACTTCATGAACCTCAACCAGGCCGCGCACGGCGACCGCGAGTTCGGCTACATCCAGTCCCGCCTCGGCATCCCCCGCAAGACCGTCGTCGGGCACGTGTCCAACCCCGATGTCTCCCGCCAGGTGGGCTCCTGGCAGCGCGCCTCGGCGGGCTGGACCGCGGTCCGGACGCTTAAGCTGACCCGCTTCGGCGACAACATGCGCAACGTCGCCGTCACTGAAGGGGACAAGACCGAGGCTGAGCTGCGCTTCGGCGTCTCGGTCAACACCTGGTCCGTTAACGAACTCGCCGACGCCGTGCACGGCGCCCCGGAGGCCGACGTCGACACCCTCGTCGCCGAATACGAGCGGCTCTACGACGTGGCCGCCGAGCTCCGCGCCGGTGGCGCCCGGCACGAGTCGCTGCGCTACAGCGCCCGGATCGAACTGGGGCTGCGATCCTTCCTCGAGGCCAACGGCTCGGCCGCCTTCACCACCTCTTTCGAGGACCTAGGCGCACTGCGCCAGCTGCCGGGCATGGCCGTGCAGCGGCTCATGGCCGACGGCTACGGCTTCGGCGCCGAGGGCGACTGGAAGACCGCCACCCTGGTCCGCGCAGCCAAGGTCATGGGCTCCGGGCTCCCCGGCGGCGCCTCGCTCATGGAGGACTACACGTACCACCTCGCCCCGGGTCAGGAAAAGATTCTCGGCGCCCACATGCTCGAGGTCTGCCCCTCCCTGACCACCACCAAACCCCGCGTGGAAATCCACCCGCTCGGCATTGGCGGCAGGGAAGACCCGGTCCGCATGGTCTTCGACACCGACGCCGGCCCCGGGGTCGTGGTGGCGCTGTCCGACATGCGCGACCGCTTCCGCCTCGTGGCCAACGCCGTCGACGTCGTGGACCTCGACGAGCCGCTGCCCAACCTGCCGGTGGCCCGCGCACTCTGGTCGCCCAAGCCGGACTTCTCCACCTCCGCCGCTGCTTGGCTGACGGCCGGGGCCGCCCACCACACCGTGCTGAGCACAGCCGTCGGCATGGACGTCTTCGAGGACTTCGCCGAGATCGCCCAAACCGAGCTGCTCACGATCGACGAAGGCACCACCATCCGGGGCTTCAAGAAGGAGCTGGCCTGGAACGCCGCCTACTACAAACTGGCCGGCGGTCTGTGACCGGGGGCGAATACGGGCTCCGGCACGGGGCTAACACCGCCGTCATCACCGCCTGCGGGCGGCGGTGCGGGCTATCCCTTCGCATTGTCGATCATCGCGCGCTACCGGCTGGACGGCGACGGTCTGGGCAGGCGTGCGTCATCGTCCGGGACCCGGGCGGGACCGGCGTCGGCTTGAACCCGGAGCCACGCACCGCGTGGCTTGGCGCATTCTTGCGGCGTGAGGGCACGCCGCCGGACTGACGCAGATCAAACGGCCAATGTGCGTTGACTCACATGTTTCGAGAAGCTATCTTTGACCATATTGTTAGCGATAACAATCGGCCGCAGTTCCCTTGCAGGCTGAATCCCCGTTCCATTCAGACCTCCGCATTCCTCCCGCTGTCACCGCCCCGCAGGGGCACAATGACGTGCAGGACTGCGATCAGGAGCAACTTCGCGGACTATGCGTCCGCGGAAGGAGAAAATTGTGAAGATCAGGAAACTCCTGGGCGCCGTTGCGGTTGTCCTCGCTGTGACCGTAGGGGCCACCGGCTGCGGCAGTCGGCCCGGCACGGCCGCCCCGGCCGCCAGCGCCGATGCTGCCGGCTCGCTCGTCGGGATCTCGATGCCGACGCAGACCTCGGAGCGGTGGATCGCCGACGGCAAGAACGTCTCGGATTCCTTGACGAAGCTCGGTTACAAGGCCGACCTGCAGTACGCCAACGATGACATCCCCACGCAGGTGGCGCAGATCGAGAACATGCTCACCAAGGGCGCTAAAGCCCTGATCGTCGCGGCCATCGACGGCACCACCCTTACCGACGTCCTTGCCAAGGCGAAGGAACAAAACGTTAAGGTCATCGCCTACGACCGGCTCATCAACGGCACGCCGAATGTCGACTTCTACACCACTTTCGACAACTACACGGTGGGCGTGCAGCAGGCCACTTCGCTGCTGACCGGCCTGGGCCTCGTTGACGCAAGCGGCAACAAGGTCGAAGGCAAGGGTCCGTTCAATGTGGAGCTCTTCGCCGGCAGCCCGGATGACAACAATGCCAACTTTTTCTGGACCGGCGCCATGGACACCCTCAAGCCGTACCTGGACGCCGGGACCCTGAAGGTACCCAGTGGCCAGACCAAGTTTGAGCAGGCCGCCATCCTGCGCTGGCAGGCCCCCGTGGCCCAGAAGCGCATGGAGGACATCCTCACCGCCGCATACAGCTCCGGCACCAAGCTCAACGGCGTTCTGTCCCCGTATGACGGCCTCTCCATCGGCATCATCTCGGCCCTGACCAGCACCGGCGGTTACGCCAAGGGCAGCCTGCCGATCGTCACCGGCCAGGACGCCGAAAAGGGTTCGGTGAAGTCCATCATCGCCGGAGAGCAGTACTCCACGATCTTCAAGGACACCCGCCAGCTGGGAGCCCAGGCCGTCAAGATGGTCGACGCCCTCATGAAGGGCCAGGAGCCCGAGGTCAACGACACCAAGACCTACAACAACAAGGTCAAGGTGGTCCCCGCCTACCTGCTCAAGTCCGTCATCATCACGGACGAGAACTACAAGAAGGAACTCATCGAATCCGGCTACTACAGCGAGGCCGACGTCAAGTAGCCACGTCGAAGGGTGGCGGGCCGCCGTCGAGTCCGGGCCGCCACCCTTCCCGTAGACCCCTGCAGCCGCAGGAGGTCTCAAGCACTACCAGGCAGTGAGAATTGGCGATGAACACACCCATTCTTCAAATGCGAGGAATCACCAAGACCTTCCCGGGCGTGAAGGCCCTCCAAGACGTCACCCTGCAGGTGAACCGCGGCGAAGTCCACGCCATCTGCGGTGAAAATGGCGCCGGGAAATCCACCCTCATGAAGGTGCTGTCCGGCGTCTACCCGCACAGCTCCTTCGATGGCGACATCCTTTTCGAAAACGAAGCCTGCACCTTCTCCAGCATCAGCGACAGTGAGAAACGCGGAATCGTGATCATTCACCAGGAACTGGCCCTTAGCCCCTATTTGTCGATCGCCGAGAACATCTATCTCGGCAACGAACAGGCCAAGCGCGGTTGGGTGGACTGGCGCAAGACCAACCTGGAGGCCGCGAAACTCCTGGCCCGGGTGGGGCTGAGCGAAAACCCGGTCACCCCCGTCCAGCACATCAGCGTGGGCAAGCAGCAGCTCGTGGAAATCGCCAAGGCGCTATCGAAGGAGGTCAAGCTCCTCATCCTCGACGAGCCGACGGCGGCCCTCAACGACGAGGACTCGAGCCATCTGCTGGACCTGATCCTGCACCTCAAGGGCCAAGGCGTCACCAGCATCATCATCAGCCACAAACTCAACGAAATCCGCAAGGTCGCGGACGCCGTCACGATCATCCGGGACGGCAAGACGATCGAAACCCTCCGCCTGGGCGGCGGCGAGATCACGCAGGAACGCATCATCCGCGGAATGGTGGGCCGGGACCTGGAAAGCCTCTATCCGGACAGGGAACCCCGGATCGGCGAGGAAGTCCTGCGGATTGAGGACTGGTCCGTCCGACACCCGCAGGACTCCAGCCGGATGGTGGTCAACAACGCCAGCCTCAATGTCCGCAAGGGGGAAGTGGTGGGACTGGCCGGGCTGATGGGCGCCGGCAGGACGGAGCTGGCCATGAGTGTCTTTGGGCGCAGCTACGGCACCGCAACCTCGGGGAGAGTCTTCAAGCACGGCACGGAAATCAACACCTCCACCGTCTCGGCCGCCATCAAGCACGGGATCGCCTACGCCACCGAGGACCGCAAGCTCTACGGCCTGAACCTCATCGAGGACATCAAGCGGAACGTTTCCATGGCGGCGCTGCGCAAGCTGGTGAAGGGCGGCTGGGTGGACAAGAACCAGGAAACCCTGGTGGCCAACGACTACCGGAAGAACATGAACATCAAGGCTCCGTCGGTCGCCGCCATCACGGGCAAGTTGTCCGGCGGCAACCAGCAGAAAGTGGTGCTGAGCAAGTGGATGTTTTCCGATCCGGACGTGCTGATCCTCGACGAACCCACCCGCGGGATCGACGTCGGCGCGAAGTTTGAGATTTACACGATCATCGCGAAGCTGGCCGCGGAAGGAAAGGCGGTCATTGTGATCTCCTCCGAACTGCCCGAACTGTTGGGCATTTGCGACAGGATCTACACCCTGTCCGCCGGCCACATCACCGGCGAGATCCCGATCGCCGAAGCATCGCAGGAAACCCTCATGCACTACATGACCAAAGAGAAGGAATAGCGAACATGTCCGCCCTCCGAGAATCCCTGGGCTTCCTGACAAGCCGCCTCCGCCAGGTTGGCATCTTTGTCGCCCTGATCCTGATCGTCCTGCTGTTTCAGATCCTGACGGACGGGATCCTGCTGGAGCCCCAGAACGTCACCAACCTGGTGGTCCAGAACAGCTACATCTTGATTCTGGCCATCGGCATGGTGATGGTGATCATCGCCGGCCACATCGACCTGTCCGTCGGTTCGGTCGCCGGGTTCATCGGCGCCATCGCCGGGGTCATGATCGTGCACTGGGGATGGGAATGGTGGATCGCCATCCCCGCCTGCCTGATCGTTGGCGCGCTCGTGGGTGCCTGGCAGGGCTACTGGATCGCGTACGTCGGCATTCCCGCCTTCATCGTCACCCTCGCCGGGATGCTGATATTCCGGGGCCTGACACTGATCACCCTCAAGAACCAGCAGATCACGCCGTTCCCGGCCGAGCTGCGGGCGCTGGGCGGCGGCTTCCTGCCGGACATTTCCGGTGGCACGTCGGTGCTGGAGTGGCTGACGGTCATCCTTGGTGTCGGCGCCACCTTGGCGCTGGTGGTCCAGGCAGTCAAGGAACGCCGGATCCGGATGAAGTTTGAAGTCGAGAATGAGCCGATGGCGTGGTTCGTCACCAAGACCGCGTTCATCGCCCTGCTCATGCTGACCATCACCTTCCTGCTCGCCAGCTACAGGGGCACCCCCATCGTCCTGATTGTTCTCGCGGTTCTGGTGATCGTCTATACGGCCCTGATGAACAACAGCGTCTTCGGACGCCATACCTACGCACTCGGCGGCAACTTGCACGCAGCCGAGTTGTCCGGCATCAAGACCAAGGCGGTCACGTTCCGGCTGTTCGTGAACATGGGCGTCCTTGCCGCGCTGGCTGGCCTCGTGTTCACGGCCCGGCTCAACTCAGCCCAGCCGGCCGGCGGCACCGGCTTCGAACTGGACGCCATCGCAGCGGCGTTCATCGGCGGCGCCGCGGTCACTGGTGGCATCGGGACCGTGGCCGGGGCCATGATCGGCGGCCTCATCATGGGTGTGCTGAACAACGGCATGTCGATCCTTGGCCTCGGCACCGACTACCAGCAGCTCATCAAGGGCCTGGTGCTGCTCCTCGCCGTCGGCTTCGACATCTTCAATAAGAACCGCAGCGGCAAGGGCGGCGGGGCCGCGATCTTCAAGAGCCTCAAACTGAAAACCCCGCCCGCGGCGGGTGCCGACGCCGGGAAGCCGGCGGATGAGCGTCCGGTTCCGGTGGCGGCCGGACAGTAACGCGGGATAGCACAGACTGCTGCGACCCGGGTTGGCCTCCAGAGGCCAACCCGGGTCGCTCTTTATCGCGGGGGTCTTCGCTGCGCTGCTAGCGGGCGGCCGCCGGCTGGTCCTCCGCGGCAGCTGCCGGCTCGCCGGCGATGATGGCGTCGACTTCAGCCTTTTCCTTGGCGCCCCAGGTTTCGCGGGTGTTCAGCACGCCGATCAAGCCAATGACGCCTACCAGGACGTACAGCGAGGCGCCCCCCGCCCACCCGAAGACGGAGGCCAGGAGCACGGCCAGGAAGGGCGCGAATCCGGAAATGGAGGCGGCCACCTGGTAGCCGATGGAGGCGCCGGAGGTCCTGGTGTTGGTCCGGAACAGCTCCGCGAACCAGGCGCCCTGCGTGCCGGTAAACGTGGCGTGGATGATGCCGATGCCGATCACGAACGCCAGGACGATCAGGAACGGGTTGCCGGTGTTGCTGAGCAGGAACATCGGGAAGCCGAAGACAATGACGGCGATGGTTCCGCCGAGGTAGAGCTTGCGGCGGCCGATGCGGTCGGTGAGCGCGCCGGCGACCAGCGTGACCGGGATGGCCAGAAGGCTGGCGATCACAATGCCGGTCAGGCCGATGGCCCGGTCCTCGGGGTTGTTCTTCGTGATGTAGGAGAGCAGGTACGTGGCCGTGACGTAGTACGCGCAGCTCTCCACGATCCGCAGGGAGATCACCCGCAGGATGTTCCGCCAGTCGTTCTTGACCACGGTGGCCAGCGGGTTCTTGACGATCGCGCCCGTGGCCTTGGTGTGTTCGAACTCGGGGGATTCCTCAAGCCTCATCCGGACAACGAGGCCGACGACGATCAGGACGGAGCTGGCGAGGAACGGCAGCCGCCAGGCCCAGTCGGTCTGCAGGGAGGCGGAGAGCAGGAACGCGGCGTTGGCCAGCGTGATGCCCAGCGGGTTGCCTGCCTGCGGGATGGCCGCGAAACGGCCGCGCTTCTTCCACGGTGCGTGCTCGAACGTCATCATGACGGCGCCGCCCCATTCAGCACCGAAGGCCAGGCCCTGGATCATCCGGATGATGACCAGCAGGATGGGTGCGAGGATGCCGACCTGGCCGTACGTGGGGAGGCAGCCGATCAGGACGGTGGCGATGCCCATGGTCAGCAGCGCGCCGACCAGCACGGGCTTGCGGCCGTACTTGTCGCCGAGGTAGCCGCCGACGGCACCGCCGATGGGCCGCATCAGGAAGCCCACCGCCAGGGTGGCAAAGGCCAGAAGTGTTCCGACCACAGGGTCCGTGTTGGGGAAGAAGACCTTGCCGAAGTACAGGGCCGCGGCCGTGCCGTAGGCGACGAAGTCGTAGTTTTCCACGCACGTGCCGGCGGCCGAGGCCACGGCGGTCTTGATCTTTCCGGGTGACCCGTGGGCGGCCTGGCGCGGCCGGTCCGTGATTGCTGCCGTCATATTCTATATCTCCTTTGATATTGCTGGACAGCCTTGGGCAGCATGCCGAAGGCCAGGTAAACGATTGGTGGTGCGGTGCCGTCCGGTCAGATTTCGGCGGCCAGTTCCCGTGCTCCCTCGAGCTCCATTTCGCGCAGCTTTTGGACGCGCCGGATGGTGTCTTCGTCGTTGTCGAATTTCGCGTCGAGGAACGACTGGAGGACTTCCTTGGCGGTGGCCCTGCCGATCAGCCAGGCGCCCATGGCGATTGCGTTCGCGTCGTCGTGCTCCACACTCTGGTGGGCAGAATAGACGTCGTGGCCCAGGGCGCACCGGATGCCCGGGATCTTGTTGGCCGCCATCACGGCGCCCACCCCGGTGCCGCAGACCAGCACGGCGCGCTCGGCCTCGCCGGAGCGGACCAGATCGCAGGTGGCCCGGGTGATGTCCGGGAAATCGACCGGCGCCTCGCTGGGCGCGCCGCAGTCGATGACCTCATGGCCGAGGTCCTCCAGGACTGACTGGACAAACGATTTGAGGGGGAAGCCGGCGTGGTCGTTGCCGAGTGCGATTTTCATGGGTCTCCTTAGTTCGGAACGACAGGGCTGGAAAATGCTGTGATCGGGTTGGCGGGGTTCGGATTGGCTGGGTTCGGATTGGCTGTGTTCGGATTCGCGGGGTTCGGCGCGGACGCCGGTAGTTCACGCGCCCATGGAATCGATTCCATGGCGCCGGCGCGCGTGACTGCAAGTGCCGAAGCGCGCGTGGCGTGAACCATTGCGGCAGACAGGTCGCTTGGGTTGTCGGCCAGAGATGCGGCGAGGTAGCCCACGAACGTGTCGCCGGCTCCCGTGGTGTCCCGGGCGGCTACCTTGGCGGCCGGCACATGCACCAGACTGCCATCGAGGACTGTGAAGGACCCTTCCGCGCCGGCGGTGCAGACGATGGCCGGACCCAGGACAGGCGGAAGAGTCTGGACCAGCTCCCGGTGGTTGCCGGGTATTCCGCCGAGGCCGGCGAGAACCTGGATTTCCTGCTCGTTCACCACGAGGAGGTCGACGTCGTCGAGCAGGCCATCGATCTGCCGGGGGGCGGGGGCGGCGTTGAGGATGACGAATGCGCCGCGGCTCTTCGCGATGTGCGCAGCCTGCCGGACCAGCTCCGTCGGGATCTCGAGCTGCAGAACCAGGACGTCGCCGGCCTGGACGGCGGCGAGTCCGGCATCGACGTCGGCCGCTGTGATCCCGGAGTTCGCGCCCGGACTGACGATGATCTGGTTTTCGCCGTGGTCGTCGACGGCGATGACCGCCGTTCCGGTGGCGTCGGTGCCGCTGACCCGGACGTGACCGGCGTCGATGCTGGCCTCGGTCAGAACCTCAAGGATCCGTCGGCCATGCGCGTCGCCGCCGACGGCGCCGGTGAACTTCACTGTGGCGCCGGCCCGGGCCGCCGCGACGGCCTGGTTGCCGCCCTTGCCGCCGGGGCTGAACGTCGCGTCCGAACCCCGGACGGTCTCGCCCGCCCGCGGCAGGGAACGGACGCGGATGTTCTGGTCGATATTGAGGCTTCCGACCACAAAAACCGTGCTCATTGGACCTGCTCCTTCGGTGGTGTCGGACGGTGCCCCAGGCCGCAAATCAGAGGGGTCGGACTGGACGGCGTTGCTGTTGTCACGGCAGCCCCTTGCTTGGGTCCGCAGCGCCCGAGGAGGCGCGGACAATGAGTTCACTCGGGAGGACGACCGAGTCCGGCTTCTGCCCGTCGATCACCTCGAGCAGGAGCCTGACCGCGGTCCGGCCCATCGCCTCTACATCGTGGGAGATGACGGTCAGCGGCGGATCGAGCAGGGAGAACCATTCGATGTCGTCGAAGGCGATGAGGGCCATGTCCCGTCCGATGCGCAGGCCCTTGCGGTTCAGGGTGGCCAGCGCGCCGACGGCCATGGGGCTGTCGGCGGCCAGGAGTGCGGTTGGCGGCTGCGCGAGGCCCAGCAGGTGGTGCGCGCCGGCCGAGCCGCTGGCGGACTGGAAGTCGCCGAAGTACGTCAGTGCGGGATCGGCGCTGAGCCCGAACTCGCGGGCCGCGCGGGAGTAGGACTTGAGCCGGTCCCGGCCGGTGGACGTGGTCTGGGGTCCGGCGATGTAGCCGACGCGCTCGTGGCCCTGCCGGACCAGATGCTCCACGGCTTGGCGGATGCCGACATCACCGTCGGTGGTAACGCTCGGCACATCGATTCCGTCGACCGTCCGGTCAACGAACACCGTGGGGATGTCCCGTTCCAGCAGGGCGCGCAGGCTCGAGCTCCCTTCGCCCTGCGGTGCGGCGATCACGCCGTCCACGCGCTGCGAAATAAAGGTGTCCAGGTACCGGTCCTGCTGCGGGATGCTCTCGTTGGCGTTCCCCAGCAGGGTGACAAGCCCCTCCGCGAGGGCCGCCTGCTCCGCGGCGTGCGCCAGGTCGGCGAAGAACGGGTTACGGATATCTGAGAGGAGCAGCCCGATGACGTTGGTCCTGGTGGAACGGAGCGCGCGAGCCTGGGCGTTGGGGTGAAAATCCAGCTCGGCGACGGCGGCGGCGACCTTCTGGCGCGATTCCGCGGACGTTGCCGGGTTTCCGGACAGCACTCTGGAGGCCGTGGCGGACGAGACGCCGGCCAGTGCTGCCACGTCCTTGATGGTGATGGAAGGTCCCGTCACTGCTGCGCCTTTCGCCCTTGAACTGCTCTGGAAAAGTCTGTGGAATCGATTCCATGGAATCGGTTCCACAAGTATGTGACGCTGGCTACAGTCTGTCAAGGGTTGCTCGCGATCGGGATGAAGGGCGGGCTCGATCAGCTGCGACGCACCGAATCTCCGGCGACGGGGACGGCGACGGCGGATGCGCTCAGCGACGCGGTATGACCCGGCTGTATGCGCCGGCGACGCGCAGTTTGACCCGGCTGGATTTGCCCGGCGACGCGGGATGTGTTCACCGACGCGCGAACTCCCCCTCGACGCGGGAATACAGGCGTCGGCAGGAAATTTGCGCGTGGCCAGGCTGAATGGGGGTCGCAGGACCGGATGCGGGGCGCGGGACGGGGCCCAGCCCAGCGGCAGTTCACTCGCCGTGGACGGCGGCCTGGCGTTCCTCTGACCGGTTCAAATAGGCCAGCAGCAGCTCCCCGGCGCGGTCCAGGTCCCCGGCTTCCAGGGCCCTGCAGATTTCCTCGTTGTCCGGCAGGTAGCCCCGGTAGAAGTGCGCGTCCACGGTGGCCTTGTGGAAGAACAGCCGCATCTCGGCCAGGACCTGGGACATGATCGTATCCAGCCGCCGGCTGCCTGCCAGGGCCACGATCGCGCCGTGGAAATGCTGGTTGGCGTTGCCCAGGCCCTCTTCGTCGTTGGCGGCGGCCGCGGCTTTGCCCTCTTCCACGGCCGCGCGGACCGCCGCCACCCGCTCCGGGCTGCCGCCGCCGCGGATCGCACTGACTTCAATGGCGCGGCGCACCGTGTAGACGTCGTGGATGTCGCCAGCCTCCAGGCTGGCCACGAAGACGCCCCGGTTCGGGTGCCGGACCACCAGGCGCTCGGCCGCTAGTTCGGCGAAGGCCTCGCGGACCGTGTTGCGGGAAACGCCCAGATCCTCGGCGATGGTCGATTCTGTGAGCCGCGTTCCCGGCAGGAGCAGGCCCTCCGCCAGCTGCAGGCGCAGTTCGGCTGCCACCCGGTCCGCCACGGACGGCACGGCCACGCGCAGCCGCGCCGCCGCCGCGCCCAGGGCGGGGCCGGCATCAGCATCGGAAGTCGTCATGGTGCCGAATCTACACGATTGTCTGAACGTTGAATCGTCGGATTGTTGAACAATCGGCAAAAGTGATGCATCCTTAGTAGGGGGCTATCATGAGACGAGGATCACAAATGGCGACCATTGACCTGAACAGCGACGTTGGCGAGTCCTTCGGACGCTGGACCCTGGGCGACGACACGGCGATGTTCCGCTCTGTCTCCAGCGCCAACGTGGCTTGCGGATTCCACGCGGGTGACCCCAGCGTCATCCGCCGGACCTGCCGCGAGGCGATTGCCGCCGGCGTAGTGATCGGCGCCCACGTGGGCTACCGCGATCTGGCCGGGTTCGGCCGCCGCTTCCTGGACGTTGATCCGATCGAACTGGCGGACGACGTCGTCTACCAGATCGGCGCGCTGCAGGCGCTGGCCGCCGCCGAGGGCGGCACGGTCCGGTACGTAAAGCCGCACGGCGGGCTCTACAACGCGATCGTGGCGCACACCCGCCAGGCGAAGGCCGTCGTCGACGCCGTGAAGTCCGTTGACCCGAACCTCCCGATCCTGGGCCTGCCGGGCTCGGAAGTGCTGCGCCTCGCCGAGGCTGCCGGCCTCCGCGCGGTCACCGAAGCCTTTGCCGACCGCGCCTACAACCCGGACGGCACCCTCGTTTCCCGTGCGCTCCCCGGAGCCGTGCTGGAGGACCCCGCTCTCGTCACTGAGCATGTCCTCCGGATGGCCACCGATTCCGCCGTCCGCACCATCGACGGCTCCATCCTGAAGATCCACGCAGAGAGCATCTGTGTGCACGGCGACTCACCGGGAGCCGTCACCATGGCCGCTGCAGTGCGTGAGGCGCTCAACGCCGCCGGGATCGACACCGCCGCGTTCGTCTAAGGCACCCGCCTTCGTCCCGGCCGAAGCTCACAGCAGCGTGCCGGACCCACCCCAAACGCTGGCTCCACCCCTAGCAACAGGCAGCACCCGCACACCTGGAGGAAAACCATGACCACACCGCAGCAGGCCACCCCGGCCGCCAGCAAGAAGAGGATGCCGCCCGGCGCCCTCAAGGCCTACGTCGCGAGCCTCACCGGTACGTCGCTGGAGTACTACGACTTCGCGATCTACTCCGTGGCCTCGGCCCTGGTGTTCCCCAAGGTCTTCTTCCCCGGGAACGACGAATACGTCGGGCTGCTGCTGTCCTTCTCGACCTTTGCGGTGGGCTACCTCGCCCGTCCCATCGGCGGCGTGATCTTCGGCCGGCTCGGTGACAAAATCGGCCGCAAGCACGTCCTCGTGACCACCCTGCTACTGATCGGCATCGCAACGGTCGTGATCGGCGCGCTCCCGGGCTACGCCACCATCGGCCTGGCAGCTCCCGTCATCCTGGTTCTGCTGCGCCTGGCACAGGGCATCGGCGTCGGCGGCGAATGGGGCGGAGCGGTGCTGCTCTCCAGCGAATTCGGTGACCCGCGAAAGCGCGGTTTCTGGTCCTCCGCCGCCCAGATCGGCCCGCCCGCCGGCAACCTGATGGCCAACGGCGTCCTGGCCATCCTCGCCGCGACCCTTAGCAACGAAGACTTCCTCTCCTGGGGCTGGCGCGTGGCCTTCCTCGCCTCGGCCATCTTGGTGGGCTTCGGCCTGCTGATCCGGCTCAAGCTCGAGGAAACTCCCGTCTTCAAGGCCATTAAGGCTCACGGCGAGGCGCCCAAGGCCCCCATCAAAGAGGTCTTTACCAAGGAACCGCGCGCTCTCGTGTCGGCCGCACTGTCCCGCATTGGCCCGGATGTGCTGTACTCCCTGCTCACCGTCTTCATGGCCGTCTATGCCACTAAGGAACTGGGCATGACCACGAGTAACGTCCTCACCGCCATCCTGATCGGCTCGGCCTTCCAGCTGGTCCTGATCCCCGCCGCCGGCGCCCTCACGGACCGAGTCAACCGCCGTCTCGTCTACGGCATCGCCGCCGTCGGAACCGCCGTGTACATCCCCCTGTTCTTCCTGATGATCCAGGGCAAGTCGGTCCTCATGCTGACCATCGGCATCGTGATTGGACTGGCGTTCCACGCCTTCATGTACGGCCCGCAGGCCGCCTACATCACCGAACAGTTCCCGGCCCGGCTGCGCTACGCCGGCAGCTCGCTGGCTTACACCATCGCCGGCGTGTTCGGCGGCGCCATCGCACCGTTGGTCTTCACCGCCCTCTTCGCCTCCAGCGGCAACTGGTTCCTGATCGCCGGCTACCTCGCGGTCGCTTCGATCGTGACGGTGATCGGGCTCGCCATCGGGCGCAATCCGCATACCGACGAAGAAGAGCGGCTCCTGCAGGAATCCCACGCCTGAGCCCTTCGGATCCGGTTCAGCGGATCCTGTCCACCGGCACAATTTCTCCGGCAAAATTTCTCCGGCACTATGAGTGAGGCACCTCGTGATTGAGACAGCAGGGGAACCCCCGAAGGTAGAGTACGCAGCACTTCATAGGGTCCGTTCCGTGCGGGCCGTGGGAACGCGCGCGGTCCTGGCCGAGCTCTCCGGCACCCAGGACGTGCTTGCCCTGCAGTCGCTGCTGCTGGAGAAGCCGCTGCCGGGCCAGCAGGATGTCCTGGCCGCGGCCGAGACCGTCCTGGTCAAGGCCGATTCCCCGGCCTCGGCCCGGCGCATCGCCGCCCGGCTGCTGCAGCTGGACCTCACCGCACCCGTGCAGCTCGACGGCGGCCTGGTGGTCATCGACACCGTGTACGACGGCGAAGACCTCGCCGAGGTCGGGAGGCTCACCGGCCTCGGCACGGAGGGCGTGATCGCCGCCCATTCCGGCCAGGTCTGGACCGTGGCCTTCGCCGGCTTCGCGCCCGGCTTCGGGTACATGGTGGGGGAGAACCAGCAGCTGGAAGTGCCCCGGCGCAGCTCGCCGCGCACCGCCGTGCCCGCAGGTTCCGTGGCGCTGGCCGGCAACTATTCGGCCGTGTACCCGCGCCGTTCCCCGGGCGGCTGGCAGCTGATCGGGCGCACCAGCGCCCGAATGTGGGACCTGGGCCGGGACCAGCCCGCCCTGGCCGCCCCCGGCCACCGGGTGCAGTTCCGCCCCATCCGGGCTGAGGTCATGCTCGCCGCTGATTCAGTCACTGAATCATCCGCTGATTCAGCCGCAGAGACGGCCGCAGAGTCTGCGGCTGAGAACGCCGGCACCGCGCCGCAGCCGGCTGCGCGGGACGTCGCCCGCGGACTCCGGATCGTTTCGCCCGGGATGCAGAGCCTGATCCAGGATCTCGGCCGGCATGGCCACTCCGGCCTGGGCGTCTCCGCCGCCGGTGCGCTGGACCGGGCCTCGCTGCGCCGGGCCAACCGGCTCGTCGGCAACGCCCCCGGCGCAGCGGCCATCGAGACCGTGGCCGGCGGGCTCAAGGTCCAGGCCGTGGCGGACCAGGTCCTGGCAGTCTCCGGCGCACCGTCGGCACTCAGTATCGAGTCGGCGCCGGACAGCACCGGCGAAACGTGGCACCGCGCGGTGCCGATCGCCGCCCCGTTCGCGCTGCTCGACGGCGAAACGCTCAGCCTTGGGGCGCCGCGCAGCGGCTTTCGCAGCTACCTCGCCGTCCGCGGCGGCGTGGATGCGGCCCTTGTGCTGGGCAGCCGCTCCACGGACACGATGTCCGGGATCGGCCCGGCGCCCCTGGCCGCCGGCCAGGTGCTGGCCGACGGCGGGGAGGCCGAGTCCGGCGTCGTCGGGGCTCCGGAACTGCAGCCGGACTACCCGGGCACCGGGGTGACCGTCCTCGACGTCGTCCCCGGCCCCCGCGCCGACTGGTTCGATCAGGCGGCGCTGGACTCCTTCACCGCCCAGGACTGGTCCGTGCTGCCGCAGTCCAACCGCGTGGGCATGCGGCTGGACGGGACCCCGCTGCAGCGCAGCCGCCAGGGCGAACTGCCCAGCGAAGGCACCGTGGCGGGCGCCCTGCAGGTCCCGCCGGAGGGCCTGCCTGTGCTCTTCCTGGCCGACCACCCCATCACCGGGGGTTACCCGGTGATCGCCGTGGTGGTCGACTCCCAGCTTGACCTCGCCGCGCAGGTGCCCATCGGCGGGAAGATCCGCTTCCGCTGGGCCGAATTCGCCGCGGCCGAGTCCGAGGCCACCGACGGCGGCACCACTGAACTCGGCACCACCAAACACGCCACCACCGAAGAAGAAGCGAGTAACTGATGCGCAAGGTCCTGATCGCCAACCGTGGAGAAATCGCGGTCCGCATAGCCCGGGCCTGCGACGACGCGCAGCTAGCGTCCGTCGCCGTGTACGCCGACATCGACGCCGACGCCCTGCACGTCTCCGCCGCCGATGAAGCCTTCAGCCTGGACGGCAACTCGCCCGCGGACACGTACCTGAACATCCCCAAGCTCCTCGCCGTGGCGGCCGAGTCCGGAGCGGACGCCGTCCACCCCGGCTACGGCTTCCTCTCCGAGAACGCCGACTTTGCCCAGGCGGTCCTGGACGCCGGACTGACCTGGATCGGTCCGACGCCGGACGCCATCCGGTTGCTCGGCAACAAGATCACGGCCCGCGACGCAGCCGTCCGGGCCGGCGCACCCCTGGTGGCCGGCAGCGACGGTCCCGTCGACACGGCTGCCGAGGCACGGGTTTTCGCCGAACAGCACGGCCTGCCCATCGCCATCAAGGCCGCTTTCGGCGGCGGTGGCCGCGGCATGAAGGTGGTCCGGGTCATCGACGAGGTCGAGGAAGCCTTCGACTCCGCCGTCCGGGAAGCAGTGGCCGCCTTCGGCCGCGGCGAGTGCTTCGTGGAGCGCTACCTGGACCGTCCGCGCCACGTCGAGGCGCAGGTCCTGGCGGACACACACGGCAACGTGGTGGTCGTCGGAACCCGCGACTGCTCACTGCAGCGCCGGCACCAGAAGCTCCTGGAGGAGGCACCCGCGCCGTTCCTCAGCGACGAGCAGACCAGCCTGATTTACGACGCCGCCAAGGCCGTTTGCCGCGAAGCTGGCTACTCCGGCGCCGGCACGGTGGAATTCCTGGTCGCGACGGACGGCACCGTGGCGTTCCTCGAGGTCAACACCCGGCTCCAGGTGGAGCACCCCATCACCGAGGAAACCACGGGGATCGACCTGGTCCAGGAACAGTTCCGGATCGCCGCGGGGGAGCCGCTGCGCCTCACCGAGGACCCGAAGCCGCGGGGGCACGCCTTCGAATTCCGGCTCAACGCCGAGGACGTGGGCCGCGGCTTCCTGCCCTCGCCCGGCACCATCGGCGAGTTCGCCGGCCCCACCGGCCCGGGCATCCGCCTCGACACCGGCGTCCGCTCCGGCTCCTTCGTCGCGCCGCAGTTCGATTCCCTGCTCGCGAAGCTGATCGTCACCGGCGCGGACCGCCAGCAGGCCCTGCGCCGCGCCCGCCGGGCCCTCGCCGAAATGCGCATCACCGGGGTCGCCACCGTTCTGCCGTTCCACCGGGCAGTGCTGGAATCCCCGGACTTCACATCCGAAGACGGGCTGGGCATCCACACCCGCTGGATCGAAACCGACTTCGCGGACAAGATCCCGGCCGATCCCGATTACAGCACCGCCGCGCCCGACGGCGAACGCCGCACCATCACCGTCGACGTGGACGGACGGCGCCTCGCCGTCGGCCTTCCGGCCGACCTGCTGGACGGCTGGGCCCGCTCAGGCGGGCCCAGCCCTGCCGGCGTGTCCGTGGAAGCAGCGTCCGACGGCGGTGCTGGCGCTGCCGACCCGGGCGAGCTGCGCGCCGACATGGCCGGGACCGTGGTGAAGTGGCTCGTTGAACCCGGCGCCGAGGTAGCGGCAGGGGACCCGGTTGTGGTCCTCGAAGCCATGAAGATGGAAACCCAGGTCTCGGCTCACCGGGACGGGACTGTCACCGACGTCCGCGCGGCAGCCGGGGGAGTGGTGGCTGCCGGGGCTGTGCTGGCGCTGATCGGCTAGGTTCCCGAAAGTCCGGCGGGGCCGTCTCGCCGGTTTCACTGACTCGCTTTCGCCGGTGGATGACCGGCGCCGGTGTTCGGATCAATTCCCTCGGGATCGTCGCGCGGGGATGGCGTCGCCAAGGCTCAATTGCGCAGACACCGACTGGCAATTGATTGGCGGCCAGAACGTCGATTCCCAGACCGAACACCGACAACCGATCATGTGTCGCCCTGCCGCCGGCAGTCGAGTCAATAGCGTCAAGTTAGGGTTTGAGAGTTTCCGGAGCCATCGTCAGGAAAGAAACAACCGAACCCTATTCTGACAACCTCTTGGCCGCCTGCCTGACGTCAGGTTGGGGTGTGCCTTACTTTGCGCAGGCCTGGTGGTTCAGCGGTTGACGTAGCTCATGTGAGTGGAGTTGTAGCGGTCACCGTGGACACCGAGGCGCTGGGCGAGGGCGTTGAGGTCGGCGATCTCGTCGGAAGAGAGCGCGACCTGTGTGGCCTCGGCGTTCTCCTTGATGCGGGCTGTGCGCCGGGTACCGGGAATGGGTACGATCCACGGCTGCTGGGCAAGCAACCAGGCCAGCGCGATCTGCGCTGGTGCCGCATCCTTCGCCCTGACCAGGTCAGCAACATGTATGACGAGGGCGTGATTGGCGGCGAGGTTCTCCTGATTGAAGCGGGGGACGCGGTGGCGGATGTCGCCGTTTGTGAAGGTGGTGGACGTATCCACGGTGCCGGTGAGGAAGCCCTTGCCGAGGGGGCTGAACGGCACGAACCCGATGCCGAGTTCCGCGAGAGTGGGCAGGATCTCGGCCTCAGGGTCGCGTGTCCACAGCGAGTACTCGCTCTGCAGCGCGGTGATGGGCTGGACGGCGTGCGCGCGGCGGATCGTGGCGGCAGAGGCCTCGGACAGGCCGAAGTGGCGGACCTTCCCCTCAGCGATCAGCTCGCTCACGGTGCCGGCGACGTCCTCGATTGGCACGTCGGGGTCGACGCGGTGCTGGTAGAACAGGTCGATCACGTCGGTGCGCAGCCGCTTGAGGGATTCGTCGGCGACGCGCCGGATCTGTTCGGGCCGGCTGTCCAGTCCCACGGACTTTTCGTCCTGGATGTCCCAGCCGAACTTCGTGGCGATCACGACCCGGTCACGGATCGGCTGAAGGGCTTCGCCGACGAGTTCTTCGTTGTCATAGGGGCCGTAGACCTCGGCGGTGTCGAAGAAGGTGACACCCTGGTCAACGGCGGATTGCAGCACCGCGATCATCTCATCGCGACTGCCGGGGTTGGGTCCGTAGCTCTGGGACATGCCCATGGCGCCGAGCCCGATCGCCGAGACTTCCAGGCCTTGGCCGAGTGTTCGTGTGTGCATGGTCATGCCTCCGTGGTGTGGTCGGGTGCGTTGGTGTATTCGTTGTCGGTAACGTGTTCGAGCCAGGTCGTTGTGGTGGCGGGGTCGTCGGCGTTTTCTAGCATGGCCAGGTGTTCCATGAACCGATCCGGTGCTGCGCCGTGCCAGTGTTCTTCTCCGGGAGGGGTGTAGATGGTCTGGCCGGGTACAGCGCGGATGGCAGTCCCGTCGCGGGTACCGATCAGGGCGACGCCGGCGGTGATGTGCAGCGTCTGCCCGTTGGCGTGGGAGTGCCAGGCGGTCCGGGCACCCGGTGCGAACCGCACGCAGGCGACGACCATTCGCTGGCCGGGCTCCTGGGGAGCGGCGATCGGGTCCACCCAGACGTCGCCGGTGAATTGCGCCGGCGGGTTCTTGCTGGTGGCGGACTGCGGAAGCTGTTTCATCGTTTCGTTTCCTTTGGTTCGGCGGCATGTGTCATCTTTAGGGCGGCGCCGTGCTGTTGCTGTTGGGTGGCGGCCCAGCTGGCAAGCAGTTGGAGGCGTTCCTCGCTCGGGGAGGCGGGCTCGGCGGTGTAGATCAGGAACGACAGGCCGGGTTCTGCCGTCAGCTCCAAACCCTCGTAGGTCAAAGTCAGGTCGCCGACCTCGTGGTGGTGGAAGTTCTTCGTGCCCGTACCGTGGCGGCGCACGGTATGGGCTCCCCACCGGGTGCGGAACGCGTCACTGCGGGTGGAGAGCTCGCCGATCAGGTCATGCAGCTGCGTGTCGCGCGGGTCGCGGCCGGCCTCGGTGCGCAGGATTGACACGGTGACGTCAGAGGCGGCTTCCCACTCTGGGTAGAAATTCTTAGCGCGTTCGTCGAGGAAGCAGAACCGGGCGAGATTGCCCTGCCCTGGCCCGTCGAAGACGTGATCGTAGAACGCGCGGCCCAGGGTGTTGGCGGCGAGGATATCCATCCGTCCGTTACGGACGAACGCGGGCCCGTTAGTGATCACATCCAGGGCGCGGGTCAGGCTCTCCCGGGGCACCCACGTCTTCGGTTTGCGCTTCCGTACCGGGGCGGAAGCGCCGTTGGCGACCCGGGCGAGATCGAACAGATGCTCCCGCTCGGCGTCGTCGAGCTGCAGGGCGCGGACCACCGATTCGAGGACAGCGTCGGAGACGCCTGTTAGGTTGCCGCGCTCGATCTTCGCGTAATACTCGACGCTCACGTCGGCGAGCATCGCAACCTCACTGCGCCTCAGTCCAGCCACCCGGCGGTGCGTCCCGACAGGCAACCCGGCCTGCCCGGGTGCGAGTTTCGCTCGGCGGGACATGAGGAACTCGCGCACTTCGTTCCGGTTGTTCACACCACCGACGCTACGACCCGGGGGGCTGCTTCAGGGAGTCTCTGTCAGTACACCCCTCATCAGAGACTCCCGCCGGCGGCGAATACGAGATGTCATGGAGATACCGACGAAGAAGGGAAATGATCATGACCGAAAATACTGAAACGGGTTGGACCGGCGGACAGAAGGCCTTCGGTGACTTCGCGCCCGGAATGGTCCACTACACGGACAAAGTCCTGTTCGACGAGGTATGGGAACGTGAGGGCCTGTCCAAGCGGGACCGAAGCCTGATCACTGTCGCCGCACTGACAGCCATGGGCAAGGCCGAACAGCTCACCTTCCATCTCGACTACGCGCGCCGGAACGGCGTCACCGAGGACGAGCTGAAGGAGGCGATCCTCCACCTCGCGTTCTATTCCGGCTGGCCCAACGGCATGAGTGCGATGGCCGTCGCCAAGAACATCTTCAGCCAGGAGAGCTAACCATTACGCACGGAGCCATTATTTACGCCCCCGGCGACGTCCGGTACGAACCGCGCGAAGACCCGCAGATCCTGGCCCCCACCGATGCGGTCATCCGCCTGGCCGCGGCCTGCGCGTGCGGGTCGGACCTGTGGAGCTAGCGAGACATCAACGACGTCACCGTGCGCCGCTGGCTATCTGGCTGGTCTAGTAGACGGAGCCTTCGAGCAGCTCGGAGAGTCTGCCCGCGGCCCGCCGCAGTTCAGGGACACCGGCCGTCAGGGTGGCGTGGCTGGCTGCCTCCACGGGGCTGGTCAGGGAAATGGACTCCGTGTGGCGTCCCAGCCGGTTGGGCACGGCCACAGCCACCGAGTGGACCCCAGTGGCCCGCTCATCGGAGGAGTACGCATAGTCGGTTCCAGGCTCGGGCAGTCGGGAGCGCAGCTCCACGGCCGTGAATGCCGCGTCCTCCTGGCCCATCGCGATTGCCGCCGTCACCACCTGCTGAAGCTCTTCTTCGGATGCTGACGCGAGCAGAATCTTGCCGGCCGCCCCCAGAGTGAGGGGGAGCCGCTTGCCCAGGGGGAGGTCGTAGCGCAGGGGAGCATCACCGTCGACGCGTGCGACCAGGATCCTTTCAAAGCCAAGCCTGGTGTAGAGGGATGCCGTGAGTCCCGTCTGGGAGGCCACCTGCTGGAGTACCGGCCGGGCGGCCACCACGAGGGGGTCGTTTTCCAGGTAGCTTCGGGCCGCAGGCAGGACTGCGGGACCAATCCGGTACGACTTGTCGGTCTGGCTGACCATGCCGAAATCCTGGAGGACCCGCAGGATCCGCAGCGTGGTCGGCAGGCTCATGCCGCAGGTCCGTGCCAGGTCACTCAGGCGCTGGGGCCGCTCCGCGCGCTGGAGTTCTGCGAACACCTCCATCGCCCTGGACAGTGAGCGCATATTTGAGGCCTTCGGGCCGTCTTCCGCTGAACTGCCCGGGCGTGTGGAGGCTGTCGTCGTCATTCTTCCATTCTATGTAACTTCCCGCCGCTTGACAGAGCGTGTGTCCCCTGTCACTATTTCTTCAGACGAAATGTTCTTTCATTCTATGAAATGAACGATCACGCAATGTAAGAAGGAAACGATGACAACGGAGTCACTACTGACCAAACCGGAGCGCGCCATCCGCGTCGCTCCGTCGGTGCTCACGGGCATCGGCGCGTTCACCGCCGTCGGCGTCTATGTCGTGGCCAGTTCGGTCAGCCTCGGCCTGTGGACGTCGCTGGGACCGGGCCCCGGCCTGTTCCCGTTCGCCATGGGCGCTGTGCTGGTCGCGATGTCGGCGCTCTGGCTGGTCCAGGAACTGCGCCGGCCGAGCGAGAGGGCCGAGGGGATCGACCGGGGTGTGGTCATCTCCGTTGTGGTCAGCCTCGTTGTCCTGGCATCCGTCATGGACCTGCTGGGCTTTCAGCTGAGCATGTTCCTGTTCCTGCTCTACCACCTGAAACTGCGCGGCCGCCGGCCTGGGTGTCCTCGCTGATCATCGCCCTCGCCGGAAGTGTCGGCGCGTTCTACGCCTTCAACTACGGTCTGAACGTCGCCCTCCCCGTGTCGGCCTTCGCTCCGCTGAACCTGATCGGACTCTAGACGTGGACACACTTAACGAACTGCTCGGCGGCTTCGCCACCGCCATGACCTGGCAAAACCTGCTCTTTGCCTTCCTCGGCTGCCTGCTGGGCACCATCATCGGAGTCCTTCCCGGTGTCGGCCCGGTGGCCGGCGTGGCCCTGCTCATCCCGCTCACCCTGAACCTGGATCCCGCCGGCTCCATCATCATGCTGTGTGCGATTTTCTACGGCACCCAGTACGGCGGAACCATCACCAGCGTCCTCTTGAACACCCCGGGTGAGGCATCGTCGGCGATCACCACTATCGACGGCTACGCGATGACCAAACTTGGCAGGGCCGGCGCGGCACTGACCCTCGCCGCCGTGGGATCCTTCATCGGCGGAACCATCGCCACCATCGGCCTGGTCTTTGCCGCCAAACCCCTGGGCGAACTGGGGCTGCTCATCGGGCCCCCGGAATTCTTCGCACTCATGGTCGTCGGCATCTCCCTGCTCGTGGCACTGGCCGGCAAGTCCATGATCAAGGCCATCATCTCCGGCGCCCTGGGCCTGCTGATATCCATGGTCGGCATCGACCCCGTCGCCGGCGCCCCGCGCTTCACCTTCGGGATGGACCGGCTCCTGGACGGCGTCAGCTTCGTCGCCGTCATCGTCGGCGTCTTCGGGCTCTCCGAAATCCTCTCCTACCGCAAGAACTCCGAAACTCCCTTGGTGCACGCCCCCGGCATGCGCTCCCTGCTCCCGACCCGGACGGAATGGCGCCGCAGCGCCCCCGCCATAGCCCGGGGCACCGGCGTCGGCTTCGGACTGGGCCTTATCCCCGGCATGACCGGATCAGTGTCCTCCCTGTTGTCCTACGCCGCGGAAAAGAAGTTCTCCCGCTTCCGCCACCAACTCGGCAAGGGCGCAGTCGAAGGCGTCGCCGGTCCCGAAACGGCCAACAACGCCCACGCCAATGCCGCACTCATCCCGCTCTTCACCCTCGGCATCCCCGCATCCCCGACCATCGCCGTGCTGATGGGCGCGTTCCTCCAGCAGGGCCTGACACCCGGGCCCGCCCTGTTCACCGACCACTCCGAGATCGCCTGGGCCATCATCGCCAGCCTCTTCATCGGCAACGTGCTGCTGCTGCTGCTCAACGTCCCCCTGGTCGGCCTCTGGACCTCCATCCTGCGCGTTCCCACCCCCGTCCTGACCGCCATCATCCTGCTCTTCATGGTCATCGGCGCCTACACCATCAACTTCGACGTCTTCGACGTCTTCGTCATGATCGGCTTCGGCCTCCTCGGCCTGGCCCTGAGGAACCTGGACATCCCGCTGGCGCCCATGGTCCTCACCCTGGTGCTGGGCCCGCTGATGGAACGCTCACTGCGCGAATCACTGGAAATCTCCCAGGGCGACTTCAGCGTCTTCACCAGCCGCCCCATCTCCGCCGTGCTGATCGGCGTCGGAGTGCTGATCATCTGCAGCCCGCTGCTCAAGTTCCGCAAACCCAAGGCCCTCACCGAGGATCCCGAAGCCTAAACCTGCTCATCCCACCCGAGTTCCTGTCAACCCGTCTCACTCACACATTTCTTCAAAGGAGAAGACCCTTGTCACCCAAGAAAATCACCGCAGCCCTCGCAGCAGCGGCCCTCATCGCCCTCACCGGCTGCGGCGCCAACGCCAGCGCCAACAACGCCGCCTCCGCGGACGACTTCCCGAAAAAGGGCAAGTCCATCGACCTGATCGTGGCCTTCGGCTCCGGCGGAGCCGTGGACACCGCAGCCCGCCTCGTCCAGCCGATCCTTGAGAAGGAACTCGGAACCAACGTCGAGGTCATTAACAAGCCCGGCGCCGGCGGACAGATCGGCTACACAGCACTGACCAGCGCCAAGCCCGACGGCTACACCATCGGCGCCACCGGTTCCCCCTCCGTCGTCGTCTCACCGCTGGACCCCGCCCGCGGCGCCAAATACACCCGGGCCAGCTTCCAACCCCTCGGCCGCCAGGTCATCGACCCCGCCGTCATCGCCGTCCAGCCCGACAGCCCCTACAAAACGCTGAAGGACCTCCTCGACGCGGTCAAGGCCAACCCGAAGTCGATGACCGCGAGCACCACCGGGCTGCAGACCGGCGAACACTTCGCCCTGGCCCAGATCCAGGAGGCCACCGGCTCCGAGTTCGCTCCCGTGCACTTCTCCGAAGGCGCCTCGCAGGCCACCACCGCGTTCCTCGGCAAACACGTGGACGTGTTGGTCGCCAACGTCAGCGACGTGACCGACCTGACCAAGCAGGGCAAGGCCCGCGTCCTGGGCGTCATGACCGCCGAGCGTGCCCCCTCGCTGCCGGATGTTCCCACCTTCAAGGAAGCCGGCTATGACCTGACCGCCGGCACCGTCCGCGGTTACTCGGCCCCGGCCGGGCTGCCTGACGCCGTCGCCAAGAAGCTCGAAGCCGCCCTGCAGAAAGCCATCGAGGACCCCACCGTCAAGGAAAAGATGAGCGCCCTGGGCCTTCAGACCAGCTACCTCTCCGGCGGCGACTACGAGAAGTTCTGGGCCGGACAGGAAGAGGACTTCAAGAAGGTCCTCCCGCTGGTCCAGAAAAAAGACTAGCCCTCCCACCAACCCCTAGCCCCGGAAGAAACCACCATGACAACGCCCGTCCTTGAGGACATCGACGCAGACTTCGCCCGCCCCGACAAGGACGTGCTCGAGCGCCTCGCCAAACTGCCCGCCGCCAACATCGGCGACGCCATGGACCGCCTCGGAATCGCAGACTCAGCCATCCAGGCCATCTGGCCCGGCGCCCGCCTCGCCGGGCCGGCCTTCACCGTCTGGACCCGACCCGGCGACAACCAGGGCATCCACCGCGCACTGCAGCTCGCCCGCCCCGGAGACGTGATCGTCGTCTCCGGCGGCGGGGACGAATCCCGGGCACTGCTGGGCGAACTGATCGGCGAACGCGCCATCAACCTCGGCATCGCGGGCTTCGCCGTGGACGGTGCAGCCCGCGACGCCGAAGCCCTCGGCGAGATCGGCATGCCGGTCTTCGCCCGTGCCGTCACCCCGGCGGGCCCATACAAAAACGGACCGTCGCGCCTGGGCACCCCCATTTCCTTCGGCGGGATCCCCGTCCTCCCGGGGGACATCATCATCGGCGATTCCGACGGCGTCGTCGTCATCCCCAGGGACCAGGCAGCAGCCGTGGCGGAAGCCGCCGAGGCCGTCTTCGCCGACGAAACCAGCCGCCGGGCCGCCATCATCGCCGACCGCCACGAGACAGAAAAGACACATACCAAATGACAGCGTGCACCGTCATCGGCCTCGGTGAGGCCGGAGCCACCTACGCGGCCGCCCTGGTCGACGCAGGCCACAGCGTGACAGGATTCGATCCCGTCGCCCCCTCCACGCCGGCCGGCGTCACCCGGGCAGCAACCGCCGCAGAAGCCTGCGCCGGCGCGGATATCGTCCTTGTCCTCACCGGGGCTGGCGCCGCACGAAGCGTGGCCCAGGAATGCCTGCCGGTCCTGCCGGCCGGCAGCTGCTACGCGGACTTCACCTCATCCTCACCGCACGTCATGCAGGAACTCGGGCAGCTGCCCGGCGCGGCGGTCTTCGCCGACGTCGCCATTCTGGGACCCGTCCCCACCCAAGGAGTAAAGACGCCCCTGATGGTCAGCGGCCCGGGATCCCGGGCAGTGGCCGGGCTCCTGTCCCCGCTGGGCGCCGACGTCGAAATCGCCGACGGGGAGCCCGGGGCCGCGATGGCCCACAAGCTGCTACGCAGCGTTCTGATGAAAGGCATGGCCTCAGTCGTCGTCGAAGCAGTCACCGCCGGACGGGCCGCCGGCCTGGAGGACTGGATCCGAGGGCAGATCGCCGGGCAACTCGCCGGTGACGGCCACGCCGTCATCGACAGGTTCCTGACCGGCACGGCCAAGCACGCCCTGCGCCGCTCCAAGGAAATGCAGGACACCGCCAGCTATCTCTCCGACCTGGGGGTGCCCGCCGAGATGACGGCAGCCTCAGCTGCCGCCCTGACGCGCATGGCCCAGGACACGGCGTCGGCGGCACCGGCGTTGCGCTGACCCCGGCATCAGGGAGAATCATTTACAGGAATCAACGATGAACCTTCCAGCAAGAAATCCCCTGTCAGGAGCGGCAACATGATCGGCATCTGGGCCCTGGGGGCCTACCTGGCCGTCATCCTGCTCTGGACGACACTGATCAAGCGCAGTGTCGGCGAAGCCATGATCCTCGGGTTCCTGGCCGTGCTCCCGTTCACGGGGGCCGCCGCTGCACAGATCGGCTGGGCGTCCTTGTACTCGGCCGCCACGGACGAAATCGTCTACGCCACCATGGCCTTCGTCTTCATGGGATACCTGCTGGACAAGACAGGGGTGCTGGACAAGCTCATCGACCTGCTGAATTCCCTGATCGGCGGGGTCAAGGGGGGCCCCGCCTGGGTGTCCACCGTGGCGTCCGCTGGCTTGGGCGGGGTGGTCCACAACCAGGCGGCCATCGCCGCTACCGTCGGCTCGGTAACCATCCCTTGGATGGAAAAATCCAAGCTGGACAAGCCCTCGGCCGCGACGCTCGTGGCCGGAAACGCCGGAATGGGCATCACCTTCCCGTTCAGTGCCTCCATGTTCGTCCTCGTCGGATCCGCCACCGTCGGGCCCCTGCTGAACGTCAACGACCTCGTCCGTCCCCTGCTCATCGGCGGCCTCTGGTGCTTCCTGCACCGGCTCATCGTCACCTGGCTGCTGATCCGCAAGAGCGGGATGTCCCCGCTGGACCCCGCACACCGCCTGACCGCCCGGATAGCCTTCGGGCACGGCTGGGCCACCCTGCTGCTCTTCATTGTGGTGGCCATCCCGCTGATCATCACCTCCGGCTCCATCGCGACGGCGCTGTCGGACTGGACCGGAGGAGATATCACCAAAACCGTCAGCGTTATCGTCTGGATTCCGGTTGTCCTCCTCATCACCGGGGCCCTGCTGGGCAGGAAACAGCTTCCGGGCAGCGGCCGCGCCTGGTGGACCCTGCTGCGGGACTCCGCCCCGAGGTTCGGCATCGTCGGCATCACCGTGGTCTTCGCCTTCGCGGGCGCCAACGCCCTCGCCGCCACCGGCCTGCCCAAACAGATGACCGCCCTGCTCAGCCAGCTGAACCTGCCCCTGTGGCTCCTCGCCATCCTCATCGGGCTGATCGTCATCGCCGTCGCCGCACCGCTCTCCGCCACGGCCACGATGGCCGCCGTCGGAACCGTCGGCGTCGCCACACTCGTCGCCGCCGGCGTGCCTGCCACCACCGCCGCCGTCGCCGTGCTGATCTTCTCCTCCTGCGAAGCGGCGGTTCCCCCCGGAGGCGCACCGCTTTACGTGGCCTGCGGCATCGCTGACGTCAACCCGGTCAAGACCTTCTCGCGCCTGCTCACCCACTACGCCCTGCCACTGCTGGGAATCGGCGTGCTGATCATCGTCGGCGTCCTGCCGATCTAAAGGAACAAGACATGCACCAGACCAGACGAGCCATCGAAGTCATCTTCGTACTGACACTCGCCTTACTCCTGCTGGGCGGAGTCGTATTCGTCGCAGGCCAGGCCATCGCCCTCATCGCCGGGCAGGGTGACTGGCTGCAATTCTTCAATGACGCGTTCAAGCCCCCTCTGTGCATCGTTGCCTCGGCGTGCGCCATTGCCGGGTTCCTCCTCAGCTACAAGCACCAGCAGAAAAAAGTAGAGGCGCCCCAGGAGGTAGCGGCGCGATGACATTGCCTGCCGGGGACGGAACCTACCCGACATTTGCCCAACTGCTTGAAAGGGAGGGCGGGCTAGCCGGGACATCCTGGGGATTGTTTCCCGAACCGGAGCGGGGAACGCCATCCTTCATCACCCAGGACACCATCCTGGAAGCCACGAACTGCGTCAGGACCGGCACGGTCTTCGGTCTGGACTACCCGGCCGATGCCTTCGATCCCGGAATGTCGCTGAAACGCAGCGCACCGCGCCACACGATCTACTCCTCCCACCCAGCCCACCGGGACGACTACCTGGACGGCTACTACCTTCAGGGCTCCACACAGATCGACGGTCTGCGGCACCGCCGGGCGGACGACGTCGGTTTTTACAACGGCACTCCGGATGACCGAATCACAGAAGACACGCCGGACCTCGGCATCCAGGAATGGGCCGAAAATCCCATCGTCGGCAGGGGAGTGCTGGTCGACCTGGACGGGCACCGGAACGCCCTCGGCGAGCCCATCGACCATGCGGCCGGTGAACGGCTCAGCCTCGATTTGATCCGGGAAGCCATTGAGGCGCAGTCCCTCACCATCTGCCCGGGAGACGTCCTCATGCTCCATACCGGATGGTGCGAGTGGTTCCTGGCCCTGACCCCCGAGGAGAAACAGCGGACCCGCGACGGCCGGCGTGCCACCGGCATCGCCCAGTCAGAGGATTTCGTCGCCTGGGCCTGGGACCACCGGCTCGCACTCCTTGCCGCCGACAACTTCGCGCTCGAATGCCTCCCGGCCGTGCCCGGAAGCCCCTTCCTACGGTCAGCCCCCAACGACCACGGCATGATGCACCAGCAACTCCTCGCCAAACTCGGCATGCCCCTCGGGGAACTATGGAAACTCGCCCCCCTCGCCCGACACATGAGAACCACCGAAAAATGGGATGCGTTCGTCACCATCAAACCGCTGAACATCACCGGAGGAACGGGCTCGCCGGCCAACGCCACCGCCATCACCTGACCGCAAAGAGCCTCCTTCCCGCCGGGAGCACACGCCGAACGGTCGAAATGTTCAGGGCCGCGAACGCGGTGTCCAGCTGAATCCATGCTTGCGGACCGGCGCCGTTGGTCAGCTGCACCAAAGCTAGGCGATGCAGCTCGGGCGAGTTTTTGCTGTCTGGCGGTCGAGGGCGCCTTTGCCGCACCCCAACATCTGGAGGCTGTGTCGTTCGGCTAGGCGACCAGGTTGTCGGCCGCGGTGTCCATGTGTTCGCGGATGGTCTTGCGGGCCAGGGAGGCGTCGCCGGTTTCGATGGCGGCCACGATGTCCCGGTGGCGTTTGACGCTCATGTTTTTAACGCCCTTTTCCAGCCCTCCGAACATGATGGACATGCGGATGGAGCCTTCGAGGGCGGTCCAGGAGTGGAGAAGTGTTTCGTTGCCGGTGAGCCGGCACAGAGTGCGGTGAAATTCCATGTCGGATTCGATCCTCTCCTCCAGTGACGCGTCCTGGCCGGCTTCCATGGCGTCTATTGCCAGATGCAGGGATTCGATCACCCGTACGCGGTCGGGGAGTTCGCAGAGTGTGCGGGCGGCCAGAGATTCGAGGGCCGCGCGCACGGCGAAGATATCTTTGATCTCTTTTTCATCGAGGTGGCGGACGGACAACCGCCCGCGCGGGCCGGCGGAGAGGAGCCCTTCCTGTTCCAGCTGGCGCAGTGCTTCGCGCAGGGTTCCGCGGCTGATTTGGAGCATGTCGGACAGTTCCGTTTCCACCAGATGGCGGCCGGGTGCCAGTTCGCCGCTGGTGATGGCGGTGCGCAGCGCGGCAAGGGCCTGCTCGCGGAGGCTTTTCTTTTGCAGTCCCAGCAGGGGTGCTGTTGCTCCAGCCATCGTGGTGCTTCCTTACTGTCAGTGGTCGACTGTTTACCGTCGGTGTGTTAACCGTCGATCTTACGGCAGAAGCGCGGGGCGGGGATGGTGCCGCCCCGGGCCGCTGCAGCTCATTCGTTCTAGCCGAGTTCGGCGAGGACTTTCGCGACGATCCGTTGCACGGACAGTCCGTAGCGTTCGTGCAGGGTAGGAAGAGCGCCCGCGTCGAGGAACTGGTCGGGGAGTGCCACGGGCACCACGCGCTTTCCCAGGCCGGCGGTGACGACGGCGGAGGCGACGGTTTCGAATAGGCCGCCGATGACGCTGTGGTTTTCCAGCGTCACTGCAAGGCGGTCGGTGTTGACTTCCGCCAGGACGGCTTCGGCGTCGAAGGGTTTGATGGTGGGGGTGTGGACGACGGCGACATCCACGTTGTGCTCTGCGAGGGCTCTGGCTGCCTGCAGGGCGCGCATGGTCATCAGGCCGGACGAGATGAAGACGACGTCGTTCCCGCCGCGGAGGACTTTGGCTTTGCCGAGTTCGAACGTGTAGTCGTATTCATCCAGGACGGTGGGGACGTTCCCGCGCAGCAGGCGCAGGTAGGTGGGGCCTTCGCTGGCTGCGAGTTGGGGGACGGCCTGTTCGATGTCGATGGAGTCGCAGGGGTCCACGATGGTCAGGTTGGGCATGCCGCGGAAGATGGCCATGTCTTCGGTGGCCTGGTGGCTGGGGCCGTAGCCGGTGGTCAGGCCGGGGAGGCCGCCGACGATGTTGACGTTGAGGTTCGGTTCGGCGGCGTCCAGGCAGAGGAAGTCGTAGGCGCGCCGGGCCGCGAACACGGAGTAGGTTGATGCGAACGGCACCAGGCCCGTCTCAGCCAGGCCGGCAGCGGCGCCGAAGAGCAGCTGTTCGGCCATGCCCATCTGGAAGAAGCGTTCCGGGAACGCCTGGGCGAAGATATGCATGTCCGTGTATTTGCCGAGGTCTGCGGTCAGTCCCACGATCTTGTCGTTTTCCTGTGCGGCTTTGACCAGGGCATGCCCGAACGGGGCGGAGGCGGTCTTCTGGCCGGGATCGGCGAAGGACGCGATCATGGCCGAGGTCTTCAGCTTCGGGGCGGTGGCCTTTACTGCGGTGCTCATCGGGTTGCCTTTCCTTTGTATCCTGCGGTCAGTTGCTCGCGGCATTCCTGCCATTCGTGTTCTTCGATGCGCATGAAGTGCGCCTTTTCGCGGTCTTCCAGCAGCGGCACGCCGCGGCCAACTTTCGTGTCGCAGAGGATCACGGAGGGACGCCCGACGGCGGCGGCCTGGGCGGCCGCGTTGTCGAAGGCGTGCAGGAGTTCGGCCATGTTGTTGCCGTCCACGCGCTGGGTGTACCAGCCGAAGGCCTCCCACTTCTCGGTGACGGGCTCGGTGCGCAGCACCGTGTCCGTCTTGCCGTCGGCCTGGAGGGCGTTGATGTCCACCATCGCGGTGAGGTTGCCCAGCTGGTGGTGGTGTGCGCCCATGGCGGCCTCCCACGTGGAGCCTTCGTCGAGTTCGCCGTCGGAGAGGAAGTTGTAGATCCTCGCCGCGGAGCCCTGGTGCCGCAGCCCGAGGGCCATGCCGACGGCGATGGAGAGGCCGTGGCCGAGGGAGCCGCCGGAGATTTCCATGCCGGGGGTGTAGGTGGACATTCCGGACATGGGCAGCCGGGAATCGTCCGAGCCGTAGGTTTCCAGTTCCTGGATAGGGATGATTCCGGCTTCGGCGAGGGCGGCGTAGTGGCCGATCGCGTAGTGGCCGGTGGAGAGCAGGAACCGGTCCCGGGCTTCCCAGTGCGGGTCATCGGCGCGGAACCGGAGCTGGTCGGCGTAGACCGCAGCGAGCATGTCGGCCGCGCCGAGGGCCTGGCCGACGTAGCCCTGGCCCTGCACCTCGCCCATGTTCAGGGCATGGTGCCGGATCCGGTAGGCCGCGGCCGAAACGCGGTCAGTACGTTCTGTGCTTCCATCGCGAGTGTTGCTGGGGGAGGTTTTTTCCTGTGTAAGAGCCACAAGTCTGCCTTTCGAAAGTGGTGGATGCGTTCTTCAGGGATGCCTTCGATGGCGTCCTGATGGTGTCTTCTATGCGCTCACGTGGGCGGGGGTGCTTTTCGTGGCCTCATCGGCGAGCTCACGCTCCCGCTTGCCCCAGGTCTCCCGGGTCGTAACTGCGGCCCAGAGGCCGATGGCTGCGTACAGGCCGAAGAGCAGCGCGGGGCCCATCCAGCCGAAGCTGACGAACAGGAGCGTGGTGATGAAGGGGGTGAAGCCGGAAACCATGGCGGAGATCTGGTAGGCGAGCGATGCACCCGAGGCGCGGGTCTTGGCCTGGAAGAGCTCCGGGAACCAGGCGCCCTGGGCGCCGGCCAGGGAGTTCTGGCAGACGGCGTAGGAGATCACGAGGGTGGCGATGATGAAGATGAACAGGCCGGTGTTGACCAGCAGGAACATCGGTACAGCGAACGCCACGGCGAAGGCGCAGGACCAGATGTACACGGGCCTCCGGCCGATCCTGTCCGTCAGGCGCGCCCAGGCCTGCGTGGCGAAGATGCCGATCGCGGAGGCGATGCACAGCGCGACGAGGGTTTGGGTCTTGTCAGCCAGGTGCTGGCTGTTGAGGTAGGAAATCATATAGGTGATGGACACGGCATAGCCTGCGGTTTCGGCGATGCGCAGGCCGATGCCCTTGACGATGTTGCGCCAGTCGGTCTTGATGACCTCGACGATGGGGGACTTCACTATGTCGCCGCTGTCCTTGACCTCGTCAAAGACGGGGGATTCCGGGACCTTGGAGCGGATGATGAGCCCGACGATCACGAGGACGATGCTGGCGAGGAAGGGGATGCGCCAGGCGAGTTCGCCGCCGAGCTGGATGCTGAAGAGGAAGACAAGGTTGGCCAGCAGCAGTCCCACAGGGAAGCCGGCCTGGACCATTCCGGTGTATTTGCCCTTGGACTTCCAAGGTGCGTGCTCATAGCTCATGAGGATTGCGCCGCCCCATTCTGCGCCGAAGGCCAGGCCCTGGACAATGCGGACGAAGACCAGGAGGCCAGGGGCGAGCAGCCCGACCTGGCTGTAGGTGGGAAGCAGACCGATGACGAACGTGGCGATACCCATCAGGATCAGGGAGGCCACGAGGACGGGCTTGCGGCCGAGCTTGTCGCCCAGGTGGCCGCCGATGATGCCGCCGATCGGGCGGGCCGCAAACCCGACGCCAAGGGTGGCGAACGCGGCAAGAGTGCCGGTGACGGGGTCGCCGGTGGGGAAGAACGCCGTTCCGAAGTACAGCGCGGCGGCGGTGCCAAAACCGATGAAGTCATAGGTCTCGATCACTGCGCCGACGCTGGAGCCGATGGCAACCCGTCTGGCGGCCTTGGTTCCGTGGACGTGCCCACGCATTTTCAGAGCTTCGTTGCTCATTTGGTGAATCCTTTCGAAGAGCGGACGCCGCTGCGGCGGGGCCACGGTCGACTGTTAACAACGGATACATCAGTGTGATCTGGATCATTCAATTCTGTCAACTGGCAACGTCAGAGGTTGACTGTCAACAGGCCGGCCCGTAACGTGGTCCTCGTCACTTCCACGTAAGGCAAAGAGGCTCAACGACGATGTTCAATTCCCGACTCGGCTGCTCGTCCATCAGCTTCCGCCACCAGGACCTGCCCACGGCGCTGCGGACCATCACGGACCTCGGCTTTAAGGAAATAGATCTGGGCGCCCTCCCCGGAGTGTGCGACCACGTTCCATACGACCTCGACGCCGAGGCCGTCGCCGCCGTGACGGCCGAGGTGGTCGCATCCGGGCTGCGGGTCCGGTCGGTCAACGGGGACATCGGGGACCTGAACGCCGTGCTCGACGCCGACGCACAGGAAGCGCGGAACCGGCACGTTGAGGCCCTCCTCACTTTGGCGGCCGGCATCGGCGCCAAGGCCCTGGTCCTTCCGTGCGGGGCCCTGGGCCACGAGCCGGTCCGGAGCATCGACGCGGACCTGGACGCCATTGCCGCGCAACTTCTCGCTGCCAAGCAGCGGGCGGACGGGTTCGGCGTCGAGCTCTGGACCGAATCGCTGCACTTCCTGCGGTTCTGCTGGAACCTGGAGCGCGCGGAACTGCTGGCCCGCCGACTGGACGGGTCCGGCGTCGGGATCGTTATGGACTTCAGCCATATCGTGGCCGCCGGCGAGGACCCGCTGGAGTACCTCACACGCCATCAGGGCCGGATCGCCCACGTCCACCTGCGCGATGCCGTGCCGGGGAACATCAACGTCAGCATCGGCAACGGCCAGGCCGATTTCGCCGCAGGTCTGGGCGCTCTCGCGGCCGAGGGCTACACCGGCCATTTCTCCCTGGAGCTGGAAACACGGGACGTCACCCACGAGGAACGTCCGGCGGCCGCCGCCAAAGCAGCCAGCTACATCACTGACCTCATCTGACCGTCGACTGCTCCGTAGCTGCCTTTATGAGCCCTCAAAACGGCAGCTACGGAGCAGTCGATCCAACTCACAGACACACGAAGCAAACCCAAGGAGCATCATGACCACCACCACCCAGCGCACCGCCGTCCTCACCGGGGCAACCTCGGACCGGGGCATCGGCATCACCACCGCACGCCGCTACGCCAGCCAGGGCTGGGCCGTGGTGATCCTGGACCTCGACGGCGAGAAGTCCGCCAAGGTCGCGGCCGAAATCGGCAACGAATTCAACGTTCCGGCCTTCGGCCACGAGATCGACGTCGCCAACGAGGATTCCGTCAACGCCGCTTACAAGGCAGTGGCGGCCGAGGTCGCCTCCGGCGCGCTCCCGGCAGTCGGCGCCCTGGCCAACATCGCCGGCATCACCTCGCCCTTGCCGTTCCTGGAGACCACCCTGGAACTTTGGAACAAGGTCATGGCCGTGAACGCCACCGGCACCTACCTGGTCACCAAGGCGTTCCTGCCGGACATGATCGCCAGCGGTTGGGGGCGGATTGTCAACATGTCCTCTGTGTCCGCCCAGCGCGGCGGCGGCGTGTTCGGCAAGGTGCCCTACTCGGCCGCGAAGGCCGCCATCCTCGGCTTCACCAAGGCCCTCGCCCGCGAGATCGGCGCCACCGGCGTCACCGTCAACGCCATCACTCCGGGTGCCGTGGACACCAACATCCGCGTAGGCAGCACCGCGGAACAGGAAACCGCCATCAACGCCGGCATCCCGCTGGGCCGCAATGCCAGCACCGAGGAAATCGCAGCCGTCATCACGTTCCTGTCGTCCGAGGAATCCGCCTACCTCACCGGAACCACCATCGACATCAACGGCGGCAGCCACATCCACTAACAACCACGACACGCTGTACTGGAACACGGCTCAGTGCCCGACCCTCAGGACCCGTGCAGCCAGCGGCAGGCTCCCAGGGGTAGTTGATGGAATTCCTGGCAAGGTCCGATCCACTCCTCCCAAAATGCGCAAATGGAAATGCGTAGCGCCCGGACCTGTAGAACGACGATGCGTGCCTGCTCCATGTTCACAGCTTGCGACGCCTGCTTGGCCGCTCCGGCCGCCAGCTTGTCATAATCGCTGCTATCGGGAGTGTAGTAGCGCGGCCAGGCCTCAGATTCGGCAGGGTTCGCGCTGTTTCAGGAAGTCACGTCCCTCCGGGTGTCTCGCTCACGTCACATCCACGCTGGGCCAAGATCCCCATCCTGTGTTGACGCCGATTGGGCCATCAGGCGAGGTGGGGCACGCTGGCGAGGATGTAGTCGGTAGCGGCCGGTCCGGTCATCGTCAGACGGTTGTCCGCCGGGTTGATCCGGCGTTCCTTCAGTGCGGCCCAAAGGGACTGGGCCGTCTGTGGCCGGTCTTGGTTGATCAGGCACCAGCTGGTGTAGAGGCCGTAGAGTTCGTCTTTGCCCAGTCCGGCGTCGGATTCGCGCCCGGTGGCGAGGGCTTCGCTGAGGAACCGGTCAAAATGCGGGGAGGTCATGTCAGTTCCTTTCATACCGTTGTTCTCGGTTCAGCCGCCGTTGATAGCGCGTTTTACCCCGGCCCCTGGGCCTTGAAGTGTGGCGTGCAGGGGATCTTATGCCCGGTGCAGGGTGCGGACTAGGGCTGGGTGCCGTAGATGAATTCCTTCGCGTGGCTCACGGCTTTTCTGAAGGCGTCGTTGCGGAGGGAGAGCTGTTCCTGGGTGCTTTCCTTGCCGCCCTCTGTGTAGGCGGTGATGCCGGGCCGCAGCACCCAGATATCCCCGGCGGGTGGGAGATAGAAAACTCCGAAGGAGCGGTGCTGCGGATCGTCGGTCCAGATGGGGACCACGGCCAGGGCAGCTCCGGTGTCCGGGTTGATCCACTGGGCCCGTGGCAAGGGCTGCTCGTGCACTTCGGGATCCAGAAAGGGTGCGGTTCCCTTTCCCCAGCGTTGTTCGAACCGCTCGTAGAATGCCGGCAGCAGCTGGCTGTCGTACGGGCGCCAGGCGCTCATGTCGGGCTCCTTTCCCGGACTGGCTGGCGGGATGGTCCCCGGTCCACGAGGAACCGGGGACCACCAGTGGGCGGTCAGGCGTTGATTTCCTGGCGCTGGTTTCTGTCGGTCTCGATCTGGATCCGGCGCGGCTTGGCCTTTTCGGCCATCGGGATCCGCAGCGTGAGTACCCCCGCGTCATAGCCTGCCTTCACCGCTTCGGCGTCAAGGGCATCGCCGAGGATGAGCTGGCGGCTGAAGACCCCCCGAGGACGCTCGGAGGCAATCAGCTCCGTGGTCTCGCCCGTCGGGCTCTTGCGTTCGGCCTTGACCGTCAGGACATTGCGTTCGACGTCGATGTCCACCGAGTCGACATCCACCCCCGGCAGGTCGAATGCGACGATGAATTCTTCCCCGTCCTGCCAGGCGTCCATGGGCATCGCGGCGGGCCTGGCCGTCGTCCCGAGGACCTGCTGGGTGAGCCGGTCGAGCTCACGGAAAGGGTCGGTTCGCATCAGCATGGTCTTCTCACTCCTTACATATGTTCGTTGGTCCAGCCAGATTATCTGTGGTGGCTGGCATAGATTTTTTATAGCATCGGTGCGACACTGAGGCAAGAGGGCATTTCGAGTTTTTTAGGAGGATGCGATGGCGTCGGGCACCGGCAGGGCCGCGGGGCTCTACGCCATCTCCGTGGCGGCCGAGCTTGTGGGAATGGGGCAGCAGAACCTGCGCCTGTATGAGAGCGCAGGGGCCTGCTGGAACCGGGCCGCACCCTGGGGGACACCCGCCTGTACAGCGAACAGGACCTGACGACCCTGCGCCGGATCAGCACCCTGCTTCAGGACGGTCTTAACCTGGCCGGTATCCGCACGGTCCTTGAACTCGAGTCTGCCAACCGGCGCCTGGAACGCGAACTCGCCGCAGCCAAGGCACGGCGCAAACCCTGATCCGAGTCAGCGCCGGATGGGCGCTCAGTTATGGGCTTCGAAGCGGCACCTACCGGCCAATTCCGATGAAGCCGATTACGGATCTTTCGTCAGGCCGGGGCATCGGCGGCTGGAGGGCGTCATTGTGCGGACCACTTGAGGAGTTGAGAGACTGCCTGCGTGGAACCACGCGAAGCCGAGGCGGCCGCCGGCGCGGATTCGATTTTGGAGGTCCGCGTGGGGCGGGTCGATTGCGAACCCGAGATATGGCGGCAGCTGGAGCTGGCTGGTTTGTTGTCACTAGCGCAAGTCGACGAAGTCCTGCAGGTGGCCTTCGGGTGGGAGGATGCGCACCTGCACCGGTTTACCGCGGCCGTTCCCTTCGGGCGGCTGCGCCCCGTTGACGGGGAAATCATCGAACCCCCGCAGTGGCTCCCCGCCCAGTTGTGCGAGGAACCTACCGACCTGGCTGAGGAGGACGGCTCGCTGGGCCAGCTCCTAGCGGCTGGATCAGGGAGCGCGTTTTGCCTCCCAGCGCGCACCGGCCAGCAGCCCTGCCTAGTTCAGGCTCTCGTCCCGCTGTTCCGGGGCGACAACTCCATGCGTTTCAGGTCTCCAGGTCATCCCGTTCAGAGCGCTGGGGTCGTCAGGACGCAGCTTGTACCCCAGACTGCTCAAGGCCGGTCAGCTCGTTTCCCCGGTGCCGGCAGCACTAGCCGGGCGTTTCTGTCTCCCGGCGGCGAGACTACAGCAGGCTCGTGCCGATGTCCTTTCCGATCCGGCGAAGCAGCGCGGCGGAAAGTTCGGGGTCCTTGGACGAGTCCTGATCGGTGTACTCGGCCAGGGTGTAGACCCGGCTGAGGTCCATTTCGGCCCACCGCTCCTGGGGCAGGAGGGAGCGGCCGGCGACGGCGATGATGGGACGGGAACCGGAGCGCCGGGCGACGGCGGCGGGCAGCTTCCCCGCAAGGGTTTGCTCGTCGAGGCTGCCTTCACCGGTAATGACGACGTCGCAGGTGTCCTTGCGGGCATTGAACTCCAGCAGGTCCAGGAAGTAGTCGGCGCCCGAGACCTGCTTTGCCCCGAGCAGCAGGCACGCGTAGCCGATGCCCCCGGCGCTGCCGGCGCCCGGACGCCCAGCCAGCCGGTCCGCGCCGGCGAATCCCGCCGCCGCCAGCTGGGCGACGAAATGTTCGAGGCCTTTGTCGAGGGCCGTGATCTCTTCCGGTCCTGCGCCCTTTTGGGGACCGAAGACCGCCGGTGCGCCCTGGGCGCCGAGCAGCGGGTTGTGGACGTCGCTGGCGACGACCAGCTCGGTGTCGGCCAGCTCAGCGAGGGCGGTCCGGTGGATGCTGTGGATCTGTGCCAGCGCCCCGCCGCTGCCGTAGAGCTGGCGGCCGTCGGCGTCGCGGAAGCTGTACCCGAGGGCCGTGAGCATTCCCATGCCGCCGTCGGTGCTGGCGCTGCCGCCCAGGGCCAGCACGATCCTGGCCGGTTTCAGGCTGAGCGCTAACAGCACAGCTTCGCCGAAGCCTCGGCTGGAGGCGCCCATCGGATCCAGGGTTCCGCCCGGCAGGACTCCGAGGCCGCAGGTGTTGGCCACCTCGACGACGGCGGTGGTGCCGTCAAACGCGATGTTGGCCTGGACGGGCTGGCCGGTGGGTCCCGAGAGGGTGTAGTTGCGCCGGGCGAAGCCGGAGGCGACGGCGGCGTCCACGCTGCCGTCACCTCCGTCCGCCAGTGGAAGCAGTTCGCAGTGGATCGTCCCGGCCGTGCCCGTGACGCCGGTTGCGGAGCGGAGTCCTGCCGCCAGGGCATCGGCCACTTCGCCGGCCGTGAGGCTGCCTTTGAACTTGTCGGGTGCGATCAGGGCTCGCACGCTTTTCGGGGCACGGGCGGTGGCCATGTCAGATGGTTTTCGAGTAGGCAGGGTGGCGGTCCTCGCCGGATGCCAGGCCGACGGCGGCCGGTTCTGTGCGGGGGGAGTCGGTGGCCCGGGGTGTGTGATGGTGCTCGGTCAGGTCGGCAGCGATGTCGGTGAACTCGTCGAGCGGTGTCGGATCCTCGCTGGGCAGCGGCTCAACGACTTCGCCGTTGAAGACGCGGCGGACACGGTCCGCGTCCAGCGTCCGGTCCCACCAGGCGATGAACAGGGTGGCGACGGCGTTGCCGGTGAAGTTCACCAGCGCCCGGCATTCGGACATGAACTTGTCGATGCCGAAGATGAGCATGATGCCGGCAGCAGGGATGGTTCCGAGGGTGGCCAGGGTGGCGGTCAGGGCGATGAAGCCGCCGCCGGCGACGCCGGCCGCACCCTTGGAAGTGAGCAGCATGACCGCGATCAGGCCCAACTGCTGGCCGATGGACAGCTCGGTGTTGGTGGCCTGGGCGATGTACACGGCGGCCAGCGAGAGGTAGATGGCGGCGCCGTCGAGGTTGAAGCTGTACCCGGTGGGGACAACGAGCCCGACCGTTTCCTTCTTGACCCCGGCGTGCTCCAGCTTGCGCATCAGGCCCGGCAGCGCCGGTTCGGCGGTGGAGGTGCCCAGGATGAGCAGGTACTCCTCTTTGAGGTGGCGGATCATCTTGAAGATGTTCAACTTCAGGAAGGCCATGACGGACCCGAGGACCACGACGACGAACAGGATGGAGGTGGCGTAGAAGAGGGCGATCAGCCCGCCCATGCTGGAGAGGGACGAGACGCCATACTTGCCGACGGCGAAGGCCATCGCGCCGAACGCGCCCAGCGGGGCGGCCTTCATGATGAAGCCCAGGATCTTGAACATGACCCCGGTGAGGCGCTGGACCCCGTCCAGGACCGGCGCCCCGACTTTGCCCATGGCGTTCAGGGCGATGCCGAAGATCACGGCGATGAAGATGATCTGGAGGATGTCGCCTTCCACGAAGGGCGCGGCGATGCTGGTGGGGATGATGTGGGTCAGGAACTGCCACCACTCCTGGTGGGCGCCGGTCTCGATGAGCTTGGCCGCGGAGTCCGTGGTCTTGATGGTGCTGGCGTCGGCGTTGACGCCCTCGCCGAGGCGGAAGACGTTGATGGCGACCAGGCCGAAGAGCAGGGCGAAGATCGTGCCGATCTGGAAGTACGTCAGGGCCTTCAGGCCGGTCATGCCGACCTTTTTCAGGTCCGCGACGCTGGCGATGCCGCCCACGATGGTCAGGAACACGATCGGACCGATCAGCATTCTCATGGCGTTGACGAAGGTGGTGCCGATCGGTTCCAGCGCGATGCCGGTGGAGGGCGCAAGCCAGCCGACGAGAATGCCGAGGACGATGCCGGTCAATACCCAGAAGTACAGCTGCCGGTACCAGCGTGTCTTGGGTGCCGCGCTTTTAGCTGCCGCGGCTCTGCCCGTGGTGGTGATTGGTCCCATGATTCCTACCTCATTGTGGAATGTGAATGGCGTGGTGCTTGAAGAGTGGTACTTGGAGAATGAAGAGCTGGGCCGGGCGGGCGGCGGCGACGGTGCGCGGCGCCGGCCGCCCCGAACAAGATCTGGCTAGACGGCGGCCAAGCTGTGGGCGAGGGCCTTGATGATGGCGTCGGTGACGTCATCGGTGTTGGCCTTGCCGCCGACGTCGCGCGTCAGGTAGCCGGCGGCCGTGGTCTGCTCGATGGCGGCCTCGATGCGGCGGGCTTCCTCGTGCAGGCCGAAGTGGTCCAGCATCAGCGCGGCGCTGGCGATCGCGCCGATCGGGTTGCTGATGCCCTTGCCGGCAATGTCCGGCGCGGAGCCGTGGACCGGTTCGAACATGGACGGGAAGCGGCGTTCCGGGTTCAGGTTCGCGCTGGCCGCCAGGCCGAGGCTTCCGGCCAGAGCCGAGCCGAGGTCCGAGAGGATGTCCGCGTTCAGGTTCGAGGCGACGACGACGGAGAGGTCTTCGGGGTGCAGGATGAACTTGGCGCTCATGGCGTCCACCAGGACGCTTTCGGTGGCCACGTCGGGGTAGTCCAGGGCCACGCGCTGGAAAGTTTCGTCCCAGAGGACCATGCCGTATTGCTGGGCGTTGGACTTGGTGACGGAGGAGACCTTCTTCACCGTGCGGGTCCGGGCGAGGTCGAAGGCGAAGCGCATAATCCGCTCGCAGCCCTTTTCGGTGAACAGGGCCGTTTGGAGGGCCACTTCATTGCCGGGGCCGCGGCCGCTGAGGTTCCGTCCACCCAGGCCGGCGTACTCGCCTTCGCTGTTTTCGCGGACCACTATCCAGTCGAGCTCGGTGTGATCGGCTTTGCGCAGCGGGGACTGGATGCCGGGCAGGAACTTCACCGGGCGGACGTTGGCCCACTGGTCGAAGTTCTGTGTGATGTTCAGGCGCAGGCCCCAGAGGCTGACGTGGTCCGGGACGTTCTCCCAGCCGACGGCGCCGAAGTAGATGGCGTCAAAGTCCTTAAGGACTTCCAGGCCGTTCGGGTCCATCATCTGGCCGGTCTTTTCGAAGTAGCCGCAGCCCCACGGGAACTCAGTCCATTCGAAGGCGAACTTGCCGCCGGAATTCTCTGCAAGGGCATCCAGGACGCGGCGTCCGGCGGAGACAACTTCCTTGCCGACGCCGTCGGCGGGGATGGAAGCGATGCTGAATTTCTGGGTGGCGCTCATGTGCCTACCTCCTCGTTGAGTGTTAGCAGCGTCACACTGCTTGTCCTCTTCAAGTAGACGGCCCGGCACCAGCCGCCGTCCAAGACCAAGATTCGATACGCTAAATAGGCTCAACCTATTGGTCGACGGCGTGCGGCCCGTTGGCAGCCGCCACATGCAGCTCCGCGACGGCCAGGAAGGCTTTGGCCGCTGGCGTCAGGTCGTCCTTCCGGCTCAGGATGGCGACGTCGAGATGGGACACCGGTTCGATCAGCAGGGTCCGCAGCCCTGACTTGTGCGCCAGCGGCGCCCAGGATGAGGGCATCACGGCGTGGCCCACCCCAGCCAGGACCAGCGGCAGGATGGAGGTCCGGTGCGCGACCTCCACCACGATGTCCGTGTTGACGCCGCGGGCCAGGGCGTCGTCGACCAGCCAGCGCATCAGGGACCCGCGCTGGCTTGCGATCAGCCGGTGCCCGCCAAGATCCTCACGCTGAATGGCCGTCCCCGGAGCGAACGCGTCCGCCTGCGGGTTGACGATGAGGATCAACGGCTGGCGCTCGACCTCCAGGACCTGGACGCCCGGGACCCGCATGGGGTTTGGGGATCCGGCCAGGCCGATTTCGGTGCTGCCGCTGCGGACAGATTCAACGACCTCCTCGGGCGTGAACGCGGCACTGACGTTCAGCCGCACCGACGGATGTGCCCGGGTGTACGCCGCGATCATGGACGTCAGAGGCTCGATGCCGGGGGAGGGCATGGTGATAATGTCCAGCCGCCCGCTCTGCACGCCCCGCAGCGCCTGAACCGCTGACTGCGCGGCATCCAGGTCCCGCATGACCAGCCGGGCCGGCCCGACGAGTTCTTTGCCCGCTTCGCTGAGCACCGCGCGGCGGCCGATGCGGTGAAAGAGCGGCACCCCGAGTTCCTTCTCCAGGCCCGCGATTGTCTGTGAGAGCGACGGCTGGGCGATGAGCAGGTGCTCTGCGGCGCGGCTGAAGCCGTCGTGGTCAACGACGGCCAGAAAAAACTTCAGCTTCCGTGTGTCCACGCCAGCTCCTTCACCGGTCCGGTCCTGGGGCTGCCGGCGCCGTGGAACGCACGGCCGGGGGCGGCGCAGCGTGCGGCGCGGACGCATAGATAGCCTACGCCTATCAGAGCGAAGCTGCCCAGCCTGGCTGGGCGCCGCGGAGGTCTGGTCGGGCTGTTCCCGCAGGCCTAGAATCGGGCTGGGCGGAACTGGCCAAGGCGCCGGCCTGACTCGCCCGCCGGAGACCAAGTCCGTGTTCCAGCGGTGCCAGTAGGGGGAGCCCGCCATGGGAACCACGGGAAAACTTGAAACGGAACAAAAGTTCGACGCCGAGACCTCCTCAGCGCTTCCGGACCTGCTGGAAATAGAGGGTGTTGACGACGTCGCAGAGCCGGTGACGGATCAGCTTGAGGCTGTGTACTTCGACACCCCGTCCTTGGCCCTCGCCGCACGGCGCCTGACCCTGCGGCGGCGCACGGGCGGAGCGGACGCCGGGTGGCACCTCAAGCTTCCCGCCGGAACCGACCAGCGGGAGGAAATCCATGCCCCGCTGGGCCAGCCGGAGACCGTTCCGGACGAACTATCCGCCCATGTGCAGGTCTTCACCCGGGGCGAGGAACTGGTGCCCGTCGCCCGGCTGAGTACGCGGCGCACCTCCTACCGGCTGTACGGGCCTCTCGGTGAGCACTTGGCCGACTTCGCCGACGACCATGTCCACGCCGAGGCGTTGCAGCCGCCAGGGCGGGCCCTCGAATGGCGTGAGTGGGAGCTCGAACTGGTCCATGGACCCCGGGAGTTCCTCGACGCAGCCGCCGCAACCCTGACGTCCACGGGCGCGGCCCAAGCCTCCTATCCGTCCAAATTGGCCCGTACTTTTGGGGATGCCTGGCCGGCCGAACTCAGTCCCCGGACCGGAAAACCCCGGAAGAAACTCCGGAAGAAGGGACCGGCAGCCGACGTCGTGACGGCGTATCTGGACGCACGGATCGAGGACTACATCGCCCATGATCCGGGCGTACGGCTGGGGGCACCGGATTCCGTCCACAAGATGCGGTCAGCGACCCGACGGGCGCGCTCCGCCCTGGCCACCTATCGCAAACTCTTCAAGCGCTCAGCAGTCCGGGAACTCCAGGCTGAACTGAAGTGGCTGGGCCAGACCCTGGGTCCGGCCCGCGACGCCGAGGTGATGCTGCAGCGGCTTCGCCAGCACGTCCTGGAACTCCCCGAAGAACAGCGGTCCGGCTCTTTGAACCAGATGATTGAACTGGAGCTGGTCGCAGCCCACGACGCAGGTTACAGAAACGTCCTGGAGACCCTCCGGACCGACCGCTATTTCCGTCTCCTTGGCTCCCTTGAAGATTTCCGGGACAACCCGCCTGCCAAGCCTCGCGCCTTCCGCCCCGCACGCAAAGTGACGGCCAAGCTGGTGAACAAGGCAGCACAACGGGTGGAGCGTTCCCGGAAGGCCGTCAAACGCTCGGCCGGCCGGACCGCCCGCGACACGGCCCTGCACGAGGTCCGAAAAGACGCCAAACGCCTGCGCCACGCGGGCGAATCGGTCATGGAGATTCACGGCAAACGCGCCGCCAAGCTCACAAAGTCGGCTGGACGGCTCCAGACAGTCCTCGGCGACCATCAGGACAGCGTCATGGCGACCACCCTGCTGCGGAGACTGGCGGCCACCCCGGACCGGCCCGCCGATACCGACCTGGGCTTCGAGACTTTGCTGGCGATGGAAAAACGCATTGCCCGGCAGACGGAGAGAAAAGCCCGCAAGGTAGGAAAAAAGCTTGGCCGCCTGCGGCTCCGCTCCTGATCCGCGGGCGCATCCGTGTCAGGATCAGTCATGACCGACCGCCTGATGTTGCTCGATACCGCGTCACTGTACTTTCGCGCGTTCTACGGCGTGCCCGACACGATCCGCCGCGCCGACGGTACGCCGGTGAACGCCGTCCGCGGGCTGCTCGACATGATCGCGCGGCTCACCACCGAATACGGCGCGACGCATCTCATTGCGTGCTGGGACGACGATTGGCGTCCGCAGTGGCGGGTGGACCTCATCCCGAGCTACAAGTCGCACCGGGTCGCCGAGATCGTGGCCAGTGCCCCCGACGTCGAGGTGGTGCCGGACGCACTCGAGGCGCAGATTCCGATGATCCGCCGGGTGCTCGAGCTCGCCGGCATCGCCGTCGTCGGGGCTGCCGAACACGAGGCTGACGACGTGATCGGCACCTACGCCAGCCACGCCGGGCTTCCGGTCGATGTGGTGACGGGTGACCGCGACCTCTTCCAGATCGTCGACGACGCCCGTCAGGTGCGGGTGCTTTACACCGCGCGTGGGATGAGGAACCTCGAAGTCCTGACCGACGCCGTCGTCGTCGATAAGTACCGGGTGCTGCCCGGGCAGTACGCCGACTACGCGACCCTGCGCGGCGACAGCTCCGACGGGCTGCCGGGCGTCGCCGGCATCGGGGAGAAAACCGCCGCGTCGCTGCTCGGAGAGTACGGCACACTCGACGGGCTGCTAGCGGCTGCGGTGGACGCAGGAAGCGCGCTGTCCACTGGCGTGCGGTCGAAACTCGCCGCGGCGGCGGACTACCTCGCGGTCGCGCCCGCCGTCGTGAAGATCGTGCGGGACCTGGAACTGCCTACGCTCGAGGAGGCGGGCGCACAGCTGCACCCGGTCCTCGGCGGCTCGCGGGCCGACCTTGAGCGTCTCGCCACAGAGTGGAACCTCGGCGGATCGGTCGGGCGGCTCCTGGAGGCGTTCGACCTGCGTCGTTAGGGAATTCCTTGGATTGTTTGGGCAAAAAGCCGGGGCGGAGGTGCGATCCGGACTGCACCTCCGCCCTCCGGCGGCCTGTTTTCAGTGTTTCTTGAAAGCGTCCTTGACTTTTTCGCCGGCCTGCTTCAGGTCTGCTTTGACTTGGTGGCTCTTGCCTTCGGCCTTCAGCTTGTCGTCTCCGGTGGCTTTGCCGGCTGTCTCTTTGCCCTTGCCGTGGAGTTTCTCGGCGGCATTGTGGATCTTGTCACCCAGGCCCATGATGATCCTCCTTATTTGGTCGCCCCCGCGACGTGAATGCCATGGAGGCCACAGTTAATTGTAGGGACAGAAGTGCCGAAAGTGGAGGCGATGGTTCATCAACAATTGCGCTGGCCCGGACCAAAGAGCGGCCCTGGGGCGACTAACAAATTTAGCCGATCAAGGTATGCAGATTCACTCCGAAGATGGCCACCAGGGGCCAGAGAATAATTGCCGCCAGGCCCTCCAGAATGTTGCCGGGGATGTTCCATGCCACAAAGTAGCCGTGCGTGGCGGCGACCACTACGCCGATGGCCAGATCCACGGTCCCGATCAGACCTATTCCGCGCCCGCCAGATTGGCGCCTGCCTATTCCGCGCATCATCGCTCTTTTCCCGCCGCGGGGTGTGGCTCTAACTATAAAGTTCCGGAGTGTTTTCCGGGAGGGACCATTGGCAGGGGTCGGCGCCCCTCGGGATCGACGGTGATTCTGCGGTTGATGATTCTTTCCGCGGTGTCGTAGAGCGTCTGGTTGTGGGCGCGGGCGTAGCCGCGGAGCAACGCAAACGCCGTGTTCATGTCGACATTGGAGGTGTGGGCAATCACGCCCTTGGCCTGCTCGATCAGGATGCGGCTGTTGAGTGCTCGCTTCAACTGTTCGTTGATCAGGGCGTTTTCCCGCTCCGCGCGTTCCTGCAGGAGGGTGATGGTTGCCACGTCCGCGAACGCCTGTGCAATTGCGGCGTCCTCGGAACTGAGGGGACCGGTCTCATGGCCAAAGAGGTTCAGGGCACCGATGGTCCGGCTGCGCAGGCGCATGGGGACGGCGTGCAGGGACCGGAATCCCTGGGACAGGGCAGAAGACTGGAAGAGGGGCCACCGGGAAGCCTGCGCCGCGATGTCATCAATAGCTACGACAGCGCCGGTACGGAAGCAGTCCACGCACGGCCCCGCCCCAGCCTCGAGCTGAAGAACTTCCACCAGTTGGCTTTCCTCGCTGGTCGAGGCCATTACCTGGAGGTCTCCGGCCGGATCGACAAGCACAAGTCCGGCGGCCGCGGCATCAAGAATTCCCACTGATTCCTCCACCAGGGTGTGGAGAAGGTCCAAGACGTCATACTCCGCCACAAGAGTGTCCGCTATCTTGACGAAAGCGGCACTCACGCGAGCGGCACGGCCCAGCATCGCCATACAAGGACTTTACTCCAGGCGCCCATTTCAGTCGCCCCCCGGGGTGAAGTCAAGGCCCCTGCTGACCACATCCCGGGCGACCTCCCGGACGGTACGCCCCTGGGCAAATGCGTACGCCCGCATCAGCAGGAGGGCGTCCCGCGCCGAAGTCCCGGCCTGTGCCAGAACCATTCCTGTGGCCTGGTGGATCTCGCGCCGGGACAGGGGAGAGTCATCCGCCGGAGCGTCCGTGCCGTCTCCGGGGGTAATGGACAGGAGCTGCCGCAGCAAAAGCCAGGTCGCTTCGTCGGCGAGTTGCAGGGCCGTGGATTGCTCCGTCTGGCTCAGCGGGCCCGATTCGGACCTGTAAAGCTCCGCCACGCCGATGTCCAAGGCACCGAGCACGAGCGGGAAAACGAAAAGGGCCGAAACATCCAGTTCCAACAACGATTCAGCAAAGACCGGCCACGCGGCGTGCGGTCCCCTGCGCATATCCGGCAAAAGCACGGGCCTGCGGGTTTGCAGGGCCTCCCAGCGCGGTCCTTCCCCCAGATCGAACTGCAGCTCATCGATCCTGGCCGCCACCGCGTCGCTGGCGCACACCATGGTCGCCGGTGACAGGCCGGAAAAGACAGAAATCGCTGCACCGGAGATCGCCAACGACTCAACGAATCCCTTGCACAGGCCGGCATCGAGTCCCTCCGCCATTGAACCGGTGCCTGAGCCTGTGCCGTCAGCCATTGTTCCTCCAGTTTATGCCCACCTGAACTGGACCCGGATGGCAACTGTTGTCAGTTCTGCCGCGGCTGTCGAGAGCCATGGCCCGGTCCTTTGAGGCCTACCTTCCTGATCCAATGCCAGATAAAATAAGTGTGTTGCCCCGGACCCTGGTAGCGCCATCCTCTCAGCGCACTTTCCAGGAGGCTCCTGATGCGAGGCAACCCAATGATCCGTCCAGCGTCCACACACCCGTTCCATCGGTCCGGACCAATCACCGATGTTCCGCGCATGGGACTGATGAAACCCGATGCGGGACAGCGGGCCCAGGATTTTGATACCGCCCAGGAATGGCCTCCCTCCACGTCTGCCCTGGCGCTCGAGGAGCTGGCCGTCGAGCTGGCCGAGTTCCTGGGAGGGCGGCAAAAACCAAGTCTGGAACGGGTGCCCTCTTCCGCTTGGCATCGCAGCGGCGCGCAAGATTTCGGCGTTTGGCGGGACCAGCAACTGGCAGAGATCGAGGATCTCGCCGGGGACCTCAAACGGAAGGTAGCCCGGTATGCGTCGTTGCGGGCAGTCCAGTCCTCCGACGTGAGCACGAGGCCAGCCGACGCGGCTGCCGTAGCGTGGATTCACGAAGCCCTGGAGGATATCGCCGCGACTGCCTTGGGTCTGGAAATCGCGTCCCGGGAACTGTTCCTTCGGGCCGGGATGGCCGAGGGGCAGACTTTGAAAGTTGAGGCAGCCCAGGACCAAGCCGCAGAATGATCAGCCCCATCGGGGTCAGGCAGGTTAATTTGAGCCCGACCGCCTAGAGCCCAGGCAGCCACGTCTGACAAACAGCGGTGTTAGTCGGCGAGGATGCGGTAGAGCGCGCGGCGGGTTTCATCGAGTTTTTCCATTGCGGCATTTCGTTGCTCCTCGGTTGCCGAGAAGCGGAACTGGTGGATGACTCCCATGAGCTTCCCCACGCTCTCGTGAAACGCGGGCCCGGAGCCCTGCGCGTCGGTGTTCCACGCGTTTCCCAGCTCTTCTGCGTGATCGGCCACGTAGGTCTTGCCCACATCGGTCAGCGTGAACTCGGTGCGCCGGCCCTCACCGACGGGCGCGATGAGATCCTCATCGACGAGCTGCTGGAGCGTCGGGTACACGGAGCCCGGGCTCGGCCGCCAGGCACCAGAGGTCTTTTCGGCAATTGTCTTGATCAGGCCGTAGCCGTTGGACGGTGCCTCGGCCAGGAGGGAGAGAATCGCCGAGCGGACATCGCCCCTGCTGGCCCGCCGTGAACCGCCGGGACCGAACCCTGGTCCGAAGCCAGGACCAAATCCTGGCCCAAACCCGCGGCCCGGCCCGAAACCACCGTGTCCGTGGGGTCCACGGCGGCTCCTGCCTCGACCGAAGCGTCCCGCGGCGGGTCCGCCGTCGTTGAATTTATCGTGGAATTTGTCGTCGTGAATGCCTTTCATAGCGGCATCGTCCTTCCAGTTCAAGTGAATCTGACTAGTAGCGCCGATGTTTCGGCGATACTTAACGATATATCGGTGAGTATCGCCGGTCAAGAGTCATGACAACTGGATTTCGGGGTTCACGGAGATCGCCCGCCGCAGACCGACAGCTCACAGAACACGCAGATCACCGAGCAGGCGCTGCACCTGCTCCGGCCGCTCGATGTTGGCGAAATGGCCGCAACGCGGGATCGTCACCGTCTGGGCGTGCGGGATGATGCTGGCCAACTGAACCAGGTCGGACTGAGGCGTGAACACATCGCGGTCCCCGCGGATCGCCAGGGCGGGGGAGCGGATGCCGCGCCACTGGCCAAAATCGTAGTGGGCCGCGGCCCGGGCTGCCGCGGAGAAGCTGGCCGGCCGGGCGTCGTCGCCGAGCCCGCGGAGCGCGCCGGCGGGAATGGCTGCGGGTTCTGCGAAGAATGGCGACATCAGCGGTCGCATCACAGGGGTGGCCCCGATTGCACGGACCAGGGCCGACCCCGCCGGACCCAGGACTGCCATGGAGCGCATGGCGAGCAGCATGCCAACAAACGCCGGGAACGTGAACAGGCTGCGCAGTGGCCTGCGGGCCGCCCCGGACACGCCGAATGTGGTGGCTGAAATGGTGGCCACGCTGGCGGTCCGTTCGGGCTGCACCGCGGCAAGGTGTAATGCCAGGAACCCTCCCATGGAGTGGCCCACCAGGTTCCAGCGCCGGTAGCCGAGTGAATTCAGCACGTCGGTGACAGCCTGTGCCATCGCCTCGATACCGAAATCTTCCAGCCGGGCACCCTTGGTGGATTCACCCCAGCCCGGAAGATCAATCAGCACCCGATCGTGGGCCGAGGCCGCGGGAAGCAGTGCCCGGAAGGTAGTCCAGGATCCCGCGGCGCCATGAAGGTAGACATCCGCTGTGCCGGACGCCGGACGCCGGCCACCGGTACCCTGCTGGACCCGCACCGTGCAGGGACCCAGCTCCGTGGGAAAAACTTCCCGCCGCAGCGGAGCCATTCCCGTGGCGGCGGCTGCCTGCTGAACACTCATGGTCACCTTCCGTTCGTGGTCTCTGAAAGTGATTCGGAGCGGCGGGCGTGAAGGACCGGGGGCGGCAGGTTTATCCGTGGCTCGGGGGACGAGGCGGTCCGTCCGCGCCTGTCTGGGCGAACGCGGGCACCGTCGTCACGGATCCCACGTTCGGGAGTGCCTGGCGGACGGCATGGTCGAGTTGGTCGTGGATAGTGGCAAGTTCCCCTAAAGCGGTGAGTTCGGTCAGCGGGATAGAGACCTCGACATGTAGCCGGTGGCCGGACCAGCGCAGCCGGGACGTTGCGCCGGCGGGGGCGTGGGCGGTGACAACCGCGGCCAGGCGGTCCGTCAGGTCAGGGTCGACGCCGTCCATGAGCCGGCGCCCGATGTCGCGAATGGTTCCCCACAGCAGCACGGCGATTGCGGCGGAGATGAACAGGCCCACGATCGGGTCCGCGAGGGGAAACCCGAGCCAGATGCCAATGACTCCGGTGACGACGGCCAGTGAAGTGAAGCCGTCGGTGCGGGCGTGAATGCCGTCGGCGACGAGCGCGGCGGAGCCGATCCGTCGTCCCACGCGGATCCTGTAGATCGCGACGAGTTCGTTGCCGGCAAAGCCCACAAGCCCGGCGGCGAGCACCCAGCCCAGGTTCTGGACCGGCTGGGGTTCAAAGAAGCGCCGGATCGATTCGACGGCGGCCACGACGGCCGAGAGTGCAATCATCGCCACGATGAACAGCCCTGCAAGGTCCTCGGCGCGGCCGAATCCGTAGGTGAACGTCCGGGTCGCGCGGCGGCGTCCGAGCAGGAAGGCGATCCACAGCGGCACGGCGGTCAGGGCATCGGAAAAATTGTGGACCGTGTCCGCCAGCAGCGCCACGGACCCACTGATCAAGACGATGACCAGCTGGAACAGTGACGTCGCCCCCAGCCCGAGCAGGGACACTTTCACGGCACGAATGCCCTGGGCGCTTGTCTCCATTGCTGAGTCGATCGAGTCGGCCGCGTCATGGGAGTGGGGCACGAAGAGTCCTTGCAGCCACCCCTTGAACCCGGTCGCGTGAACGTGCCCGTGCGAGCCGTGGTGATGGTCGTCGTCGTGAGCCTGAAAGCCGCCGTCGTCTGCGTCATGCCCAGAGTGACTGTGCGGGTGCCGGTGGATCTCGTGGCCGGGATGCGTGGGCCGGTTCATGCGCCGGCCTCCGTCTTGAGGCCGTGCGGAGCGGCGGTGTGATGCGGAGCTACGCCGAGGGTGTGTTCGGCCTGGTGAATGGCGTCGGCTACGAGCTGCCAGGCGTGCCCGTCCTGCAGGCGGTAGTAGACCTTGGTGCCCTCCTGGCGGGTGGCGACCATGCGCGCCAGCCGCATCTTAGCCAGATGCTGGGAAACCGCAGCCGCAGATTTTCCGGCCTTTTCGGCAAGCACGTTGACGGGAAGTTCGCCGTGGCGCAGGGCCAGGATCAGCCTCACCCGGGTGGCATCGGCCAGCATGGCAAAAACCTCCACCGCCAGTTCAACGTACTGACTGTCCGCGGTGAGGGTGCAAGCATCGCTATCTGCATTCATACGCAGATACTTACATATAACAGCACCGCTCACAAGGCGGCTGTCAGTCGTCGTCCCGCTCACTCCGAAGACTCAGCTGCTTGGCGTGGAAGTCGAAATGGCGTGTGGGGTAGGTGTACACATCGTTGAGCGTCATCAGCGGTGTGAAGAACGGGTCCCACCTGTCGGGGAACGGCATCGACCTGGCTAGCAACTCGGAGCTCTCGTGGCCGAGGCGGCGGGAGAGTGCGGCGATGGTTATGTCCAGTTTCCGGCTCATTCTGCGTCTGTTGTAGACGACGGCGGCGGCCCGGGAACCCCAGTAGTTCACCGCATCAAACGGACGAGTGCCCGCGTTGAGGACGGTTGCAAATGCTCTGCCAACCGGCCGGGGGAGGCGGCGGACAACGTTGACGAGCGGAAGCAGGGCGCGGACCACCATGTAGCCGAAGACCATGTGGAAGAGCAGCTCCTCGTTGGTCCAGCGTGTCCCGTCGGATTTGCGGTGGAGATCTGCGGGCGCTGCGCCCTGCAGGAAGGCGTCGAGGTCGCGGTGGGCGCGGCTGTACCCCGCCAGGTTCTGGTCCTTCGTCGGGTCCACGATGTGCGCTCCGGCGTCGCGGGTACGGTCAGTTTCCGGTGAGCTCCGCGTACAGTTTCTGGACTCGGGCCTTAATGTCGTCCCGGACCAGGCTCATGCGCTCCATGCCTTCGATGCCGCGTTCGGAGGGCTCGTCCGTATCCCAGAACTCGAGCCGCTTGCCCTCGCGGGGCTCGACCTTAGCTTCGGTGCCCAGGACGATGACGACGTCGGCCGCCTCCAGGGCGTCCTCGGTGACGGGTTTGGGGTGTTCGGAGCTGATGTCGATGCCGAGCTCGTTTAGGGACTCCACGGCCTGCGGGTTCAGCGATTCGGCGGGCTTGGTCCCGGCGGAGTGCACCGTAACGGTTCCGTTGGCGAGCTGGTTCATCAGTCCGGCGGCGAGCTGGGATTTTCCGCCGTTCTTGCTGCAGACGAACAGGACGCTGGGTGTTTTCGTGGTCTCGGTCATGCCTTCGATTCTTCCTTATCGGCGCCGGGGCTGCTGAACACGGATGCGGCCGGTTGGCTTTCGCCGGATCGGCCGTGGGACAGCCCCGTGGGGAAACCGATGATGAGCGGCACCGGAGCCGCGCAGCATGAGGACTCGGACACGAGGTCGGCGGCGGCCGGAACGTCGCAGCCGGTCCCGGCGTCGGAGGAGCAGACGCCGGTTTCGGGGAGTTCAAGCTGGACGGTGTCGGCGGCTTCGCGGTCACCGGCCAGGGCCGCGGCGACGGAGCGGACCTGTTCGTAGCCGGTGGCGAGCAGGAAGGTCGGCGCCCTGCCGTAGGACTTCATGCCGACGATGTAGAAGTCCTTGTCCGGGTGGGCCAGCAGTGCTGCGCCGTGCGGAGGGACGGTGCCGCAGGAATGGAATTCAGGGTCGATGAGCGGGCCCAGTTCGGTGGGTGCTTCGACGGCCGGATCCAGGTTCAGCCGCAGTTCCCGCAGGATCTCCAGGTCCGGGCGGAAGCCGGTGCAGGGAACGAGGATGTCGGCCTCGAGGGTCCGGCCGTCCACGGACTCGACGGTCACGTGCGAGGGGAGGGATTTCAGCGAGCCGATGCCGAAGCCGGTGTGCAGTTCGATGGTTCCTGCCTCGACGAGGCGGCGCAGGCGGGCACCGAGCTGGCCGCGGGCGGGCAGCCCGTCGGCGTCGCCGCCGCCGTAGACCTTCTCGGCGGACGCGCCGCGGACCGCCCAGAGGATCCGGGTGTCCGGTTCGTCCTTGGCCAGGTCGGCGAGGCTGATGAGGGTGTTGGCGGCGGAGTGGCCGGCGCCGACGACCAGGACACGGCGGCCGGCGAACGCGGCCCGGTCACGGCCAGTAACGTCCGGCAGCGGGGCGGAGATCCTGGAGGCAGCGGCGGCTTCGCCGACCGCGGGGAGCCCGGAGGATCCCAGCGGGTTGCGGGTGGACCAGGTGCCGGAGGCGTCAATGACCCCGGCCACGGTGTGGTCGCGGGTTTCTCCGTCCTCGTGCTCGACGCGGACCACGAACGATGCGGCGTCGCGGTTGCGGGTGTGGGTCTTGTCCATGCCCTGGCGGGTGACCGCGAGGACGCGGGCGCCGGTCCGCAGGCGCGAGGCGATCTCGGGAAGGGCAGCCAGCGGTGTCAGGTACTGCTCAATGAGCTCCCCGCCGAAGGGCAGGGCCGTGGGCCGGGGCGATTCCCAACCGGAGGCTTCGAGCAGGCGGACGGCGGCGGCGTCGGTGTTGTACCGCCAGGGGGAGAACAACCGGATGTGGCGCCACTGCTCGATCGCGGCACCCGCGGTGGGGCCGGCTTCGAAGATCAGCGGTTCCAGACCGCGTTCCAGCAGGTGGGCCGCAGCGGCCAGGCCCACGGGACCGGCGCCGATCACGGCAACGGGAAGGTTCTTCGTTGAATCCATAGTGCCCTCTCTTTCATCCGTAAGTGTGGCGGTTCTGTTGGGAGACACCTGCCGGTCCTGGTGGGGCCGGCGAACGGGGTGTTAGCAGCGGCCCTGCATGTCATCAGGGCAGTCGTCGCAGCAACCCGAGTCACTGCAGCATCCTGTCTTCATTCAGCTCACCCCCCTCCGGTCGAGGTCAGGGGCTTCCTGTGGCTCGGTACGGGTTACTTGGCCACGGGGGTGAGGGATGCGATGAGGGCCTCGATGCGGGTCTTGATCTCGTCGCGAATCGGACGGACGGAGTCCACGCCCTGCCATGCAGGGTCCTCCAGGACCCAGTCCTCGTAGCGCTTGCCGGGGAAATAGGGACACTCGTCGCCGCAGCCCATGGTGATCACGACGTCGGATTCCTTCACGGCCTCGGTGGTGAGGATCTTGGGGATTTCAGCCGACATGTCGATGCCGAGTTCCGCCATGGCCTCCACGGCTGCCGGGTTTACCTGGTCCGCGGGCTGGGAACCGGCTGAGCGGACCTCGATCCGCCCCTCCCCGAGGTTGGTGAGGAAGGCGGCGGCCATCTGGGACCGGCCGGCGTTGTGGACGCAGACGAACAGGACGGACGGCTTCTTGGCGGTTTCGGTGCTCACGAGGTTTCTCCTGGAATCAGTTAGGTGCGGATCGGTTTTGATGAGGTCGACGTCGTCGCGCCACTTTTGACTGCCTAGACATTGATGCCTGTCGATGTATGAAGTATCGAACAATAGATCGATAGTTGTCAATATTTGCGGGTTTCGGGTTTTAGGCCGCGAGTACGCGGGGTGCGAGGTCACTGATCCGGTGGGCGATGTCAGTGAAGGCGCTCTCGAAGGCGTCTTCGGTGCCCAGGCGCAGCGGATCCGGCACCGACCAGTGCGCGCCGCCTAAGCCGGGAAGCTCCTCATGGGCGTTGTCGCAGACGGTCACCACGAAGTCCCCCGTCGCCGCCACTTGATCCAGCCTGCGGGGAGGAAGGTCCGCGAGCTCCACGCCGTGACGGCGGGCGACGTCGATGGCGCCTTGGGCGATGCGGTCCGCGGGATGCGTTCCCGCCGACGTCGAGGGGATTTCGCTGACCTGCTGCCAGAGTGCGGCGGCCAGCTGGGACCGTGCACTGTTTCGGGTGCAGACGAACAGCACGCGGCGGGCCCCGTGTTCGGCCCCCGGAACCAGGCCCTCCAGGGCGCCGGCGGCAAGCCGGACATAGCTGCGCCGACGGTCCGCTTCGGAGCGGCGACGGGTTGCCAGCCCGGCCTCTTCCAGCGCGCGCAGGTGGTGGGAGAGCAGATTCGAGGGCATTCCCAGCTCTGCCTGCAGCTCCGTCGGGGAGAGGTCGCCCAGGGTCAGCAGGTCGACGATGCGCAGCCGCGCAGGATCGGCGAGGGCCGCGTGCTTGGTTACCCGCGCCCGGAAATCGTCTGCTGTCTCAATATTCATTGGGTCAATTTTGACTGAGTTAATTCCTTCGGTCAAGCTGTTGGCATGACTTCCAACCAGCCGCCGCTGTGGCGCCGCGCCGTCGCCGAACTGCTCGGCACCAGCCTGCTCGTGGCAATCGTCGTCGGCTCCGGGATCGCCGCACAGCAGCTTTCCCCCAGTGACATCGGCCTGCAGCTGCTCCAGAACAGCACCGCCACGGTGCTGGGCCTGACGGTTCTGATCCTGGTGCTCGGGCCCGTGAGCGGCGCGCACTTCAACCCCGTCGTGTCCCTCGCCGACTGGATCCTGGGCCGACGCGACGGTACCGGACTGGCCCTGCCGGAGCTCTGCACCTACATCGTTGCCCAGACCGTGGGGGCGGTCAGCGGCAGCGTGGTCGCGAACGCCATGTTTGAGGTGGGCACCGCCATTTCCGTCAAGGAACGCACGACGCCGGGACATCTGCTGGGTGAGGTTGTCGCGACCGCGGGGCTCGTCCTGCTGATCTTCGCCCTAGCCGCCACCAACCGTGGCGTTCTTGCCGCGCCGGCGGTGGGTGCCTACATCGGAGCCGCATACTGGTTCACGTCCTCGACGTCGTTCGCGAACCCGGCCGTGACGGTGGGCCGCATCTTCAGTGACACCTTCGCCGGCATCGCACCGGCCTCCGTTCCGGGATTCGTCGTGGCGCAGCTGGTTGGCGCGGCAGTAGGCCTTGGTCTCCTTCTCGTCCTGTTCCCCTCCGCGGCCCGCAGCGCGGACGACGTCGTCCTGGCGCACAGTGCCGAAACGGGCCGCCCGCAGCCGATACATTGATGATTATCAATATCAGGCCATAATGGGTACATGACCTCGCTGCCTATCGTCGAATCAGCCACGGATGAAGCCTGCTGCGTTCCCGCAGGACGGCCCACCCTGAGCGCCGAAGACGCCCAGCAGAGGGCTCTGGTTTTCAAGGCGCTGGCCGATCCGAACCGGCTCCGGCTGCTCTCCCTCGTCAAGGCCGGCGATTCCGGCGAGGCATGCGTCTGCGACCTCACCGAACCCCTGGACCTGGGCCAGCCGACGGTGTCCCACCACCTGAAGATCCTGGTCGAGGCCGGGCTGCTGCATCGCGAAAAGCGCGGCACCTGGGCCTATTACTCCCTGATGCCCGGGGCGCTCGAGCAGGCGGCCGGACTCCTGGCAACCCTGTGACCGCGCACGAAGGGTCTGGGGTCAAGATCCGCTCCATGCGCGAGGACGACTGGCCAGCCGTCCGGGGGATTTACCGCGAAGGAATCGCCACCGGCCACGCCACCTTTGAAGCAGACGTGCCGGACTGGGAACGCTTCACCAGTTCCCGGCTCCCCGGCCATCGTCTTGTCGCCGAGGGACACGGGGGCGCCATCCTCGGCTGGGCGCCTGTCTCCGCCGTGTCCGCGCGGCCCGCATATGCCGGCGTGGTGGAACACTCCGTCTACGTCGCCGCAGAAGCCCGTGGCAGGGGAGTGGGAGCCGGACTGCTTCAGGCCCTGGCGGCGTCGACCGAGCAATGCGGGATCTGGACCATCCAGGCCAGTGTCTTCCCCGAAAACGAAGCAAGCCTGAAGCTCCACCTCGCAAACGGTTTCGCCGTCGTCGGCCGGCGAAACCGCATCGCCCGTATGAGCTACGGCCCCAGTGCGGGGCAATGGCGGGATACGGTGCTGATCGAGCGGCGCTCCCCGGTCATCTAGGACTCCGTCCCGCCAAACCGCTGGAAAGATGCGCTTTGCTGGGCAAGCCGGCGCATGGCCAGAAGTACCGGTTCCATCAGGAGCGTTCCGAGAACCACGTGCTGCATCGCGGCCTCGGCCGAATCCGTGGGAACACTTTCGACGTCGGCCTCTGCGATGTCCTGCATGGCCGAGGCATAGCGGTCCAAGAGCGCGGCCGGCGCGTCGAATCCTGCCTCCGAGAGCCCGTGCAGGGCCTTTACCAGGGCCGCTTGGGTATCGCGGTCGCAAGTCTCTGCGCCCCAGCCCCAACGGTCCAAGAGCTTTTGTGCCGAGGAGAGGTCGACGTCGTCCGGTGCGGTCCGGGTGACCGCGTGGTGCGCTATTCCGAGCAGGTCGTGGCCGGACTGTGGCGGGTTTTCGAGGCCACGAAGTACCTCGCGGGTGGCGCTGACGCTGAGCCCCGCGGTGCCAATGAGTGCCCGGATCAGCTTCAACCGTCGCACATGCGAGTCGTCGTAGCGGGCCTGGGTCGCGGAGGTCAGCACGCCGTCGTGAAGTAGTTTCTCCCGAAGGTAGTACTTGATGGTGGCCACAGGAACCCCGGTGGCAGCGGCCAGTTGTGAGATGCGCAAAGTTTCTCCTTGACTTAGATAGTGGCACTCGCCAATATTGGAGAGTATCGGTATCTAGTTAGGGGAAAGTATGGCACGCATCAACGCTGGACGTTTCACGCACCGCCATTCAGGTGATTTGGTGGTCTTCCTCATCGGCATGCGCATCAACAGTCCCTGGCGGCCGGATCTGTGGCTGCCGGCCTTACTGGCGATGCCGAGCATGCTGGCCGAACTCTTCCGGGAGCCGGGTTCCGGCCTTCTTGGTTGCCGGTTCGCCCTCGGCGCCGGCGGGCCGGTGATCGTGCAGTACTGGGAGTCGGTGGAGAAGCTGTATGCCTACGCGAGTGCGCCCGAATCCGAGCACAGGCCGGCCTGGACGGCTTTCAACCGCCAGGCAAGAAAAGCCCCCAAGGCCGTCGGTATCTGGCACGAGACATTCCAGGTGAGCCGAGCCGAGAGCATGTACGTCTCGATGCCTACCGAAGGTCTCGCGAAAGCCACGGAACTAGTGCCTGTCGGGCCCGGAAGCCATCACGCGAAGGATCGGCTGTCTAAGCCCCGCTGATGCCGCACCGGCCTGCCTAGCTCAGGAGCATGTTTTTCTGCCGCGGCTTGACGACCGAGTTCTGTCCGCAATTGGAGCAGGTGATGTTGAAGGCCTTGGAGGTGGTGAAGACGGGGATGAAAAACAGGGTGAATTTGGTGGCGCGTTCTTGCAGTCGATGCTGCACGAACTGGTGGCAGTACTGGCACGTTGCCATCCGTTCGGGAAGGCCGCGCAGCACCGTCTTGAGGCCGAGGAGGAGAAACATGGCGGATCCTTTCAAGGGAATTTCCGGATCAGGGTTTGGCCGAGGCTCCCGGTGGCGGGAGATGGGCTGCCAGGCCTGAAAGCAGGATGCTGATTCCTTCATCCAGTTCGGCCATCCCGTCGTAGTCGGCAAGGACAGGGGCGAGGGACCGGAGGCGGGGGAAGTCTTTCGGCGGCAAACGGTGCAGGCCCAGGCGGAGAAGTGCCTCGTTTTCGTCGGGGTCGACGACGAATTCCTGCAGTTCGTTGAGGATGTGCCCGTAAAGGTATCCGTAGTAGGCGCGGTAGACGTGCAGGGCGTCAACAGGCGCGAATCCGGCGTCGATCAGCAGCGACAGGATCTGCTCCAGCGGCCGCAGCGTCCCCAATGGCCGGAGGCCCAGGGGCGTTGACAGGGGGCGGGTCACAAGCAGCGGAACGACGTTGGGGTGCCGGAGGGCGAGCTCGCGCAGGTCGTGGGCAATGCGTCGGAGCTGCGCCTGCCAGTCCGGATCATCGGGAAAGATGACCAGTTCATTCAGGACGAGCTCTGAGACGCCGTCCAGCAGTGCTGCGCGGTTTTCTGCGTAACGGTACAGGCCCATGGGATCCCGCCCGAGTTCCTGCCCGAGCCTGCGCATGGTGAGGGCGTCGAGTCCTTCGGCGTCCACCAATGCCAGCGCCGCGGATAGAACAACGTCCCGGCTGAGCCGCGTCTTCTTGCCAGGAGTCGCTGGGGGCGCCGGATACTCTTCGGGCGACATGGTGTTCCGTTCAGGTTGGTGCGGACTAGTCACATTTCAAGGTAATTAGCTGGTTGCTTAATGTGTAGTCTACGCCTACAGTCTACATTGTAGAGAAGTTGTTTTGACTGGTCCCAGAGCACGTGGACTCCCAGCTCGACAGCACTTTATCCCCGGATCTGCGGTGACGCAGCAGGCCGGGGTCATGCTTCAGCGCCCCGTGCACGGCCTGGATGCTTAGCTGCTGTAGCCACACGGCGGCACAAAATGCACCGCGAGGAAACGAGCCACTCATGGCAACTTCTCAGTATGACCAATTCCTGCAGGAAGCCACTGCCCAAGACCCTGCATCCGACCACGCCCTGGGCAAGGACTGCCTCTACGGCCTCTACACCAGCTGGTGCTTCCTTAGCCAGGCCACGCCCCGACCCGAAGATGCCTTCTGGGCGGCCATGAAAGAGAAGCAGATCCATCCCAAGCGCAACGGCCTCCGCATGAAAGGACCTGCCGCTGCGGACTACATCCTGGCCAGCTACCCGGGCCTGGTCTGACCCGGATGACCATCACGTCAAGCACGTACGTGCCACGGGATGCCCACCAGCCCCGGGGCCGCCGGCCATGGTGCGCGACATGCGACACCGACCGGCACCTCCTTCTGGACTCCGTCACCACGATGAATCCGCAGCGGGAAACCCTCGCGGCAGCCATCAGCTGCACCAATTGCGGAAGCTCGCACGTGGTTGCTACCACTGCGGCATTTCTCGCAGCCATCCCGGGGCGGAACGGAAACAGCGGCGGCGCCGTCCACCGCGACGACGCCTACAGCCACTGCCAGGAGCCGATGTCCGCGGTGGACCCCGAGCGGCGCAGCGCGCATCGGCCGGTTTCCACTCACGCCGGCACCCCGGATTTTTTGGGCGACTATTTCCGGACCCGTGTTCTGCGCTGCCGGTGCGGGTTCCAGATGGAAATACCCGGCCCATGACAGGCAGCATCCTCCCGGGCCTGTATCCAACAAAGTATTAGGGGCACACCGTGACCAACCACAGCACACCCATCGCCGGGCACTCCGCGGCCCCCAATCAACTCCCCGGGCTGATGGACATGGATCTGTCGCCGCAGGGACTTGCGGACGCCCCGGCGAACGAAGTCGACGCGGACAGCCTCGTCTACACCGGCAACAGCTAAACAGTGGACCCTGGCCCCGCCGGCTTCACCCCCGGGCCGGGCTCACATCGACGCACCATCACCAACCCCGGCCACTACCGCTAGGGCCCACGTAGGAGAAAACATGAAGATCCCTGACGCGCGCGGACCCATAAGCGGAGGGCTCTTCCGGCTCTTGGCGGGCAGGACCGGAGATGATTCCGCAGCACAGGGCGCGCTGCACGATCTCATCGAGGCGCAGCTGCCACTCACCGATGACATCATCGACGACGGCGACATCCAGCTGACCCTGTTCTGCCTTTATGAGCTGCATTACGGCGGCCTGGACGGAGTCGATGACCGCTGGGAATGGAGCCCCGGTCTGATCGCGCTCCGGCAGCTGCTGGAGGAACCGTTCGAGATGGCGCTGCGGTCCGCGGCCCGCTTGTCCGCAGGACCGGTTCAGTCTCCTCCTGCCGCGGTCCTGGACAGTGACGCTGTGGCGGACATACTGTTTGGGCTCGCGGGCCAGGATGGTGGACCCAGCATGTCCCGTTTTGTGGCGAAGAAGGCGACCCTCGAACAGCTCCGTGAATTCCTGGTCCACAAATCGATCTATCAGCTCAAGGAAGCCGATCCGCACACCTGGGCGATCCCGAGGCTGACCGGTCGGCCCAAGGCTGCGCTGGTGGAGATCCAGGCCGACGAGTACGGCGGAGGCCGGCCGGACCGCATGCACAGCGCCCTTTTCGCCCGGACCATGCGAGGACTGGGGTTGGACGACGTCTACGGCCGCTATGTGGACGCCGTCCCGGCCATCTCCCTCGCCGCGGTCAACATGATGTCCCTTTTCGGACTGAACCGCAGACTGCGGGGAGCCATCTCAGGGCATCTGGCGATTTATGAGATGACGTCCTCCCGGCCGAACCAGCTGTACGGCAACGGTTTCCGGCGGCTCGGATTCGGACCCGAGGTGACCGCGTACTTCGACGAGCACGTCGAGGCGGACGCTGTGCACGAACAGATCGCAGGCAGGGATCTCGCCGGCGGGCTCGTGGAGGCAGAACCGGACCTCTTTCCCGACGTCCTGTTCGGCGCGACGGCGGTGCTCGCCATCGACGCACGGCTCACCCTCCACATCATGGAGGCATGGGAAAACGGCACGTCCTCGCTGAAATCGCTCGTCCCCGCCGCGGTCTGACCGGGCACGAACCCAGACAGGGAAAATCCATGAACCAGAACCCGCAGGAATCTTCCGGCGACGGCGCCATTGTTATTTGTCCCGACGGGCCAATCCTGGTCCGCGGCGAATTCGAGATCGTCACCCCGTCCGGGGAAGCAGTGCCACGGACGCGCAAAACAATCGCCCTGTGCCGCTGCGGCGCGTCCGCGATCAAGCCCTACTGCGACGGTACCCACAAATTGATCGGGTTCCGGACCGAAATCCGCGCTACCCCGGGGACGAAGGACGCGACGTAAGGAACCCTGCCCGGCTCTGATCAGCTGTTGCCCTAGGCGGCGGGGATTCGGACAGCCGTGCCGCTCACCACTATTCCGCCGGCGGCGGGAATGTCCACGGTGAGTAAGCCCGGGCGGCCGACGTGCCGTCCCTGGTGGATCAAGACCCTCGCCGGGGGCCCGACCAGGCCCAGGAGGCGCAGGTAGGCGCCCACCGCCGCAGCGGCGGCCCCTGTTGCGGGGTCCTCGGTGATGGCTCCGACGGGGAACAGATTCCGGGCTTCGAATTCGCCATCCGCAATGCGGTGCAGGACGGCCACCGTTGCGGCCCAGCCCTGAGCGTCCATGAGCCGGCGCACTGCCTCCGGATCGAAGCCAAAGGAGTCGAAAAGGCTGCGGTCGGCCAGGACCAGCACCGGATGCCAGTTCCCGGAATAGGCGATCCGCGGCGGGTAGGCGGGATCGAGATCCGCCGGCCCGACGCCGAGCAGGCCGAGGAGTTCGGCCAGGACGCCGTCGTCGAATACGGCCACCCGTGGCTCCACGGCGGTAAACGATGCGGTGATGTCGGCGCCGTCGCCTGCTGTTTCGATGACGACGGGGCCGACGGGGGTGTCGAAGGTGAAGGATCCAGCCCCGTCGCGTGCGCTCAGCGCAACGGCCAGCGCGATCGTCGCATGGCCACAAAACGGGACCTCGGCGATCGGGGAGAAGTAGCGAACCCGGCTACGGCGCGGGTCCCCGCCGACGCCCGGCTCCGTTACAAAGGCCGTTTCGGCGTACCCGACGGCGGCCGCCACGGCCAGCATCCCGGCATCGTCCAGATGGCCGGCATCCAGGACCAGGCCTGCAGGATTGCCGCCGTCCGGCGTCGTGGAAAAGGCCGCATAACGGAGGACCTCGGGGGAGTTTTCCATACCAGGATCCTCCCACGTCCGGCCGTCAGCGGGGCCATGGGGCGGTAGATGATCATCAGGGTCCTCCTCTTGGCGGGTGTTCCTGTGACCACTCTGTTGCAGCGGAATTGCTAGGGACTCAGGGGAACCTTTGCGCTGGCTGGGTTTGGCGCAGGTGACCTGAAGCCCCGATGCCATCCGCGGCCGTCGGGGGCCTGCAAAAGGCGTGCCCTAGCTCTTCCGGTCGATTGGCATAGCTGCCTGCTGTTCCCAAAGGGGGATACGGTTCAGGGAAGGTTTTCCTTGAGCAGGGCGCGGTGTTCTATGGCGGCTTCCCGGTGGAGTGCGCGGCCGGCGTCGGTGAGTTCCAGAAAGAGTGAGCGCCGGTCATCTTCGCAGGAATGGCGGGAAATGAGGCCGGCCTTGTCGAGCCGGTCCACCACCTTGGACATAGCGCTCTGGGTCATGGGGGTGCGCTCACCCAGTTGCTTCATCCGGCACGCAGCGTCTTTGCTTTCGGCCACGAGATCCAGGATTTCAAATTCGGTCAGGCCGATGTTGAATCGCGTTTCCAGGGCACGGTCGATCGCCCCCGCGGTGCGGAAGTACGTGGTCTGGATGCTGCGCCATTGCTCAACCAGCTGGCGGTCCTGCGGTGTTGCCATGCCGAAATTCTAGTTCATGACGAATTAAAAGTCCACGTCATAATATTCCTTGTCATTCAATGACGTGTCATATAGGTTGGTGCCATGACCTCAACTTCCACTCTTGACAGACCTGCCGGCGAACGGCTTACTCCCGTCCGCTGGACGCGTGCGCAGTGGATGCTGCTCCTGGTCTTGTGCACCGTTCTGGCGCTCGACGCGCTGGACGTATCCATGGTGGGTGTGGCCCTGCCCTCGATCGGCACCGAACTTCACCTGGAAACCGAATCACTCCAGTGGATCGTCTCCGCCTACGTGCTCGGCTACGGAAGTCTGCTCCTGCTGGGCGGCCGGATGGCCGATCTGCTCGGCCGGCGGCGGATCTTCCTGATTGCACTCAGCGTGTTCGCCGCAGCTTCCCTGCTTGGCGGCCTGGTGGATGACCCGGCCCTGCTGATCGGCACCCGCTTCCTCAAGGGACTGGCGGCCGCGTTCACTGCTCCCGCCGGTTTCTCGATCATCACCACCAACTTCGCGGAAGGCCGCGAACGCAACCGGGCTGTGTCCATCTTCACCACTTTCGGCGCCAGCGGTTTCTCACTCGGGCTTGTGGTCGGAGGCCTGATGACGGCCATGAGCTGGCGCTGGACCTTCCTGGTCTCGGTCCCGGTGGCGGTCGCCGTCGTGCTTCTTGGCCTGAAATTCATCCCCCGGGACAACGCCGCCGGCAAGACCGAAGGCAGCGGACAGGACAGCGGGCACGACCCCTGGGGCGCCGTCACCCTCGCCGCCGGCATGCTGGGGCTCGTGTACACGCTTGTTGCGGCACCCGGGAACGGCTGGGGATCTGTGGCAACTATCGCCGGATTCGTGGCCTCCGCAGCGGTGCTGGCGGCCTTCGCGGTGATCGAGAACCGTGTCCGGCACCCCCTGATCCGGTTCGGCATTCTCAGGGAAGGCTGGGTGGCGCGGGCGAACCTCAGCGCCGTGGGCCTGTTCGGCTCCTACTTGAGTTTCCAGTTCATCCTCACGCTCTACCTGCAGTCCGTGCTGGGCTGGAGCCCCCTCGGCATGGCCCTGGCGCTCCTTCCCACGGGCCTGCTGGTGGCCTCGAGCGCACCGTTCGCGGACCGGCTCATCCACAAGTTCGGCGCCCCGCGGCTGATCCTGACCGGTTTGGCCTCCCTGACGCTCGGCTACCTGCTGTTCCTGCGGGTGGGCACCTCGCCGAACTACGTGACGGACATTCTGCCCTCAGTTCTGCTGCTGGGCGTCGGCTTCGCCCTGGCCTTCCCGTCCATCAACGTCCAGGCCACCGCCGGCATCCGGAACTCGGAACAGGGCCTTGCGGCCGGCCTGATCCAGACCAGCACCCAGGTGGGGGCCGCCCTGGTTCTCGCCGTCACCACTGCCATGGTCAGCGGTCACGGCCACGCGTCCGGCAGGGCCGCCGGCGTTGACGCGGCCGCAATGCTGGAGCAGTACCGCCCGGGACTGATCCTGAGCGCGGCGGTGGCACTAGCGGCCCTGCTGATCGCCGCGGCGCCCTCCCGGAACCGAAAACGGGTGGCAGCACCTCGCTGAACCGCACGGACGTGACATCCAACCAGAGCCCCCGGCCTCGGCCGGGGGCTCTGGTGCGCCGTGCCCAAGCCGCCGTGCTGGGCTGAACGGCGGCTGCCTTTCGGGCGGCAGGCGGGTAAACAGCCGGCGACCTCGATCATAAATCATATTTTTTATGAACATTTGACTCCAGATTAGCGCCATGGCACGCGCGCGGAGATGTCGTGCAAGCGCTTACATTCGTTGCGTTCTAAACCGCTTTAGTGCCGGAAATGCGGTTTTGAATCCTGGCCAGCACTGTCTACGGTGATGAACGTCCGGGAAATCAGCACCCTCCCGGGCCATCAGGCGGGGCCCTACCGAGGTCCCGCCCCTCGACACAATGGCGTCCTCGATGACGCCTGCGGTGTCAGCGGGGCTGCCGGAGTTTCGGGGATAGAGGGCACACGCCCGTCTTCCACGAATGGTCTCACTCCGCGAGAAGAGCAAAATGCACGAGCACCCCAATACACCCCGGAAGCTGCGGTGGCGTTCAGTCGCCGCGGCACTGGCAACGGCCGTTGCGGCCTCCGTCTTCCTTTCCGTCCCGTCGGCGCAGGCAAACGCGCCCTCGGATCCGCCGAGCGGCGGGCAAATGCCGGCTCCGACGCCGGGCTTTCCCCTACCCACCAAGCACACCCAGCAGCCGTTCGATCCGGCCGCGGCCTTCACCTCCAAGTGGACGCGTGCGGATGCCAAACAGATCATGGCCCAAAGCAGCACCGCCGTGTCCCCGGGCCAGAACTCCATGAGCCCCAACGTCACCATGCCGGAAATCCCGCCGGACTTCCCGGCCATGAACGACGACGTCTGGGTGTGGGACACCTGGTCCCTGACCGACGAGAACGCAAACCAGATCAGCTACAAGGGCTGGGACGTCATCTTCTCGCTCGTTGCCGACCGCCACGCCGGCTACGGCTTCGACCAGAGGCACTGGAACGCCCGGATCGGCTACTTCTTCCGCAAGACCAACGCCGACCCGGCCAAGGACAAGTGGAACTACGGCGGACACCTGTTCCTGGACAACACCTCCATCGGCAACACCGAATGGTCCGGTTCCACCCGCCTGATGCAGGGCAACCACGTCGACGTCTTCTACACGGCAACCACTTTCTTCGACGTTGCCGAGCGCAATGCCGGCCGCGGCGGAATCGCCCCGGACGCCGTGATTGCCAAGGCGCTGGGCAACATCCACGCTGACAAGAACGGCGTGAGCTTCGACGGCTTCGAGCACACCAAACTCCTTGAGCCGGACGGCGTCCTGTACCAGAACAAGGCCCAGAACCCGGGCTTCGCCTTCCGCGACCCGTACACGTTCGCAGACCCGGCGCACCCCGGTAAGACCTTCATGGTCTTCGAAGGCAACACCGGCGGTAAACGGGGCGACTACAAGTGCACGAACGCGGACCTGGGCTACCGCCCGGGGGACCCGAATGCCGAGACACTTGAACAGGTCAACAGCACCGGGTCATGGTTCCAGACCGCCAACGTGGGCCTGGCAGTGGCGGACAACAAGGACCTGACAAAGTGGCACTTCCTGCCGCCGGTCCTGTCCGCCAACTGCGTGAATGACCAGACCGAGCGTCCGCAGATTTTTATCCAGAACGAGGGCGGCAAGAACAAGTACTACCTGTTCACCATCAGCCACCAGTTCACCTACGCGGATGGCATGCGCGGCCCCGACGGCGTCTACGGCTTTGTGGGCGACGGCGTCCGTTCCGACTACCAGCCCATGAACAACAGCGGCCTGGCTCTGGCATCCCCCACGGACCTGAACATGCCGGCCAATGCGCCCGAAGGACCGGATGCCCGCCAGAACGGCCGGCAGTTCCAGGCGTACTCGCACTACGTCCAGCCGGGCGGTCTGGTGCAGTCCTTCATCGACAACGTGAACGGCGTCCGCGGCGGTTCCCTCTCGCCCACCGTGAAGATCAACTTCCGCAACGGAGTTTCGGCAGTTGACCGCACCTTCGGCCAGAACGGCCTGGGCCCGTTCGGGTACCTGCCCACGAACCTCAAAATCGGCGGCGCGGGCCTGTACAAGTAGTCAGCAGGCAGTCATGAGGCGGAAGCGCCCGGAACTCCGGGCGCTTCCGCCCTCCGCACATACGGGCCATGGATGGGGCGGGATGGCTTCCACCAGAACCAGGAATGTTGAACCCATGAATAACCTCGCCCGCGCGCTGAGGCTGAAAAATTGAATCCATTTCGACGCCGGCGCCCACCGCAGTGGCGGCCTGCCGTTTCCTTCGCCAAGCGGGCATGCAGACATGCCGTAGGGAAGTTCTCTCCCGGAATGCCGAGCCTCCGGACGATCTGGATTGTGCTGGCAGCCGCGGCCTCGGCCGTTCTGGTTGCGGTGGCGCTGGTTCCTGCGGCGGGACCCTGTCCGGGCGCCCAGAGCCCGGCCGCGCAAGGCCAGACCGGACCGGCGCCTTCAGCTTTTAACCGGTTCACCAGGCCTGCCGCGCAATCGACCGCACGGCGGGAAATCCTTTACCGGAGATAATCCGGGGCCGCTTCCAGACCGAAGTACTCCTCGAGGGTGCTGATCCCGGTCCAATGCATATCCTCGGCAATGGCCCGACCCACATAGCGCAGATGCCAGGGCTCGTAGGTGTAGCCGGTGGTGGCCCCGGCCCCGGCCGGATATCGGATGATGAATCCGTACTCCCAGCCGTGCCCCGCCGCCCACTGGCCCGCCGGGGTATTTGCGAAGCAGGCTTGCAGGGCGCAGATTCCGCTGGCATTGCCGATGTCCATCGCCAGGCCGGTCTGGTGTTCGCTATAGCCGGGCCTGGCGGAAAGGGTGTCCGCCGTAGCCTGTCCATACTGGCGCACGTAGCTGTCATAGAGGCTGGCCTGCTGGCTGAACGAACGGTAGCCGCTGATCGGCAGGATGGTCACGCCGGCCGCCTTGGCGGCTTTGGCAAACTGCTTGTAGGCGTCCTCGGCCGGCGCCCGCAACCGTTCCGCCTGGACTCTGACCAGCTGACCCGGCACATACGCGGCCGGGTACAGCTGCCGGTGCTTGTTGACCACCACCTGCAGGCTGGAGGCGGAATTGAAGTCGTAGACTGCCGCGCCCGCTGCCGTCACGGACGGTGCGATCATGCCGAGCGAAAGCACCAGCCCCGCCACAGCACCTGTCATCCTGCTGATTCCTTTAAGCACGGTGGCCTCCAAGAAGCGTCCGGAACAGATTCGGGAACTGTATCGGTCGGCAGGGGTCAGAGTCGATGGTGTTCGGAACAACTGCGCGCCCGCGCCGGCGTCAGCCGACGACGGCGAGGCTCGTCAGGGTGCCGCCGTCGCCTTCTGCCAGCAGCCCGACGGCGTTGCCGGAGTGTGCCGGAAAAACCAGATCCGTGACGGTCGCCAGCCCGTCCTGCGCGAAGACCTCGACGGAGCAGCGGTCCAGGAAGACCCGGATCCGTAACCGGCCGTCCTCCAACGGCACGGCAACGCGCTCTACCGACGCGAATGCCTCGTGGAACCCCACGTTGCCGGATTCGGTCCTGTCCAGGCTGAGCTCCGCCGTGAGGCAGTCGTATGCCAGGACAGTGCGCTCTCCGGCTCCGGGCCCCGAACCGGATGCACCGCCGGATTCGCTGCCGGCCCTGAGCACGAGACCTACCCTGCGGGCAGCGCCCGGCTCGAATTCGGCATCGATCCTCAGCACGTCACCGCGGGCCCCGGCTGGAAGCCAGGTCACCCCGTCCGCCAACGGCTGCCGGTCCAGGGCGAACAGCTCTGTACCGTGGTGGTCGAACGGGTCCACCGCCGCCTGCACCAGCAAGGGGCGGCCGCCGCGGGACACCAGCATGACTTCGCGGACCAGGGACATCGCGCTGCGCCAGCCCTCTGAGGGTGTTGCGGCGGCGTACTGCCAGTTGTTCATCCAGCCGATCATGAGCCGCCGGCCGTCCGGAACATTGCTGAAGGATACGGCCGCGTAGTAGTCCCGCCCCCAGTCCAGCCATCCGTACTCGGCCATCCGGCTGTCGTCGGCCTGCACGCCTTCGGTGACGGTGGTTTCGGAACGGAACGTCACGCCGTCGAACGTTCCAATGAAGTACTGGCCGCCTGAACCGCCGGCGATACCGCCGGGGCTCAGGTTTACCACCATGACCCACCGGGTGTTTGAGGCATCGCCGTCCACCGGCAGTTCAAACAGGTCCGGGCACTCCCATACCCCTCCCGTTGCGTTCGCTGGGCCGAACGTGCTCAGGTACTCCCAGGACAACAGATCCGCAGACTTGTAGAGAACCACTTCGTGGTGGAGTGCCTCGACGGCGACCATCACCCAGTAGCCGCCGGCGCCGCCGTTGTACCAAAAGACTTTGGGGTCCCGGAAGTTCGGGGACAGCCGGTCAAGCACGGGGTTCCCGGCGTACTTGGTCCAGGTGGCGCCCTCGTCCGTGCTGTAGGCGAGGGACTGTGCCTGCCGTCCCGCGAGCGGCGACGCGGGCGAATACGCGCTGGTGTAGATGGCCACAAGGGGCGGTACTGTTCCTACGCCGAAACCGCTGGTGTTTTGGACATCCACCACTGCGGAGCCGGAAAAGATGGCCTCCTGCTCATCGCACTCGATGGCAACGGGTTGCTCCTCCCAGTGCTGCAAGTCTGTGGAAGTGGCGTGGCCCCAGGACATGTTGCCCCACTCAGTGCCGTGCGGGTTGTGCTGGTAGAAGAGGTGGTAGATGCCGTTGGAGTAGACCAGCCCGTTGGGGTCGTTGAGCCAGTTGCGCTCCGCGGAATAGTGCCACTTGGGCCGGTACTGGCAGTCGAGCTCGGTGATTGTTTTCATGAGGGTGTTTATGGGCTTTCGCGTGAGGAGGCCGGTCAGCCCTTGACGCCGCTGGAGGCGATGCTGTTGATGAAGGAACGCTGGAACGCGACGAACAGGACCACCACGGGAATGGTGATGAGGGATGCGTAAGCCATCACCTCGCCCCAGGAGACGTTGAGCTGGAAGAAGTACTGGATGCCAATCATCACCGGGCGGAGCTCCTCGGACTGGACCACCATGAGCGGCCACAGGTACGAGTTCCAGGCGGGGAGGAAGGTCAGAATGGCAACGGTGGCGGTGGCCGGTCCCGCAAGGGGCATAACCACTCGGCGGTAGATGCTGAACCAGCCGGCGCCATCGATCCGGGCCGCCTCGTCCAGTTCCTTCGGAATGGACTCGAAGTACTGGTGGTACAGGTAGATGGAGAACGCGTTGGCGATGAAGGGGATGATCTGGACCTGGTAGGTGTCCAGCCAGCCCTTCGAGATCTCTAGGCTGAAGCCGTTGAGCTCAAAGTACGGCAGCTGGTTGACCCACCACACCAGCGGCAGTGCCAGCGTCTGAAAGGGCACGATGAGGGTGGCGAGGATCGCGGTGAATACCACGCGCTTGCCGCGAACTTCCATGCGGGACAGGGCAAACGCGCAGAGGCTGTTGATGAAGATGCCGAGCACCACCGTCACCGCGGAAATGCCGATGGAGTTGATGAGGAATCGGGCGGCCGGGACCCGGTCGAACACTGCGGTGTAGTTGTCCAGGGAGATGTTTCCGATCGGCAGGAAGGCTGCCACGGAGGACATGTCGCCGAAGATCTGCTGGTCCGGCTTGAGGGAGGACACCATCATGAACACGATGGGGAAGGCGGCGACGGCAGCGAACAGGATGCGTACCGCCATGGTCGCTGCGCTGCTGAGACCCTTTGAATGGAGCGTCTGTTTCACGTCAGTCCTTCTCTCGGGTCACGTAGCGCTGCACTGCGGAGATCAGCAGCACGAGGACGAAGAATACGAGCGAGATGGCCGAGGCATAGGACGTTTCCTGCTGCTTGAAGCCGGAGCGGACCGCCTCGTAGATGATGGTGGTGGTGGAATCGAGGGGGCCGCCCTGGGTCATGACGCTGACCTGGTCGAAGAGCCCGAGCGCCTGGATGGTGATGGTCACCAGGACCAGGGTGCGGGTGTGTCTGAGTCCGGGCCAGGTCACGTAACGGAACTGATGCCAGCGGCTGGCCCCGTCGAGTTGGGCGGCCTCGTACAGTTCGCCGGAGATGCTCTGCAGGCCTGCGAGCCAGATGATCATGTGGAACCCTGCGGCCTGCCAAATGGACAGGGCGATGATGGCCGGCATGGCAGTGGCGGGATCGTTGAGCCAGTCCGGGCCGTTGATCAGGCCGAAGCTGGCCGCCGACAGCATCTCGTTGATCAGGCCGTCCTTGCGGTACATGAACAGCCACAGCAGGGACACCACCACCATGGACGTCACCACGGGAAGGAAGTAGAGGGTGCGGAAGAAGTTCACGCCGCGGAACTTCTTGTTGATCAGGAGGGCCATCGCCAGAGCGATGCCGGACTGGACGGGCACCACCACGACGGCAAAATAGCTGACGTTCAGCAGCGACCGCCAAAACGTGGGATCCGCGAAGAGCCGCGCGAAGTTGTCGGTTCCGACGAACTCTACGGGCCGCGGAGACACCAGCCGGGCGTTGGTAAACGCCAGGCCGAAGCCCAGGATTGCCGGGAGGAAGACGAAGGCGAGCAGGAGGACCGCGGCCGGGGCGATCATTCCCCACCCGCTGATCTGTTCGCGCAGGTGGCGCGTCCGGCGGCGCGGTTTGTTGGGCGGTCCGGCCGGGGCCGGATCCGCCAGACGGCGGCCGGTGGAGGGAAGCTGGGTGGTTGTCATGGGTTTCTCCGTCGACAGTCAGGGCCGGGGGTACTTTCGACGGCGGCGGTTGCGCACCGCCGTCGTCGTACCGCTGGCAGCCGGCTAGTTCTTGTAGCCGCCGTTGGACTTGATGTTGGCGTCGATGGCCTTGACCGACTTGTCCAGTGCCGTCTTGGGGTCGGCGCCGGCGAGGATGTCCTGAACAGCCTTGCCGTATTCGGTGGCGATGAAAGGGTAGGCGGGGGTTTCAGGACGCATCACCGCGTAGTTGCGGGACAGTTCCATGAAGATCCGGTTGGTGCCGCCCTTGGCATATTCGGGGAGGAGCGCGGCGGCTTCGTCGGTGGCCGGGATGGTACCCGTCGCCTTCGCCACTGCGGCCAGGTTTTCCGGCTTGAGTGAGTAGGAGAGATAGTCCATGGCTGCCGCGGAGTTGCCGCAGCCGCTGGTCACGCCCCACTGCCAGGAGGCGCCGCCGATCTTGGGGCCGTTCCCGAGGTCCACTGACGGCATGACCACGAGGTCCGCGCCCACCGCAGCGCGTGCCTTGTCGGCAGCCCAGGAGCCGGTGTAGAGAATGCCGCTCTTGTTGTTCAGGAAGTCCTGGGTGGAGTCCTTGCCGCTCTTCTTAGCCATGAATCCGTGGTCGGCAAGGCCGCGGAACCACTGGGCCCATTCGACGGCCTTGTCGCCATTGAGGGCGCCGTCTGCGGACTGGAACCCGTCGCGGTTGATCAGGTCGCCGCCGAAGGACTGCAGGAACGGTGAGTAGGCGTAGGGCAACCATTCGCCGGTTCCGGCGGTCCCCATGTCCAGCGGGTATTCCCACTTGCCCAGTGCCTTGAGCTTGGTCAGCGCGTCTTGGAACTCGTCCTTGGTCCACGGCTTCTCGATGGTGGCGACGCGGACACCCGCCGCCTTGAGGTCGGAAGCGCGTGCGAGCATGGCCAGGGCGACGTCATAGGTGCCCACGGCGTAGGTTTCACCCTCCCACTTGGCTACCGTACTCGGCAGATTTTTGGAAACATCGGTCTCGAGCTTCAGCGGTGTCAGGTACTTCGCCCAGGCCCAGTTGGGGACGTTGGGGCCGTCGATGTCAACGATGCAGGGGAGCTTTCCGGAGGCCGCGGCCGAGACTACAGAGTCGTTGTAGGAGTCCTGCGGGAACGCCTGGACCTTGATCTTGGCCTTGGCGCCGGCGCTCTTGTTGTAGGAGTCCACAATGTTTTCGATTGCGGCCAGCTCTTCGGGGTTGCCTGCGTTGTGGGTCCACATGGTGATCTCGTTGGAGCCCTCGGACGAGGCGGAGGCGCTGCCTTTTCCGCAGGCGCCCAGGGTACCGATGAGTGCCGCCGCGGCTACACTGGTGGCTAGGATCCGGGTGAATCGCTTGTTCATGGTCAATCTTTCTGCCGATTTTTTGCATGGGGGATTGTCCCGGGTCCGGCGGGACGCGGCCGGTGCAACGGCTGCGTCCCTTTTTGTGCGGCCCGGGCGGTGGAACGGTTTGGTGATGGCTGTTTGTCGCCGTCGGTCTGTTGCCGGCGATCAGCTAACCTGCCGGCGGGCCGAGGGACCCCCGCTCAATCAGGGGGCACTCCAGTTGCGTCTGGGCTGCCGGTACGCCGGGATTTTCAATGTCGTCCAGGATTCGGTTGACCGCCCACCTGCCCATTTGGTAGTGGGGGAGGGCGACGGTAGTGAGTCCCGGCCACAGGGCGTCTGCGATGATTTCGAGATTGTCGATCCCCACAATGGAGACGTCCTCCGGAATGCGCAGTCCCAATGCAGTGGCCGCTTGGTAGGCGCCCATGGCAACCCTGTCACTGAAGCAGAACAGGGCCGTGGGGCGGTCGGGCTGACCGAGAAGGCCCAGCCCGGCCTCGCGGCCTCCCGGGGTTCCGGCCGGACCGATCACGAAATGGCGGGGGTCGTGCTCCAGGCCGTGCCGCCGGAGAGCGTTGAGGAAACCCTCCCTGCGGCCGTGCGTAGCGGGGATGTCGTCCATGTTGTTGATCATCCCGATCCGGGTGTGGCCCGCCTGGATGATTGCTTCAACAGCAGTTTCGGCAGCGCCCACCTCGTCGGGGATAACCGACGAAATGGACCTGTCGCCGGTGACGGCGTCCAACAGCACGGTGGGAAGGCCCTCCAGTTCCGCCGGCACCTGGACACTTTGGTGGTACATCCGGGCATAGACCACCCCATCCACCTGATGCTGCCGGAGCATGTTGATTTCACGGTTCTCGAGCTCGCTGTCCAGGCCCGAATTGACCACCATCACCACATAGCCGCGGTCGTAGGCCGCGTCCTGCGCCCCGCGGATCATGGCTCCTGCAAAGGGAGTGGTGGTGATTTCGTCACTGACCAGGCCAAGGATTTGGGAGCGCTGGTTGCGCAGTCCGCTGGCCATTTTATTCGGGGCATACCCAAGATCCCTGGCCACGTCCCGCACGTGCTGCTGCGTTGCTGCCTTCACCCGGAAACTCGTGGCGTCATTGAGGGCATGCGACACAGTGGTGACTGAGACCCCGGCGGCCTTGGCCACATCCCTTATTCCCACTCTTGTCGTCATTGACTTCCCTTTGCAAAACGTTTTGTTTCTGGTGTGAGCTACGCTACACAAAACGTTTTGCACTTGTCAATCAAAGTAGTGAACGCAAATGAACGACGGCGGGAGTTCCCGCCGTCGTTCATTTGCTTATTCCGCTGCGCTGGTCCTTCAGCGACACTACAAAGGCCGTACTAGCACTTGACCTCGGTCCGGAGGTCGCGGACCGCGGCCTCAACGTTCGAAGCTTCGTCCCGGAGGGAATCAGCTGCCTGCTTCAAGGTGGCGTCGTTAGGCACCGCGGCGACTGCGGCGTTGAACTTGGCTTCGGCGGACTTAACGGCCTCCGCCCGCTGTTGGGCGAGGTTCTCGCTTGCCTTGGCCAGCTCTTCATAGGTCTTAGCGACCTGCTCTTGGGCCGCGCGGACCTGCTCGATCGTGGCGTCCGGCTTCAGCGTGTCCTTGAAATTTTTCAGAGCGGCGGCATGGGCATCGGCGGCAGCGCAGACCGCCGACATGCTCGCGGGCGGGCTCGAGATGGTCGCCGTAGGGCTTAAAGTGGCGGCCGGCGGGCTGCTTGGGCTGCACCCGGTGAGCAGAGCGACGGCGGCTCCGAGCGCGATGGATCCCACGAGGATTGCGTGCGGTCTCGACATTGGAAGCTCCTATCCCAGGTGGGCTGGCCCCCGAGCATCGGGCATCGGCGGGCATCTCCATCGTCTGCCTGTACGCCGGCACGGACCTCATCCGCCGGGGGTGAAATGGGTGGAAATCCAAGGCCAGCCTGGACGGGCCAAATGGCTCTTTTGGGACGGGGGGAACGCGGGTATAAATGGTTGTGCCACGGCGGACGGGTCCTCCGCGACTGGTGTTGAAGCCGGGGCGGGCGGTCCAGGGAGGGACGTTGGAACCTCCCTGGGCCGCCGCGGGGGCTGGTGCGGTTCGCCGCCGTGACCGGAACGGCTGACCGGAACAAGTTCACCGGGACAGGCTCACGGGAACAGCCCACCGGAACGCGCCGGGACCCCGCGTTATTCGGCAGGGTCTCCGGCCTTGACAGATGGTTGGCGCGGCGGTGTCCGGCCGGACGTATGCTGTTTTCATCGGTTCAGCAGTGAGCTGCGTGCTTTGATCTCGAGCGTGGAACATGACCCAAGGAACTGCAAGAGACGGCCGACCGGATCGTCAGGCCTCCTTCTGGGAGCTGCACTTCAACGATCCGGATGTCGGCGCCTTCCTCAGCGAGGCCATGAGCGAGTTTGTCGACGACCTCGGCGGGCCCGGCCGCGGGATCAGCTGGGCAATCACCTTGCTCGGGTCCGCAGAGGCCCTCACCCTGACCGCGGGCAGTGCACCCGCGCGGGCCGCGGATGAGGCGCAGCGATCCTTCGACGACGGGCCTGCCCGCACCGCCGCTCGCAGCGGTGAATTTGTGTTTGTGGGCGACACATCCCTCGAGCGGCGCTGGCCGGGGTACGCCGCCGCAGCAGCAGCCTTTGGAGTCCAGTCCCTCGTGTCCGTTCCGCTGAGCCCACCATCGGTATTTCAGGCCGCGGTGAACTTGTACGCGCCCTGGCCGCACGTGTTCACCAGCGCAGACATCACCGCAGCGGCTCGGCTGGCCCGCCACCTGTCGCGGGCATTGCGTTTGGTCCAGCAGCTGTCGCTGAGGTCCGGGAGCAGCGCCGATCTCTCCTCGGCGCAGCTCTCCCGGGCGCTGGCCGGCCTGGCATTGCGGACGCTGGTGCGGGAGTACGGACTCAGTGAAGAGGGAGCGCTTGACTACCTTCGGGGCGTCGCGGGCGGAGCTACGCGGGAAACGGCCGGCGGCACGGTCCATGTCCTCGTGCCCGATTCCGTTCAAGTCCAGAAAGAACCTCAGTCCAGCACCTATGCCGCGGCACCGCACGGTGTGGACACGCCTCCCGTCCGTCGGCGGCGGCGCAGAACGGAGACCCCGGCTTAGCCGGACGTCGGAAAAGGCTCAGCTGGCCCCGGTAAAACGCGTTCCGCCAAGGCAGTAGTTAGGCAGCGCTGGCGTCTTCTCTTCCGTGGGTTTGGTCCGGGCGGAGGATCTTCAGCGCGCCGGCCCAGGCGATCACTTGGTCAAACACGGTCTGCAGGTTCTGCTCCGCGGCCTCTGTAGGAACGAAGGCGCGGTAGTTCACGAATTCTGTGGCCAAGGGCAGGGCGACCTGGGCCCGGACGTCCGCCATCTGCAACTCTGCGGCAACTCCGCGGAAGTGTTCCACGGCGCGGATGCCGCCGCTGCTTCCGTAGCTGACAAACCCGGCAGCTTTGTTGTTCCACTCCTTGTAGAGGTAGTCCACGGCGTTTTTCAGCGCCCCGGGAATGGAGTGGTTGTACTCGCCCGTGACGAAGATGTAGCCGTCGAATCCGTCAACAGCTTCGGACCAGGCCTTGGTGTGCCCGAGGCTGTACCGGCCCAGGGACGGCGGCAGCGGCTCGTCGAGAAGCGGCAGATCGAAGTCGGCGACGTCGAGGACGTCAAAGCGGGCATCGCCGCGTTCTGACGCCCGGGAATGGACCCAGTCGGCGACGGCCTTTCCGAGGCGGCCGGGCCGGGTGCTCCCGAGCACGATCGCGATGCGGATCATGGCGGGCTCCTTCCGGAAGTTATTTCTACCCACAATCAGAACAACAAACAAGACGGCTCGAAACTTCCGCAGTCGCCGCCGGTGCGCCACGGGATCAGGGTGCTAATGCGCGGCGTGCCGGTGTCCCGGCAGGATGCGTCCGCCGCGCAAAACGGCCACGAGTTCGAAGCCCGGGTCAACGGCGATGACGTCGGCGCGCATTCCGGTCCGGAGGCCACCGATCTCGGTTTCCAAGCCCAGAACGCGGGCCGGGACCAGGGTGGCGGACATGACGGCATCGGCGGGGCTCACGCCCGCTGCGATGGTGGCGCGGACAACCTCCAGCAGGGTCGCCGTGCCCCCGGCAAGGGCGCCGTTGCGCCCCAGGGTGGCCACGCCGTCGTGCACCACAACATCCGAGCTGCCCAATTCGTAGGTGCCGTCGGACAGCCCCGTTGCCGCCATGGAGTCTGTCACCAGCGCGATGCCCTCGGCTCCGACCAGGTCAAACACCATCCGGACCGTCTCCGGGTCGAGGTGGACGCCGTCGCCGACGAGTTCGACCACCGCTGTGCCGGCGGCCGCCAGTCGCAGGCACGCGGCGACGGGTCCGGGACTGCGGTGGTGCAGGGGAGGCATGCCGTTGAACAGATGGGTCACCGTGGGCCGGGCCCGCGGCCCGAAGGCCCCTCCGGCCGAGGCACTGCCCATAAGCACCGCGGCCTCCGCCAGGGAGGCGGCCGCCACGCGGGCATCGGCATTGGTGTGGCCCAGCGAGGGGGTGACGCCGTGGTCCGTGAGAATCCGGACCAGGTCACTGGCGCCGGGCAGTTCGGGGGCATAAGTCATGGTCCGCAAGGTCCCGCCGGCGGCCGCCAGCAGGCGCCGGAGCAGTTCAGGATCGGGGTCCCGGAGCCAGCGGGGGTCCTGCGCGCCGCAGCGGGCCGAGGAGAGGAAGGGCCCCTCGGAATGGACCCCTGCGATCAGTCCCTCAGCCGCCAGGAACTTGAGCACGCCCAGCGACCGCACCAGCTCAGCGCCCGGGGCCGTAACCAGGCTGGCCAGCAGGGTGGTGGTCCCGTTGCGGTGCAGGAAGTCCACCGCCTCCCGGCAGTCCCGGTCCTCCCCGGTTGGGAATCCGCCGCCCGCGGCGCCATGGCAGTGGAGGTCAACAAGCCCGGGAAGCAGTGAACTGCCGTCCGGCAGCGGGAGCTCCTCCACCCCCGGGAACTGCCTGGCGTCAAAGCCGCCGCCAGGTCCCGCGTAGGCGATCCGGCCGTCTTTCACCGCCACCACGGAGTCCTGGCCGGCAGTACCGTCGCTGAGGAGGGTGCCCCGCAGGAGGTAGGCGGGAGCGGCAGCGGCGTCACGGTCCTCGAGGGTAAGGGGCATGGTGCTGGTTTCTGTCTGGCGGGGCGGTAGCGGGCGGGTACAGCTAGTTGAAGACTAGCGTGACAGCTCCCGGAGCCACCGCCGTGCCGAACCTAACGCAGCACCACTGTCCTGTTGCCTTGGAGGATGACGCGTCCCTCGCAGTGCCAGCGGACGGCGTTGGAGAGTGCCTTGCACTCGGTATCGCGTCCGGCAGCCACGAGATCGTCCGGGCCGAAGGTATGGTCCACCTCCACCACTTGCTGGGAGATGATCGGCCCTTCGTCCAGCTCCGCGTTGACATAGTGGGCGGTGGCACCGACCGTCTTCACGCCCCGGGCATGCGCCTGGTGGTACGGTTTCGCGCCCTTGAAGCTGGGCAGGAAGGAGTGGTGGATGTTGATGGCGCGGCCGTCCAGCTGGCGGGTGAGGTTGTCGCTGAGGACCTGCATGTAGCGGGCCAGGACCACCAGTTCCACGTCCATGCGGTCGATCAGTTCCAGGAGCCGCTGTTCGGCCGCAGGCTTGGTGTCCGGGGTGACCGGCACGTGGAAGAAGGGGATGCCGTGCCATTCAACCGTCCGCCGGTGATCGGGATGGTTGGACACGACGCCGACGATCTCGATGGGCAGTTCACCGGTGCGTGCCCGGTAGAGCAGATCGTTGAGGCAGTGCTCGAATTTCGAGACCATGATCAGGACCCGCCGTTTGGTCCCGTGCCGCCGCAGCTCCCAGCGCATGCCGAACTTTTCGGCGACCGGCACAAACGCGTTCCGGAGCAAATCCTGCGTGGCGTGGTCCCCGGCCGAGGCGAAATGGAGCCGCATGAAGAAGTGGCCGTCCAGCATCGAATCGAATTGCTTGCTTTCCAGGATGTCGCAGCCCTGATCCAGCAGGAAGCCGGAAACGGCGTGGACTATCCCGCGCGTTTCCGGGCAGTCCAGGGTCAGGACGTGCTCCACAGTGTCGGGTGTCTGGTTCGCGGCCATGGTCAGCACTCCACGACGTTCACGGCGAGGCCCCCGCGGGAGGTTTCCTTGTACTTGGTTTTCATGTCAGCTCCTGTTTCGCGCATGGTCTTGATTGCTTTGTCCAGCGAGACTTTGTGGCTGCCGTCGCCGTGGAGGCACAGGCGGGCGGCGTTGATGGCTTTGACGCTGGCGATGGCGTTGCGTTCGATGCAGGGGATCTGCACGAGCCCGCCGACGGGGTCGCAGGTCAGCCCAAGGTTGTGTTCGATTCCGACTTCGGCGGCGTTTTCCACCTGTTCCGGGGTGCCGCCCAGGACTTCGCAGAGTCCGGCCGCCGCCATGGAACAGGCCGATCCGACTTCGCCCTGGCAGCCCACCTCTGCCCCGGAGATGGAGGCATTGATCTTGAAGAGGATCCCGACGGCAGCCGCTGTGAGGAGGAAGCGGATAACGCCGTCGTCGTCGGCTCCGGGGACGAACTTGACGTAGTAGTGCAGCACGGCCGGCACAATGCCTGCAGCGCCGTTGGTGGGAGCAGTGACAATCCGGCCCCCCGCGGCGTTTTCCTCGTTGACGGCCAGCGCGAAGAGGTTCACCCATTCCATGGCGAGCAGCGGATCAGCCGGCACCTGGACGAGCGAAGGGTTCCGGGCATCCGCCTCGGCGCTGACGGCGGATGCTGCCAGTGTCCGAAACAACGACGGGGCGCGCCGTTTGACGTTCAACCCGCCGGGCAGGATGCCCTCGGCAGCGCAGCCATTGTCCACGCACTCGCGCATGACCGCCCACAGGGCCAACAGCTTCTCCCGGAGTTCGGCTTCGCTGCGCCAGACGAGTTCGTTGGCCAGCATGACGTCGGAGATGGACATATTCTTACGGCGGCATATATTGAGGAGCTCGTCGGCTGTTGTGAACGGGTAGGGCAGGACCGTATCGTCTGCCACCACGTGGTCAGCGCCTCGGGCCGTGCCGTCGACGACGAAGCCGCCGCCGATCGAGTAGTAGCTGCGCTCCTTCAGTACTGTTCCGGCATGGTCCAGTGCCCGGAAGGTCATGCCGTTGGGATGGGCCGGAAGGGATTTGCGGCGGTGCAGGATTAGGTCCTCGTCCCAGTTGAAGTCGACCCGGTGGTCCCCGCCGATCCGGAGTTCGGCGTCCAGGGCCGCGGCTGCCACCTGGTCATCTGCGGTGCCCGTGTCCACGCTCTCGGGGTCCTGGCCCTGGAGCCCCAGGACCACGGCCTTGTCCGAACCGTGGCCCCGGCCGGTGGCGCCGAGGGAACCGAACAGCTCGGCCTGCACCCTGGTGGTAGAGCTCAGCTGCCCGTCGCTTTTTAGCCCGTCCGCGAACCGCTTGGCCGCCCGCATCGGGCC